>DASVPS010000180.1:0-4000 GCA_036389555.1 Pyrinomonadaceae bacterium
GTCAATCGTGAATAGAAAAACTGATTTCTTCTATTCACGATTGACGATTCACGATTTACGAAAAAAACGTAGCCCGACGGAATGTATGTCTTTCGTCGCACGAACAGCCCCGACAACCGTCGCACGGGAATGACACAAAACCATCGGACTACGTTTTCGGTTTGCGCTCTTTCAAAGTAGCGCAAGCCAATCTCGGTTCAAACGCGGCCGGGGCGCATGCCCAGATGCAGAGCCGCGATGCCGCCCGTCAAATTCTGATGCATCACCTCGCCGAAGCCCACTTCGCGCATCAACTCGGCCAGACGCTGCTGGTCTGGGAAGCGCGACACGGAATCCGGCAGATACTCATACGCGCCGCGCGAGCCGCTCACGAGGCCGCCGATGCGCGGTAGCACGCGCGTAAAATAAAATTGAAAAAGAGCGCGAAAGCCCGGCACAACCGGGTGCGAAAATTCCAGAATCGCGACGCTCCCGCCCGGCCTCAGCACGCGAAACAACTCTCGAAGTCCGCCCTCGACGCTCGCCAGGTTCCTGAGACCGAACGCGATGGTCACAACATCGAAGGTCTCAGCCGCAAAGGGCAGGCGAAGCGCATCGGCCTCTATGAAGGGAATCCCGCGCCTTTGCTGCGCCGCTTTGCGCGCCGCCACTTCGAGCATCGGGCGACAAAAATCAAGCCCGGTCACGCTCGTCTGTCCGGCTTCGGCCAAAGTCAACGCAAGGTCGCCCGTGCCGCAAGCCACGTCGAGCGTGCGCGTCCCGCGGCCGAGCGCGGGACGCAGGCGTTCCGCCACAAGCCTGCGCCAGCGGCGATCAATGTTCGCCGACAGCAGGTGATTTAAAAGATCGTAGCGGCGCGCGATACCCGCGAACATCGAGTTAACTCGACGCGCGTGCTCCTGCCGGCGTTCATGTTCATTCGGACTTGTTGGCGTGGACACCTTAAATGATTATGCGAGGCTAATAGGTTGCAGGTAGCTTGCGATTCTTTTGTAAATTGACTACGGGCGCTTCGGCAGTTTCGGCTCGGAGGCAGAAGAGGCGGGCGCGGGTGAATTCGCCCCCGCCACTTCGATGCCGCCGCTCAGGCGCGCCAGTTCGCTGCGCAGTTGCGTCGCGTCGCCGACCACGACGCTCGCCAGTTTCGCCTCGCCGCCGAAGAGGCGCGCGGCAACTCGTTTCACGTCGGCGGGCGTGAGGGCTTGCAGGGCGCGTTCATCGTCGCCGAGCGCGGAGTTGTAAGTGGTTGCGTCGAGCCATTCGTCGGCGAGCGCTTCGGGGCGTTGCCTGCGCTCGTTGAGAGCGGCAAGCGCGGCGCGTCTGGCGCTCTCCAGTTCGGCATTGGTGACGGGCGCGGCATCGAGACCGGCGACGACCGTGCGCGCCGCTTCGAGCGTCTGCGCCGCGACGCCCGCAGGGACGGTCGTGCCGAGCAGCATGATACCCGACAGGTTATGAGCATCGTGGCGCGCGAAGGTGGACTTGGGCTGCCACTCCTTGAGCGCAGTTGCCCAACGTTCGCGCAGGAGCGCGGCGACGACAGTTGCGGCGGCGCGGTCGGGGTCTGTGCGCGACACGCCGCGCGCGGCCAGACGCACCTCCACTTCGTTTGCGCCGGGAAGATTGACGATGAGCGTGCGCGCGTCTGGCGCATCGGGCTGACGGAAAGTTGCCGGTGGGATCGAATCGCTCTTGCGCCAAGAGCCTAGAAACTGCCGGAAGGCGCGCATGGCGCGCGGGGCTTCGACGCCGCCGACGAGGACGAGCGTGGAGTTGTTGGGATTGATGAAGCGTTCGCGCGCGAGCAACATATCTGGACGCTCAATGCGCGCGAGGCTTTCGGGCGTGCCCGCGAGCGAGCGCCCGTAAGGGTATGAACGATAGAGTCTGGCCGCTGCAGCGCGGTCGGCCAGAAGGGCGGGCTGTCCGGCGGTGTCGCGCGCGGCTTTGAGGCGTGCTTCGCGCAGGCGGTTCACATCCTCTGCCGCGAGGCGCATTTGCAGCACGGCATTGCGCAGGAGTTCGACGAGCCGTTCAAAGTCGCTCGCCCTGCCGCTCAGCAGTATTTCGATATGGTCGTAGGAAGTGTTGACTTCGAGCCGCCCGTTCAACTCTTCGGCGACATACTGGCGCGTTTCCGCATCGGGGAAGAGGGCATCGCTGAGGAGCGTCATCAAGCCTTCTTTGCCCGCGAGGTCGAAGGCCGCCCCATTCTTGATCCTGACCTTGAGCAAGACCTGCGGGTCGGCGGGGCGATGCAGGAGCAGTATGCGCAGCCCGTTCAGAAGTTGCTCGCGGCGCGGTTGGGGCGTTCCGAGACTTTGCGCGCGGGCGTTTGCCGCAGGCAGGCAGAGCGAAAAGAGGAGCAAGGCGGCAAGGAGCGTCCGGCTTGTCGGCGGGGCATTGAGCGAAAGTAATTTGCGTTTCATAAAATGGCTCGGAAGTCTGACGGGGCGGCGAGATTGCGGCCGCGAGCGGCGGCGGAATAATTTCGACACGAAGTGTTTTAGATGCATCAAAACGGTTGCGGGAGATGCCCGTGCATTTTAGGGTTCGTCAGGTATGAGGTCAACTGGCTGGAAACTATGATATTTTTATTTCCGGTAGTAAACTCTTAAAGCCGACGGGGCATCTCACGATGCTCGAAGGCGTGTGCCCTAAATTCGAGTAACCCAACGATTTGAAGAATTATGTCCCCAACTTGAGGCGCGAAGTATGACGACAAAGAGCTGCCCGAAGTGTAATGAGGTAGTCCCAGTGCAGTTCGAATTCTGCCCGGTGGATGGCACCCCCCTCCCCAACGGCGTTCAGCCCGCAGACACCGACACCGCCACGATCAGCAATTCCGCGCACGAGCGCACCGCTTCGACTGACGCCGTAAACGATTCGGCCGTCGCAGACGCCACGACCGCCACCGTTCCCGCCGCACAGATTCCGGCCAAGAATATTTCGTCGGAAGGCGAGTCGGGGATGGTTCCCTACGAGCGCGGCGAGTATCACCTGACGTTTTTGGAAGACGAAGGTTTGCTTCGTCGCCTGACGAAAGAAGTGCGCGAGGTCGGGCACGACGCAGAGTTGACCTGGCCGGAGTTCAGACGCGATCCGGGCGGGTTTGTGAAGCGTGGGACGGCTGCTTACGGCAAAGCCTCCTGGCGCGTGCTGTCGCAGCGAAACGTAGCGCTCGGCATCATGTCCGCGCTGGTGTTGATGATGACGGCGGGCGTGTTGTTCACCTTGCTGTCTCGCTTGCAGGACAAGCACGTGGCTTCGCTCGACAGGGTGCGCGAAGACCTTGAGCTACAGGGACTCGTCACAGACATTCCCGAAGAACAGAAGAAGCCCGACGAAGGGCCGGCCGGCAATGCCAAAGGCAAGGGCGGCGGCTCGAAACCGAAACAGGAGAAACCGGGCGGCGGCGGCGGCGGCGGACGACAGGAAGAGAAGCCCGCTTCGTTCGGCAAACTCCCCCCGGCTTCGTTAACAGTCCCGCAGGTGCGCGCTCCCGATCCGCGTCCGCCGACCATCAAGAATCCGAGTTTGCCTGTCCCGGCCAGCATCGTCGCCGACCCGACGCTCTTTCCGCCGGACAATCGCCAGATCGCTTACGGCGATCCGAAATCGCGTTCGACCGAGACGAGTTCCGGCCCCGGTTCGGGTAACGGCATCGGCACAGGCACGGGCGGCGGCGTCGGTTCAGGCTCAGGCGGCGGCGTCGGCCCCGGCCGCGGCGGCAACACGGGCGGCGGCGACCGCAACGACGGCGGCGGCGGCCCCGGCGGCGGTGGCGGCGGCGGCCCGGACTACACCAAGACTTTCGCCGCGAAAGATGTAACGCGCAAGGCGCAGATCACCTCGCGCCCCGAACCGCTCTACACCGAGGAGGCGCGCAAGAATCAGATCACCGGCACGGTCGTGCTGCGCATGGTCTTGAACGCCAACGGCTCTGTGTCGAACATCGCGCCCGTCTCGCGGCTGCCCGACGGCCTGACCGAAAAAGCCA
>DASVPS010000181.1:0-8344 GCA_036389555.1 Pyrinomonadaceae bacterium
TTGCAGCGAAGTGGCCTTCGGCATGCAGGTGCGCACGGCCTGTGAGAAGGCTTCGGTCTGCTTGAAGCGTTCGGCCGTGACGCGCGCCATCAGGTATTCCAGCGCCGAGTAGACGATGTCCGGCTCGAACGTCCAGATAACTTCGCTCTCGGTGATGGTTTCCGAGCCGTCAATCGTCTGCCCGCGCAGCGAGACGAGCAGCGCGGAGAAGCGCGCGTCGGCGATGATCACGAAGTGCTCGTTATTGCCGTTCTGCGCGCGCGCCAGCAGCATCGAATCGCGCACCTCGCTGAGAAACTGCATCTCGTTGAAGGCGTCTTCGGGCGCGAGGAAGAAGAAGGCATGACGCGCCGCCCGCCCGACTTTCAAGACACGCTCGGCCGAACGCGGCGAACGCTCAACCTGTAACGGCAAACTCTCCACCACCAACGCCGCCAGATTGTTCTCCAACACCACGTCCTCGAAATAGCGATGCAGTTGCGCAATCGTCTGATCTGCGCAACGCATCGGAGTTAACTGCCGTGCGTGTTGGGAAAGTAGCGCTTGATAAAGAGAAAGCATGAGACTTTAGTGACCGGACAGACCTGATGAGGCTTGTTCAAGAGGAACTGCGGAAATGAAGTCCTGACCGCCGCCTTGGAAGCGGCGTAGACAAAACATATTTTGCATTAATTAACACGTTTTGTCTATGAATATTTACAAGACACATCTCAGCCGCCGGAAGATGCCCGCGCTGCTCCGCGCCAGGTGAGATTATTTACAGAAACAAACGACTTAGCTTAGTTTCAGGTAGGTTGTCAGGGCGGTCAGGACAAGTGCGCCGGATTCGTTGAAAACCTCTACGGAGACGGTGGCGATGCGGCGTCCGGCGCGCAGGACGCTCGCGCGGGCGGTCAATTTACCTTCCGTGACGGGGCGCAGGTAGTGGAGCGTGAGGTCTACGGTGACGGTCTGCACACCGGGTTCGAGCGTGGTGAGGACGGCGAAGGCCGAGGCCGTGTCGGCCAGCGAAGCGAGCGCGCCGCCGTGCATGATGCCGCCGAAGCGCTCCAACTCCGGGCGGGCGCTCATGGACACGGTGGCCGTGCCGCGCGCGGCGTCTTCAAAATTGATGCCGAGCAGGTGCGCGTAAGGAATGCGGGTCATGCCTTCGCGCAGGCGGCTCAACTGTTCGGGCGTCAGAGGAATTTCGGTCAAGAGTTGTAGAGTCCCGCCCCGGCGTCGCTCGATTCGACGATGACCGCCGTGCCGTAGGCGAGCACCTCCGTGATGCCGCTCCCCAACTCGGTTGCGTCGTAGCGCGCGCCGATGATGGCGTTTGCGCCGAGTTCGGTGGCGTGTTGCACCATGATTTCAAACGCCTCGCGGCGCGTCTGTTCGCAGAGGCTCGTCCACGCGGTGATATTGCCGCCGACCATCGAATTGAAGACCGCGCCGATGTTGACGAAGAGGTTGCGCGAACGCACGACGATGCCGCGCACGATGCCCAAATTTCGCGTGATGCGGAAGTCTGGAAGCTCGAATGCGGTCGTCACCATGTGCGCCGCAACCGAGTAACTGCGCTCGCTGATTTCGTATGGCACGCGGGTCGGGAGAGATTCGTTGTTCATAGTCGATGTCCTGTCTGGAAGAGAAACTGAGAACTATCAATCGCCGAAGAGGGACGGTTGCGCGTTCCGGCCACCGGCCTCGTCGCCGTCTTCACGCGCCTCCTCCGGCGTCCAGCGATAGCGGCTGAGGTTGCAGCGGTCGCGCGCGTCAAACTCGACGCCCTCGGCTTCGAGCAGGCGCTGCTGCTTATTCATCGGCAACAGCACACGCCCCGTCGAACACCCGCCCTGCGCGTTGATGACGCGATGCCACGGGACGGATTCGTCCGCCTTGTTCATGACGAAGCCGACGGTGCGCGCCGTGTATCCTTCGCCGAGAATTTCCGCCAGTTGGCCGTAGGTCATCACGTGACCTGCGGGGATGCGCCGGACGATCTGGAACACACGTTCGTTGTAGCCTGCCCCGCCCGCGTTGGCCGGGTCGTTGGCCGGTGTCTTCAGGTCGTGTCCGGCGTCGCTTCGTTTTGGTTTCATGTCCATCGTTTTTTACCCGTCCGGCCGTGTTCGCGCCACCACGCGCGCCACTCTTCAATCGCGCGCATGCGTTCAGCCTGCGGAGCCGCAGGCCGGAAACTGAGTCAGGTGTTGGTCGCATCGCGCAAACACATCTCGGCCAGAAAGCGCGTGCGGAGATCGTCGCTCGACAATAGTTCTATGAGTTGAGGGACGGAGAGCCGCGCGAACCCGGCGCGCTCGGCGGCGAAAGTTTTCCGTTTCTCGTTCGATGAATTCATCTTGCGCGTTCAGATGCGTTCGAGTTCGGAGAGGGTGCGATCCGTCTGCCGGTCGCCCGTGTTGAGCGTCGTCTTCGGCTCGATCAACATGACGTGGACTTCTTCGTCGGCCACGGGCATGTGTTCGACGCCCCTGGGGATAATCGCAAACTCGCCTTCCGCCAGTCGGAGATCGCGGTCTCTTAATTTGATCGTCAAATTTCCTTTGACGACGAGAAACAATTCGTCTTCCGCGTCGTGCTTGTGCCAGAGAAATTCGCCCTTGAACTTGACCAGCTTCACATAAGCATCGTTGACCTCGCCCGCGATCTTCGGCTGCCAGTGCTCTTGAAAGAGACTGAACTTATCTTTGAGATTGACTACTTCCATCGGATGCTCCTCCCAATGCGAGGCGACTTAATAAAGGCCGGTTTAACCAAACGTGCGCAGGACGGCGCGGGCGGGCGCTCCGTCGCCGCTTCCGGCCGCGATTTTCAAAGGCAGGCAGATCAACTCGTAGATGCCCGCCGCCACTTCGCGCAAGTCCAGACCTTCGACGATGATGACCCCCGCCGAGAGTAACGTCGTGTGCGTCTCGAAGGTTTCCGACTTGAACTGTTCGATGGACAAATAATCAATGCCGACGAGTCGCACGCCGCGTTCGTTGAGAGCGCGCGCGCCGTCCGTGGTGAGATAGGTGAAGTCTTCGCGAAACGCTTTGCCGTCCTCCCGCCAGAAATTCGAGTTGCGCGTTTTGAAGAGCACGCGCGTCGTGCCCGCGGGGACGTGTGCGGCGACATGGCTCGCGTCAATGGCCTGCACCTCATCGCCCAGAGAGACCACGCGCGCCTCGCCGATCAGAACTTCGAGCGGCAGGGCGGACACCTGCGGCGCGTGTTCGATGAAGTGCGCCGGGGCGTCTAGATGTGTGGCCGTGTGCGCGCCGAAGTGCAACAGTGTGACGTTGGCGGAGTCGCCCCGCGCCATCGCCGCCCACGAGACGATTTCGATGCCGGGGTCGCCCGGATAAGTCGGCGTTGTCTCCGGCGAAATGGCGACGCTGATGTCGTAGATAGGCATAAAAGTGATGAGTGATGAGTAATGAGTGATGAGTAATGAGTAAAAGACAAGGCTGTTGTTTTTACTCATCACTCATCACTCATTACTCATCACTTCTGCATGGTAATGGCAGCTTTCGAGGACTGTCAACGCGGTGCCGGTTTAACGGGCGCTGGGAGTTCTTGCGACGTTGGAGGCCGTGCGTTAGCATTCGAGTGCGACGAGTTGAGTTTGGCCGGATAAGGATTGGCCTGACGGGAGTGTGTGAGCCATTTCGGAGATAATTGAACACGAGGGCGCGCCGCGCGTGGCGGCTTCGAGTTATTTGAACTCAGCCCCGCTCATCTGGAGTTTTGCGCGGGGCGAGAGGGCGCGCGAGGTGGCGCTCCTGACGGACGCAGCCCCGGCGCGTTGCGGCGACATGCTGGCGCGCGGGTTGGTCGAGGCCGCGCTCGTCCCCGTCATCGAATATCAACGGTTGCCGGAGGTGGCGATTGTTCCCGGCGTGTGCGTGGGCGTGCGGAGCGCCGTGCGCAGCGTTGTGCTGGTGACGGCGTGTGATGATTTGAAAGACGTGCGGACGCTCGCGCTCGATGAGTCGTCGCGCACTTCGGCCGCGCTCGTGCAGATCGTGTTTCGCGAGTTCGTGGGGCGCGACGTTCAGACCGCGCCCGCGTCGCCCGATGTTAAAGCGATGCTCGCAAGGCACGATGCCGCGCTCGTCATCGGCGACCCGGCGATGACCTTCGCGCGCGAAAATTTGCGCGTCTATGATCTGGCCGTGCTGTGGCGCGAGTTCACGGGTTTGGGCTTCGTCTTCGCGATGTGGATGGCGCACGAATCGGCGGCGGAAGCCGTGCGGCGCGTGGATTTCGCGGGCGCGCGCGACGAGGGGCTGGCGCGTCTGGAAGAGATCGTCGCGGAATACGAGCGCGCACTGGGCTTGCCGCGCGCGGAACTGCGCGCCTACCTGACGGAGAACATCTGTTTCGACCTGAACGAAGATATGCGCGCCGGTCTCGAACTGTTTTTCCAACTCGCGCACAAGCACAAACTCACAGAGGGCGTGCGTCCTTTGAAGTGGCTCGGCGGGTAAGCCGGCGCTCAAACAAAGCACGCCGCGTGGCGTATAATGTGTTGAAATTGAATTGAAGTAGGGAAGTGAAATTAAGACGCGCCGCGAAATTTTTATAACCGCCGATCAATGCCATGACCGACATCCAACCAATTCTCGACCGCGCGCTCGCCGGAGGGCGTCTGACCGCTGCGGATTGCACTGCACTGCTGGAGTCTGACGACATCGCGCGCATCGGCGTCGCCGCCGACGAGGTGCGCAAACGACGCCACCCGTCTGGCGTCGTCACCTACATCATTGATCGCAACATCAATTACACGAACGTCTGCAACGTCGTCTGCACCTTCTGCGCCTTCTACCGGCGGCCGGGCAAGCCCGACACCTACGTCCGCACCGTCGAAGAGATTTGCGAGAAGATCGACGAGACCATCGCGCTCGGCGGCACGGGCATTCTGATGCAGGGCGGCCTGCACCCAGACTTCGGCATCGAGTGGTATGAAGACCTGCTCCGCACGCTGCACGCGAAGTATCCGCGGATGCAGTTGCACAGCTTTTCGCCGCCGGAGATTCACAACATACACCTCATCAGCGGCCTCTCATACGAAGAGATCATGACGCGCCTGAAAGCGGCGGGGCTGTCGTCTCTGCCCGGCGGCGGCGGCGAGATTCTGGACGATGAGGTGCGCAAGCGCGTCTCTACCAAATGCACGACCGACGAGTGGCTCGACGTGATGCGCGCCACACACCGCGTCGGCCTGCGTTCGACGGCGACGATGATGTTCGGCATCGGCGACCGCACGGAGCACCGCGTCCGCCATCTCGAACGCATACGCGACCTGCAAGACGAGACCGGGGGATTTACGGCCTTCATCCCGTGGACGTTTCAACGCGAGAACACCGCGCTCGGCCGCCGCATCAAGGACGAGCCGACGGGCGTTGACTATTTGAAAATGGTCGCCGTCTCGCGCCTCTTCCTGGACAACATCGAACACATCCAATCATCCTGGCTGACGCAAGGGTTGCGGCTCGGTCAGGTCGTCCTGCGTTTCGGCGCGGACGACATGGGATCGATCATGATCGAGGAGAACGTAGTCTCCGCCGCCGGCGCGCACAACGAAGCCGACGAACGGATGCTCCGCTACCTCATACGCACCGCCGGTTTCCGTCCGCAACAACGCGACATCCTCTACAACCACATCAACCGCGACGAATCCACCGCCGCCGATGCAACCGATTCCGCCACCCTGCGCGAACTGAGCGTCGCCTTCGCCGACTGAGCGGAGTCCGCGCTTCAATGCAGCCCGGAATGTGAAAAGAGGCGGCGCGACGATCTCTAAACCCGTCGCGCCGTCTCTCGTCTTGTCAGGTCGCAATGACGCTTCGCCGCGCCGTAGCGGCCGGGCGTCGGTCTGAACCTTACGCTTCGCTGTTTGCGTCGCGCGCTTTCTCTTTAGCCGAGAAGCGGTCGAGAAAGTCAGGGACGAAGCGTTCGGCGAATCCGGCGATGAACGACCAGACCAGTAGTTTGGCGAACTGCGTCCCGTTGAGTGAGACGGTACGCAGCAGGTCTATGAACGTCGCGCCGTCCTGATTGGGATAGTCTGGGAACAGCCCGCCGCGCAACAGGCCGCCGAGAAAAATAAACAGCAGCACGAGCGAGAAGCATGCGCCGCTCAACAACGACTGTAACAGGATGCTGCCGCCCCCATACACCATTTCGATCAAATTCTCGTTGCGCTGCCCGGCGCTCGGCAGACTTTGCAGCCGCTGGAACATGCTGACGAAGCCGCCGAGCGCGCCGATCATCGTGACGGCTACCATGGTGAAGATGGGGTGTAGTTGGTTGGCCTTGTCCGGCGGGAGGTAGATGAGCAAGATGACGGGGACGAGGCCGGACAAAACCAGCACCACGTAAATCCAGCCAAACGCTTTCGCAAACCAGTTGCGTCGATCCTCCCATGCCGTGCGGATGCGGAAACGCCAGAAAGTATCTTGGAGAATCATCTGGAGGTCGCCGCGCAGGGCGAGTTCCTCGTCGGGGGTCGTGTCGTAAAGATATAAGTCTATGGGTGGGGATGCGCCCGACAGGTCGGCGGCATCCGAGGGCGGAGAGGTGAGCGGCGGGCTTAGTCTGGAGAGCGGCGGGTTTGTGGCGAGATACTCCTTATAAATTTCGGCCCCGACGACATCGCGGAAACGGGCGCGCGTGATCCACGCCTTACGCTTGAGTCGCTCGATGGGCATGATCTCCAGCAAGATCAATTCCATCTTGAGCAAATGATCCCACGTCAACGCTTCGGGGCTCCTTTCGCGAAGTCTCGTGATCTCCTTCTTGTACTGCTCGGACACGTCCTCCTCCGGTATCAGCGCATACTCGGCAAGCAGATGATCGAAGTAAGACTGCGCCTCTGTAGGCGCATAAGCGAGCAGCGTGTTGCCCTTGTTTTTACGCCGACCCTTGTTCAGGAGAGATGGCAGGTATGTGCCGAACACCACAACAGCCACTAGCACGATGACTATAAGGATGATGGCGAGTGTGCCTATTTGCATAAAAGTGCCTCGGATGCGATTAAGCGTCGGCCACGCGGGCTGGCCGGGAGCGGTTGCGATTTCTGTGTAAACCGTGGAGCGCGCCGGGAAGCGCTGATAACGATTACATCTCTTGCCGGAGTAAGTGCGTCAGGCTGCGGCCACGGGCGGCGATTGGACGTGCAAACGTGAAGACGCGGGGGAAGATATGCGCGCGAGGCGGACGTGTCAAGCAGAAAGTTTAGGTTGAAGACGGGTGAGGAGACGGCGAAACGTCGCTGCGTTAGAGCGTCAACGCCATTTGAAGAGGCTCACGATGTTCGAGAAGTCGTCTGTCCAGACGGGGCGGCCGGGGCGTCCTTCGAGCCTCTGCCAGCGCTCGTCTGCGGCGAGCGTTTGGACATCTTCGGGGCGGCGCGACATGACCACCCACTGCGAGGGTTCTTTGCCGCTCGGCTGGTTGCGCGACGTGTCGTCGAAACCGAGGCAGACGAGCGAGCGCGCGTGCGCGAGGTCGGCCACGACCGGGTGCAGGTCGAGGCTGCGGTTGGAGATGTGGAAGACGAGAAGGCCGCCCGGGGCGAGTTTGGAGAGGTAGATGTCGAGGGCTTCGACGGTCATCAGGTGCATGGGGATGGCGTCGGAACTGAAGGCGTCGAGGACGATGAGACCGTAGTGCGCGGGCGGCGCAGTTTGCAGTTGCAGGCGCGCATCGCCGAGCGAGACTTCGACGGGCGCGGCGGCGCAGTAAGAGAGATAGGTGAAGTAAGCGGGGTCGCGCGCGATTTCAACGACGGCCGGGTTGATCTCGTAGAACGTCCAATGCTGACCGGCGCGCGTGTAGGCGGCGGTCGCGCCCGTGCCGAGGCCGACGATGGCGACGTTGCCGGCCGCGCCCTCTGCGTCGAAAGTTTTGAAGACCTGACCGAGCGGCCCTTCCCTGTGATAGTAGGAGAGCGGTTCGCAGTGGCGTGCGAGCGCGCGCGACTGTCGCCCGTGGATCGTCGTGCCGTGGTAGAGCCAGTTCAGCTCGTCCTCGCGGTCGCGGACGACGCGCACCGTGCCGAAGAAGTTGCGCTCGGCGTGGACGGTCTCGGAGCCGAGGCCGCGCCAGAAGAAGCCGCCGAGCATCACCGCGCCGACGGCGAGCGCGAAGCGCGCGGGCCTGCGCCGCAGCAGGTAGCAGAGTATGAGCGGGACGCCGACGACGAGCGCCAGACTCTCGACCGTCTGCCAACCCATCCGCCGCGTGACGATGCCGAGCAGCGCCGCCATCGCGCCGAGCGCGACGGGGAAGCCGAGATCGAGCAGCCGCTCGCGCGTCGCCCCTCGCCTGTTGTTCGCGCCGAGTTCGCGCG
>DASVPS010000182.1:0-1568 GCA_036389555.1 Pyrinomonadaceae bacterium
TATAATGCTTAACCAACACGTCAATGGCTCGCTCATTCCCCTCGGCGGCTGCCGCGAGCAGCTCTCTGAGAGAAGGAAATTCATTAAATGTAGACACCTTTGCTTCCCTCCCTGCCTGTGAGATTCTGTCAGCTCAACCGACCTCTTGGGTTTCACACGAAGGAGCACGCGCCATCGAAGCTAATGCCATGGTTCACGCGTTCCGGCCATTCCCACGTAACTTTGCTGAGCGACTTCACACAATCAGACAGTTCGGCGAAATAACGCTTATACCTGTATGATATGAGTGAGCCGCCGGCGGATTTCGTCTCGACAACACAAAAAATTTGTTCATGTCGGAAGTCGCTCGCCCCGCCGCGCAAGGGCGAGGGCCTCTGCGCGCGGCCGTGAACTGTCCGTTTCGCTGCGGTAGCCTGCCCATTCCGCCGAGGAAGGAGCCTCCGATCTCAGGCGCGAAGCATGACGAGGGCTCCGCCAGCCACGCGGAAGAGTTGTTACGACTGTACCGGGCGCGTTTGCGAGGGTGGGGGTTCGCCCGTGATTTGGGTAAAGGGCGCTAGGGAGAGGAGTTCAACGGCTTACGGAATCTCCCCGCCGCCCCGCGTCGCTCAAACGCTATCCGGTGAGAGAAGCAGTTGCTTCAGCGGCTGGCCGTAAGCGTTCGTTCGCGGTTTGACGGCGAAGCCTAAGTAGCTCCTCCTGCCGTCGGTGAAGTTGCGCACGTAGAGCGGCTCCCACGCTTTCGGGTCTTCCTTATAATAGGTAACCGTCTTATCGTAGGCGTCCCGCTCACAACCGCATGAGGCAAGTTGACGTCTCTCGCTGCATGGCGAGACGACACCGCCGTAATACTCGCGCTCGCCGTCGTTAAGTATGCGCTCAATTTCGAGCACGTTGAGGTCTTTAGTGCGACGACAAGGGTTGTGCGAGTCGTAGTACGGCAGGCGCGAGAACTCGAAGTATCTTCCCCCGTGGGTCACCTTCGGGTAGACCTGCGCGTTAATGATCTGCCTTGAGGAGAAGCTACCGTGATAGTCGGCCGAGGGCGCGGCATGGTAGCTATCCGCCCTGTAGATCGCTTCGCGGATATGCCCGGCGGTCAGCTGCGGGCAGATATAGTCTACGAGCTTGCAAACGCTTTCCTTCCAGCTGCCGCCGTTGTAGGCGAACCCGTGGAGCGCGGTGGCCGGCTTGATAAGCACGGTGCCAGTGACCAATCCCATCCCAACGAGGAAGTTCCTGCGTGACACGGCACCGTTCGCGGCTTCGAGCGAGTCGGCGGTGGAGCCGAACTGTTTGCCAAAAATCAACGTCTTCATGACCATGCAAACCCTCCGTCTTTAGAGTTTTACGGTAGCCGACGACCAGCTGCGGCCCCGGAAGTTCTGTGATTACGTCTCAGCGAGGGGTTCAACATTTTCAATCACGAAACATGATTTTATGTAGTTTTTTTGAATTAGTCAATATTAATCTGAAATTTAAGTATAATTGTGAGTTGTAATATTTATTGATTGAAACATGTAATATTCTTCTTGACAACTTTGCCGACTTGACGCTTGAACGATGAG
>DASVPS010000183.1:0-4178 GCA_036389555.1 Pyrinomonadaceae bacterium
ACTTGCTTCCTTCTTTAATCCGCAATCCGAAATCCGCATTCCGCAATATCTTTATTTGATCGCGAGCATCCTGTCGAGGGCGACGCGCGCAAGGCGTGCGGTCTCTTCCGGCACAGTGATCTGGTTAGGCACTTCGCCCGCGAGCAGGGATTCCAAGACCCACGCGAGGTTCTGCGGCGCGATGCGATACATCGTCGCGCACATGCAGAGGTCGGGCGCGAGCAGGCGGATGTGCTTGTCCGGGAAACGCTTGATCAGACGGTTGACCAAATTCACTTCCGTGCCGATAGCCCACGACGACCCGGCGGGCGCGTCTTCCAGAGTCTTGATGATGAACTCGGTCGAGCCGTTCAAATCAGACTTCTCCACCACCTCGCGCACGCATTCCGGGTGGACGAGCACCTTGATGCCGGGCACTTCCTTGCGCACCTGATCCACGTGCCACGCGCGGAAACGCCCATGCACCGAGCAGTGGCCTTTCCACAGGATGAGACGCGCATTTCGCAAGGCTTCCACGGTGTTGCCGCCGAGTTCCTGAAACGGGTCCCAGACGACCATCTGTTCGAGCGGGATGCCGAACTTGACGCCCGTGTTGCGTCCCAGATGTTGGTCGGGGAAGAAGAACAACTTGTCGGCTTCGCCGAGACTCTTCTCGAAGAGCGGCACGGCGTTCGACGAAGTGCAGACCACGCCGTTGTTCTTGCCGCAGAAGGCTTTGATCGCGGCGGTCGAATTCATGTACGTGATCGGCATCACGCGGAAGTCTCGGAGGATGCCCGCCTGCGCGAGTTGATCCCAGGCGTCTTCAACCTGTTCGGCCGAAGCCATGTCGGCCATCGAACAGCCCGCGCCGAGGTCTGGCAAAATAACTTTCTGGTGCGGCGCGGAGAGAATGTCGGCCGACTCGGCCATGAAATGCACGCCGCAGAAGACGATGAACTCGGCGCGGTCGCGCTCGGCTCCGAGTTTCGAGAGCTTGAAGGAGTCGCCAGTCACGTCTGCGTGGGCGATCACGTCGTCGCGTTGATAGTGATGGCCGAGGATGACGAGCCGCTCCCCGAGCGCGCGTCGCGCCGCCTCGATGCGCTCGTTCAACTCGGCATCCGACAACCCGAAGTAGTCTTCCAACGCAGGCGCTTTCGTTAAAGTTGCCATAGTCATTCTTCGTCCTCCTTCACACGCACAGGCGCGACCCAGAGTGTCCGCCGGTGAACGCCGCAAACGAAAACTATCTCACTTTGAGAAATATTGCGCAAGCATTCAATCCGCCGCCCGCGCGCCACGCGAAAACCGTCACAGGCGGGCGAATATTTAGATGCAAAAGAGGGGCGCGTGAGATGTGTGCGGCGAGGCAAGGGAAAAGGGTATAGGGGAAGGGAAAAGGTAAAGAAAAGCAGGGCGAAGAGGCATTCGCGCGCGCTCCCTCTCGGCTTATCTTTTACCCTTTCCCCTACACCCATTCCCCATAAGTTTTTACGGGTGCGTCATCTCTTCCGGCTTGACGTATTCGTCGAACTGCTCGCCGGTGAGGAAGCCGAGCGCGACGGCCGACTCGCGCAGGGAGATGCCTTTCTTGTGCGCGTTCTTGGCAACCTGCGCCGCACGGTCGTAGCCGATGTGCGGGTTTAAGGCGGTGACGAGCATGAGCGAGTTGTTGAGGTGCTCGTCGATGCGCTCGCGGTTCAATTCGATGCCGGCGACGCAGTAGTCAACGAAGCCGTGGCAGGCGTCCGTGATGAGGCGGATCGAGTGGAGCAGGTTATGAATCATCACCGGGTTGAAGACGTTCAACTCGAAGTTGCCCTGCGAACCGGCGAAGCCGATGGCGGCATCGTTGCCGAAGACCTGCACGGCGACCATCGTCATCGCTTCCGATTGCGTGGGGTTGACCTTGCCGGGCATGATCGATGAGCCGGGTTCGTTCTCCGGCAGGATGAGTTCGCCGAATCCTGCGCGCGGCCCGGAGGCGAGCCAGCGTATGTCGTTCGCGATCTTCATCAAAGACCCGGCCAGAGTCTTGAGCGCGCCGCTGGCAAAGACCATCTCGTCGTGGGCGGAAAGGGCTGCGAACTTGTTCGGGTGCGACTTGAAGGGCAGCCCCGTCAACTCCGCGATCTTCTGTGCGGCGCGCTCCGCGAATTCGGGGTGCGCGTTGAGACCTGTGCCGACGGCCGTGCCGCCGATTGCCAGATCGTAGAGGCCGGGCAAGACCATGCGCAGGCGCTCCACATCGCGTTCGACGAGGCTCGCCCAGCCGGACATCTCCTGCCCGACCGTCAAGGGCGTAGCGTCCTGCAAGTGTGTGCGCCCGATCTTCACCACGTCCGCGTACTCTTTTGCCTTTGCGTCAATCGCCGCATGCAGGCGCTCGACTTCGGGTATGAGTTTATTCATGCGCTCGGCGGCGGCGATGTGCATGGCGGTGGGAAAGGTGTCGTTTGAAGACTGCGACATGTTGACGTGGTCGTTCGGGTGTACGGGGTCTTTGCTGCCCAGACGGCCGCCCGCGCGTTCGATGGCGCGGTTGGAGATGACCTCGTTGGCGTTCATGTTGGTCTGCGTGCCGCTGCCCGTCTGCCAGACGCGCAGAGGAAAATGCGCGTCGAGCCGCCCGTCGATCACCTCGTCGCACGCTTCGACGATGAGGCGCGCAATGTCGGAAGGCAACTTGCCGAGGTCTTCGTTGACGAGCGCGGCGGCCTTCTTCAAGAGGCCGAGCGCGCGGATCATCTCGCGCGGCATACGGTCGTCGCCGATGTTGAAATGAATCAAAGAGCGCTGCGTCTGCGCGCCGTAATAACGATCCGCAGGAACCTCTATGTCGCCCATCGAATCGCGCTCGACGCGCGTCGTATTTGTCGCGGCCGCCCCCGTCGTATTGCCGCCGCCGTCGTTCTCTTTCATCCCCGTCGCTTCCTGTGACATACACGCATCCGTCCTTTGACGCTCAGGCAGACTCCCCGACAGTTAATACGCACCGCGCGGGACAATCTCACCTGAAAATTTATATGAATAACGAGTTGTGATTGTACAACGGGAAAAGGAGAAGGGGTAAAGGTGAGAGAGGAAAAGCAAGGGAGGAAGAACGGGGATATTTTGACGGCCGAACGTCAGAGATAATTCATGATGTTAGAGACAACTCAAAAAGTCCCGACCGGGACGATTGCCAATAGCCCGGCACTTTAGTGCCGGGTTTTAAGTTGACAATAGCCAATTGTAATCCCGTAGGGACGGTTGAAATTGCGTCGAGTAACTTTCAATCGTCCCTACGGGACTCTATTAAAATCTATGCTCATTGTCCCCGGCACTAAAGTGCCGGGCTATTCTCAACCGTCCCTGTCGGGACGGGCTGCCGCCTCAGACCGCCACGCATCAATCTCTCCTGCTTTAATCCCTCCTACCTTCCCCCTTTACCCTTTCACCTTTGCCCCTTCATTTAAGCGGTTTGCTCGACGCGCATCTGCGGGCGCGTGCCGTAGGCGAGTGTGCGCCAGAGCCATTCGGCGGGGCCGAAGCGAAAGCGCTTGAACCACCAGCGGCTGTAGAGAATTTGCAGCGCGAAGATGGCGAGCGAGAACGGGATACACAGAGACGTGCCGACGCGGCCGATGAGGCCGAGTCCGATGCCGTAACCGTAAAAGATGAAGAGGTGAAAGAGCGTCTGCACGAGGTAGTTCGTCAAGGCCATGCGCCCGACGGGCGCGAGCCACAGCAGGCGTCGCTGCCACGCCGGTCTCTGAAACAGCAACACGATGGCGGAGACGTAAAAGAGCGACATGGCCGGGATGCCGATGCCTACGATCCAGGCCGCCGCGACCGCCCACAGCGAAGCCTCGTTCGCGGTCTTGTTGTCCAAAGCGACCGACGCCCACACGAAGATCGCGTTGCCGATGACACCGAGGATCAAGCCCCACACGAGCAGGCGGCGGAACAGCGGAAGATACAGGTGCGACTCGTGCAGCAGACGCTTTCGGCCGACATAGTAGCCGATCAAAAATCTGCCGAGCGCGTAAAAGGCTAACGCCAGCATAACGCCCGAAGTGATGTAGTCGGACAGGTTGAAGCGCAAGTGTTCGCGTATCACATCGAAGTAGCTGCCGTCTGCGAAGATGGCGAGCCGCCTCTCTTTGGCCTGTATGTCGGCGGCGAGTTCGGCGGCGCGTTCGGCCGCGTCGGGC
>DASVPS010000184.1:0-9337 GCA_036389555.1 Pyrinomonadaceae bacterium
GACGATGATTAAAGTGAGACCGTCAGGCGAGCGCGGGCACGCCAACCACGGGTGGCTCGACACGCACTACAGTTTTTCGTTCAGCAACTACTACGACCCGCGCCACATGGGCTTCCGCGACCTGCGCGTCATCAACGAAGACCGCGTCGCGCCGGGGCAGGGCTTCGGCACGCACGGCCACCGCGACATGGAGATACTCTCCTACGTCGTCTCCGGCGGCCTCGGCCACCGCGACAGCATGGGCCACGGCGAAGTCATACGCCCGCACGAGTGGCAGCGGATGACGGCGGGCACGGGCGTGCGCCACAGCGAGATGAACGCCTCGAAGACCGAGCCGGTGCACTTCTTCCAGATCTGGATCATGCCCGAGGCCGAGAACATCCGGCCGGGTTACGAGCAGAAGCTGTTCGCGCCTGAGGAGAAGTCGGGGAGACTTCGACTCGTCGCCTCGCGCGACGGCCGCGAAGGGTCTCTGAAGATTCACCAGGACGTGTCGGTCTACAACGCGCTGCTGAAGGGCGGCGAGGCCGTCGAACATAGGCTCGAAGCAGGACGCCATGCGTGGCTGCAAGTCGTCAAAGGCTCGGTCGAGTTGAACGGAAATAACCTCGGTGCCGGGGACGGCGCGGCCGTCAGCGAAGAGAGCACGCTGACGATCAGCGCCGGCGACGACAGCGAAGTGATCTTGTTCGACTTGGCCTGATGTTACTATCCACGGCACGAGCCTTCGGGTCGGAGACGGCGCGGTGTTCAAAGAGGAGTTGTCGCTTACTAACAGCGCGGGCTAAGACTTCCGAGATCATGCTCTACGATCTCTCGTAGCTTTGGAGAAATATGAGCGAAACGAAGACGGGCGTGCCCGTATCGGAGGCGGTGCTGAGGCGTATGCGCGAACTGCGCCTCAGACTGCTGCGGCTGCACAAGGCGCTGCTCGACGCGGAGCGCGAGGTCTACGAGCGTATGCACGGCCAGGTGACGGGCGGCGAACTGTTGCAACTCGTCATCAAACACGAACAGTTCGCCTGGCTGCGCCCCGTCTCCGAGCTCATCGTGCGTATAGACGAGATGCTGGACGCTGATGAACCCGCGACGGCGGATGACGCAGGGGCGCTGCTCGCCGGGGCACGGTCGCTGCTCACGCCGTCGGAGACTGGCGGCGGGTTCGGGCAGAAGTATTTCGCGGCCATCCAACAGGTGCCCGACGTAGTGCTCTCGCACCGTGAGGTGACGCGCCTCTTATCGGTTGGCTCCTAGTTGTGCGCGGAGGCCGTCGGAAAAACGATGAACTCGGATTCTAAGCAAAAACAGTCTGCGCAGCTCCCGCCGGGGCTGGACACGGTCGTCGTGACGCGCGTACGCGACCTCGTCGGCGGCTTCAAGGTCAGGCGCGTCCTCCCCTCTATGCGGCGGCGCATGGTAGGCCCTTTCATCTTCCTCGATCAGTTGGGGCCGGAAATTTTGAGCACGGGGCGCGGTCTTGATGTTGCCCCTCACCCGCACATAGGTCTCGCCACCGTCACTTACCTCTTCGAGGGAGAATTACTACACCGCGACAGCCTCGGTACTATCCAGTTGATAACGCCGGGCGAGATCAACTGGATGACGGCCGCGCGCGGCATCGCGCATTCGGAGCGCACGCCGCAGGAAGCACGGGCTTCCGGCTCGAACCTCTTCGGCATACAGTCTTGGGTAGCGCTGCCGCAGCAATTTGAGGAATCCGCTCCCGGCTTTTCACATCACGGGGCGGATGAATTGCCGGTTGTGGAAGGCGAAGGCAAGCGTGTGCGTCTCATTACAGGCTCACTATACGGGGCACGTTCCCCTGTCGAGACGCTCTCCGAGATGTTCTACGCGGACGCTACACTTATGGAAGGAGCGCGCTTATCCATACCGACCGAGCACGAGGAGCGTGCCGTCTACGTCGTCGAAGGCAGAGTGGAACTTCTGAATGACGGCGGCGAATTTGAAGCCGGTCAGCTCCTGGTCTTTAAGCCCGGCGCGGAGATCACGCTCTCCGCGCCCGAAGGTTCGGGCGTCCGTTTGATGCTCCTGGGTGGTGAGCCGATGGACGGCACACGCCACATCTGGTGGAACTTCGTCTCCAGTTCAAGTGAACGGATCGAGCAGGCGAAGGAGGACTGGAAGGCGGGCAGGTTCGCGCCCGTGCCCGAAGAGACGGAACGCATCCCGCTGCCGGAGACCGTGCCTGTCGTCGTGCGATACCCCTAGCTCGCTCAAACTCTCTCTTCTCATTCACTCCTGATGAAAAGTATTAACGCCTGAGGTTAATACTTCGCCCTCCCGCACGTTTATGTCTTTGGAGCTGATTTATCACAGGGTCGGCTGGCACTGACTACGGACATCTATCAGGAGTTTATTGAGATATGTTTAGAAAAACCCTTACATCTTTGACGAACGGATTTTTACTCTGCATGCTGGCGTTCATATTTCTGCCCGGCGCGACCGCGCTGGCACAGAAAGGTTTGCCGCCGCTGATTGACCGTGAAATATTGTTCGGCAGCTCGGAAATCTCCGGGGCGCAGATTTCTCCCGACGGCAAGTTCATCGCCTTCCGCAAGCCCCACAAGGGCATTGTGAACATCTGGGTCAAACGCGCGGACGAGCCGTTCGAGAGCGCCCGCCCGCTGACCGGCGAGACCAGACGCCCGCCCAGACAATTTTTTTGGAGCGGTGACGGCAAGTTCATCCTGTTCACCAAGGATAAAGAGGGCGACGAGAATTACAACCTCTACGCCGTCAACCCTAACGAGCAGCCGCCGGGCGGACGGGAAGTCCCCGTCGCGCGAAATCTAACCAATTCGGAGAAGGTCAGAACCGTACTTTACAACGTGCCGCGCGCCGAGCCGGACGCGGTCTACGTCGGCCTGAACGAGCGCGACCCGGCCTGGCACGATCTGTATAAAGTCAAAATCTCGACCGGCGAGCGCGCCCTGATTCGCCAGAACACGGAACGGCTGACGGGCTGGCTCTTCGACAATAAAGACGGGTTGCGCCTCGCCACGCGCTCGACCAGGAGCGGCGACAAGGAAGTCCTCAGGATGGACGCCGACGGCAAGTTCGCGAAAGTCTATTCGTGCAACGTCTTCGAGTCCTGCAGCCTGAATCGCTTCCACAAAGACAACCGCCGCGTCTACATGAATACCAACAAGGGCGAGGGCGTTGATCTGGCGAGGCTCGTCCTGTTCGACCCCGAAACGGGCAGAGAGGAAGTCGTCGAATCCGATCCCATGCGCCGTGTCGACCTGGACGGCGCGGCCTTCTCCGCGGTGACTGACGAGCTGGTCTTCACGGGCTACTTCGACGACCGCCAGCGTCTCTATTTCAAGGACAGGGCTTTGGAGAAAGATTACAAGCTTTTGCAGAAGAAGTTGCCGAACAGGGAAATCTCCTTTGACTCGACCACCACTGACGAGATGACCTGGCTCATTTCGGCCGTCAGCGACAGGGAACCGGGTGAGAAGTATCTCTTTGACCGCAAGTCGAAGAAGCTGGAGTTGCAATACCGTATTCGCGAAAAGCTGCCGCGCGAAGCGCTCACCGAACTAAAACCGATCCGCTATAAGTCGTCCGACGGGCTGGAGATTCCCGCCTACCTCGCCCTGCCGAGAGGTATCGAGCCGAAGAACCTTCCGACCGTGATCCTCCCACACGGAGGGCCGTGGTCGCGTGAGCGCTGGGGCTACGACTCCTTGTCACAGTTCTTAGCGAACCGCGGCTACGCCGTTCTCCTGCCGAACTTTCGTGGCTCGACGGGCTACGGCAAGAAGTTTCTGGACGCAGGCAACGGGCAGTGGAGCGAAAAGATGCAGGACGACGTGACCTGGGGCGTGAAGTATCTGATCAGTCAGGGCATCACTGATCCCAAGCGCGTCGGCATTATGGGTTCATCCTACGGCGGCTACGCGGCGCTGGCGGGCGTCGCCTACACGCCTGACCTCTACGCGGCGGCGGTGGCGTTTAATGCCCAGAACGACCTGATTTCACTCCTCGAATCCATGCCGGTGTCCTGGGAGTCCGAGCGCATCAGGTTATACAAGCGGATGGCTGACCCGACCACCGCTGAAGGGAGAGCGCAGCTCATACGGCAATCGCCGCTGACGCACGCCGATAAGATTAAGACCCCGCTGCTCATAGTGCAGGGAGCGAACGACGTTCGTGTGAAGAAACGTCAGGCCGACCAGATCGTGATCTCCTTGCGTGACAGGGGGTTCCCGGTCGAGTACGTGGTCGCACCCGACGAGGGTCACGGCTTCGCACGTCCCGTCAACGTCATGGCGACGCTGGCAATGGCCGAGAAGTTCCTGGCTAAATACCTGGGCGGACGCCACCAGGAATCCCTCACGCCCGAAGTAGCCAAACGTTTGCAGGAGATTACGGTTGACCCCAAGACCGTCAAGTTAGCCACCAACCCGCCCGGCAAATAGCGGCCTTCCGCCGAACCGAAACAGGCGAGCGCATGTAAGCGGCTCCACGCTTATTCGGGGAGCCGCTTACATGCGCTCGAACTGAAAGATCGTTTCGAGCAACCACACAGTTAATAGGCTCCGGCAAATTCGCGCCAAAGCCGACCGGGGGATTTCCCCGCGCTTTAAAAAGGAAGATTTAAATGTTCAGAAAAGAGTTTCTACAAGGATTGGTATCGTTCGTGTTCACCGCCTTGCTTTTAGTCGCGCCCACTTACGCGCAGGACAAGGCCAGCGAGATCGACAAGATATTCAGTTGGGCTAAGCCTGACGCGCCCGGGTGCGCGGTCGCCGTCTCGCAAAACGGAAAGCTGGTCGTCAGCCGCGCTTACGGCTCGGCCGACCTTGAGCGCGACGTTCCATTGAGCCCGAGTTCGATCTTCGACATCGGATCGGTCAGAAAGCAGTTCGTCGCCGCGGCAGTTCTCCTCCTCGTCGAAGACGGGCGGCTTTCTCTCTCCGACGACATCCGCAAGCACTTCCCGGAACTCCCCGATTACGGCCGGAAGATCACTGTGGATCATCTGCTCACACACACCTCCGGTATCCGCGACTGGACGGGGCTCCGGCCACTGGCGGGGGGAAAAGTTGACGACGTAGTGAGCCTGATTCTGCGTCAGCGCGGCCTCAACTTCGCGCCGGGCGAGGAATGGTCTTACTCGAACAGCGGCTACGTGCTGCTGACGGATCTCGTCGCACGCACGAGCGGGATGTCGTTTCCCGATTTCACGCGCAAGCGACTGTTCGAGCCGCTCGGGATGAAGACGACCATGTCCCCCAGTGATCTGCGGGACGTCATCAAGAACCGCGCTCTCGGTTACGTCAAGGAGGGCACCGGCTGGCAGGTGGGAATGTATGTCGGCAACGAGCGCGGCAGCGGCGGCGCTGGCGCCGTCCTCGGCACGGCGGCCGACCTCGTGATCTGGAACGACGCGCTGACGAGCGGACGTCTGGGCGCGTTCGTCACCGGAAAGCTTGAGGAACAAGCAAGGTTGAACAACGGCCGGAAGCTCACTTACGCCCGTGGCCTGATCGTGGACACCCACCGCGGCGGCAAGCTGGTGTCGCATTCCGGCAGCGCGGCCGGGTACAGTGCATGGTTGGGTCGCCTTCCGGCGCAGGGCATTTCAATCGCCGTCCTGTGCAATTCGGACGAAGCATCCGCGACTGCGCTAGCGCGCCGCGTCGGTGACCAGTTTCTGCCCGCCCCAGACTCCAAAGCCGCCGAAACGGCCGAGGCCAAAGCGCCGGCCGTGGCCGCCGAAGGTGCCGGCGTGACGGGAGTCGAGCTAAACGGCAAGGCGGGACTGTTCGTCAGCGAGCGCACCGGCGACACGCTGCTCCTCGTCGTGAACAAGGGCGAGCTGCGCATCCCCGGCTTACGCGCCGCTCTCATACCTGTCACCAGGGATCGTTTTCGCAATCCGAGCGGCGATTTGAATTTCATGTCTCAGGACGAGTTTGAATTGCACTTCCTGTCACAGGACGAATTCGAACTGAAATCCATGGAGGGGCAGACGACCCGATATCGCCGCGCCGAAGCTTATGCGCCCACCGCGGCCGAACTGCAAGCCTTCGCGGGACGATACGCGAACGACGAGACCGGATCAACCTTCCGTTTGGTGCCCGGAAAAGACGGCCTGATGGTTCACCTTGAAGGCTCGTCGGGCAAGGGTTCGGAAATTCGGCCAGTCTATCGCGACACCTTTCAGCTGAGCCGCGTGACACTGCGCTTTCGCCGGGACAAGGCCGGAAAGGTGGTGGCCTTCGACTACAGCAATCCGGTCGTCCGCAACATCAAATTCACGCGGCTGAGCGAGCTCACCAGTCGCCCCTAGCACCACAGGGGAGTAAGGTTGTTGAGCAGCGCGACCGGCGCGGGTCCAGTGCAGGAGACGACCCAGTAAGGACATGTGCGCCAGAGGCTCGCGTCCCG
This sequence comes from Pyrinomonadaceae bacterium, assembly GCA_036389555.1. GTDB lineage: Bacteria > Acidobacteriota > Blastocatellia > Pyrinomonadales > Pyrinomonadaceae > JAIVJZ01. Next base: position 6,421 of record DASVPS010000184.1, read on the forward strand.
CAAGAAATCAATCAAGTGGCGTTGCTCGCGCCGTGGCATTGAATCTCTATAATTTGTCTGAGGCAGACATACCTGAATCGAAGGACGAGCATCCATCTCAGGCGCATCAAGTTTGTGTCTGACTAAGCTGGAAAGTGTTTGAGGGCGGCGGCCAATGTGGCCGCCGCCCTCGTTTAAGGCTCCTCTGACGCGGCGTGCGTGACGACCGACCTGTCATACTGGACATGTACAAGCGCGGCTTTGCAGGATTCAGGCAGTCGCTCGAAACGCACTGGCAGGCTTACCTCGACGGTAAAGTCTCACGTGAAGCGGCCATCCGGCAGATACTGTCTGAAACCGCGCCCCCGAGAAAGTAACAATCACGGTCTTTCCAATGGGGCACGCGCCGAAGCGCCGTCGCGCCTAATAATTCATTCAACCCGGCGTCCCGGCAGTTCTCTTCTCATGATGCTTCCTTCGGTGTAAATTGTGCGCTGCTCGCTCGGCGGCGGTTAAGCCGAGCGTTAGATGTCTTCAGCTAAAGCCGGTACTTAGAATGTGAGTAGCAGTAATGTATCTCCAGACACGAGGAGCAAATTCATGGCGGAAGATAAGGAGCGCGTGGCGCAGGACACGCCACGACAGGATGAGGGCGAGATGAGTGAGGCCGAGATAGATCAGAACCTGGCAGGATCATTCCCTGCAAGTGATCCTCCGTCATGGACGCTCGGCACTAACCATCGCGAAGGGTCGCGAAGTGAACAACACAGCGCCGCTGAAGACAAGAAGACAGAATAAGGCTGCGCATGTAATCTTCCCGGCGCGCTATCCAACTAACTAACGGCATGCACAAGACCGCGTCCAGCACGGCCTTCATACGCAAGACGCCCTGGCTGTTTAGTTGCGTGCGCGGCGGGTGAGGCCGGGCGTTAGACGTGCCGGGTGAAGCTTGAGTTTTGTTACTGCGCCACTCCGGGAGTCAGCTATGAGAGAAAATCTTTGGCGCGCGTGCGCCTCCTTAGCGTTGCTACTAATAGTCGCGGGCGGCGCATCCGCCAGCGGCAAGATCGTTAAGAACACGGTCGAGTCCGAAGGCAAGAAGCGCTCCTACTACCTGTTCATCCCGGACTCAGTCGGTCAGGACAAGCCGGCACCTTTAATCGTGCTGCTGCACGGCAGCGGGCGCAACGGGAGTGTCCTCGTAGAGCACTGGCAGAAGCTGGCCGAGCGGGAAGGCGTTATCCTGGCCGGGCCGGACTCGCGGAACTCTGCGAGTTGGGCAGTACCCGAAGATGGCCCCCGGTTCCTGCGCGATTTGGCGGAGGAGATCAAATCGAAACACCCCGTAGACACGCGCCGCGTCTACCTCTTCGGCCACTCGGCGGGCGCGGTGTTCGGACTCTTCATGTCCGCGCTTGAGTCGGAGTATTTCGCCGCGGCGGCGGTCTTCGCGGGTGCCATGAGGAAGGAGAATTACGGGCTGCTCGAAGAGGCGGAGCGCAAGGTTCCGGTCGCGCTCTTCGTGGGGACGAAAGACCCGCTGTTCCCGGTGGCGGAAGTGCGCAAGACGCGGGATGCATTCTCCGAGCGCGGGTTCCCCGTCAAGCTGCTGGAAGTCGCCGGCCTCGACCACAACTATTACTCGCGGTCGGCGGAGATCAACGAGCAGGCATGGGAGTTCCTGAAGGGGCATCGGCTCGCCGCCGACCCGAAGTATAAAGAGCACCTATTCAAATCTAACTGAGCTAACTGATCTCTGCCGCCCCAACATCTCATGAACGGCCTGTACCCGACCGCGAACAGCGCGGCTCTCATACACGAGACTTGAATACTTCAGGCATTACAGTGCGCGGCGGGTGAGGCCGGGCGTGAGGCGCTTCGTTTTGGGAAAGTAAAACAAAGATATGGCTAATAATGTTTGGAGGGGATAATTATGAAAGTATTCGGATTGTTTGTAGCTTTATTTATGCTTGCGGCCGGTTCTGTTTCTCAGGTATCGGCGCAAGAAACGAAAGTCAAGTGGTTCGGACACGCGGCTTTTTCGATTACCACCCCCAGAGGCAAAGTATTATTGATTGACCCCTGGCTCAAAAACCCTTCAAATCCTGAAGCCAAAGACGGTAGAGACCCTTTAACCTCCGGTTCAAAAGTTGACTACATTCTTCTCACGCACGGACACCGAGATCACGTGGGCGACGCGGTTGAAATAGCCCAGAAGACGGGAGCAATACTTATCAGCAATCCTGAATTAGCGGGGAATTTAGTAAAGCTGGCTGATTTCCCGGGCAAACAGGCTGGAACAGACGCGATTATGGGAATTGGCGGCGAAATTCAGATCGCTGATGGTGAGGTTACGGTTGCGATGACACCGGCCGTTCATTCGAGCAGTGTTTTTAATCCTAAAGCCAGCGCCACCGAAGCAGAAAGAGCTTATGGCGGAAACCCTGCGGGATTTGTCCTGATCATCAAGAATGGCCCGACGCTTTACCATTCCGGCGATACGGCATATTTCAAAGATATGGAAACTATCGGCGAGGAATATCAAGTTGACCTGGCTTTGCTTAATATCGGTGGTCATTTCGGCATGGAACCGCGTATGGCTGCGAAAGCGGCAAAATCTGTTCGCGCAAAACTGGCAGTTCCGCAACACTTCGCTACATTTCCGGGTATCACTCAAACTTCAAACAACTTTGCCGCCGAACTTAAAAAACTACGAATACCTTTTTATGAAATGAAACCCGGCGAAACCATCACGTTTCGCGGCACACAGATGATGCAAAAAAAATAAAGACGCGCCCCTGACATCAAGTTTGAACTGCAACACTGACTAAGATTCATAGTAGCACTCCAGCGGCGTCTTGTAGCCGTGTCGCTTGCGGGGCCTCAGGTTGAGTTTGCGTGCGATAGCGTTACATTGGTGCTGTGTGAGTCCCGCCAT
>DASVPS010000185.1:0-8341 GCA_036389555.1 Pyrinomonadaceae bacterium
AGGGATGGAACGTAGGGATGAGGGCGGAGGGATGAGGGATGAATTAAGAAAACTACTCAAGACGGTTGAGTGCTTCCTTTCATCCCTCATCCCTCCGCCCTCATCCCATCGTTCCATCCCTCAATTAGTCTGCCATTGTCGGCGTGCTTTGCGATGGCGGTTCGGTTGACCAGATGGGCGGCTGCGCGGTGTCCACGGTCGCGCCGTCGGTCGGGCATGCGTCTTCGAGCGCGAGCGAGAGCACTTCGTCAATGGTCTCGACGAAATGGACGCTAATGGCGGCGCGCACTTCTTCGGGCACTTCCGCCAGGTCTTTCTCGTTCTCTTTCGGCAGGATCAAGGTCGAGACGCCGACGCGGTGCGCGGCGAGCATCTTCTCCTTGATACCGCCGACGGGCAGCACCTTGCCGCGTAGCGTGATCTCACCCGTCATCGCCACATCCTTGCGGACGGGGACGCGCGTCAGGGCGGAGGCCATCGCGGTGGCGAGCGTGACGCCGGCCGAGGGGCCGTCTTTCGGGATCGCGCCTTCGGGGATGTGTACGTGCAGGTCGCGCTTGCGGATGTGGTCGAGACTCATGCCGAGCCGCTCGGCGCGCGCCTTGACGCAGGTGAGCGCCGCCTGCGCCGACTCCTGCATGACCTCGCCGAGTTTGCCTGTGAGCCGCACGCCGCCGCGCCCGTTCGTGAGCGTCGCTTCGATCTGCAAGACCTCGCCGCCGACCTCCGTCCACGCGAGTCCGAGCGCGAGTCCGATCTCGCTTTCGGCTGCGGCCTGCTGCTGGCGGAAGCGTATGGAGCCGAGCATCTCGCGCACGCGCTCCGGCGTGACCACCTCTTTGAACTCTTCGCCCTTACTCTCGCCCACGAGCTTGCGCGCCACCTTGCGGCAGCACGAACCGATCTCGCGTTCGAGATTGCGCACGCCCGCCTCGCGCGTGTAGGAGCGTATGATTTCGAGCAAACCTTCGTCCGTGAACTCGACCTGCTCGGCCTTCAGCCCGCTGCCTTCCGCCTGTTTAGAGACGAGGTGGCGGCGCGCGATCTCCAATTTCTCGCGCTCGGTGTAACCGGAGAGGCGCAGTATCTCCAGACGGTCTTGCAGGGCGGGCGGGATCGTGTGAAGCACGTTCGCCGTCGCGATGAAGAAGACTTTCGAGAGATCGTATTCAACGTCGAGATAGTGATCCTGAAACGAGTTGTTCTGTTCAGGGTCTAACACTTCGAGGAGCGCCGACGAAGGGTCGCCGCGGAAGTCCGCGCCGAGTTTGTCCACTTCGTCGAGCAGGATGCAGGGGTTCGTCGTGCCGGCCTTCTTCATCATCTGGATGATCTGGCCGGGCAGCGCGCCGATGTAGGTGCGGCGGTGGCCGCGTATCTCGGCTTCGTCGCGCACGCCGCCGAGAGAGAGGCGCACGAACTTTCTGCCGGTCGCGCGCGCGATGGATTTGCCGAGGCTCGTCTTGCCCACGCCCGGCGGGCCGACGAAACAGAGGATCGACCCTTTCGGGTTCTTGACGAGTTGGCGCACGGCCAGATGCTCAAGGATGCGATCCTTGATCTTCTCCAGCCCGTGATGGTCTTCGTTCAAAACCTCTTCGGCCTTGCCCAGGTCTTTGATCTCTTTCGACTTCTGTTTCCAGGGCACGCTCAGCAGCCAGTCGATGTAGGTGCGCGAAACCGTGCCCTCGGCCGACATCGGCGGCATCGCTTCGAGGCGGTGGAGTTCCTGCATGGCCTTCTCTTTGGCCTCCTCCGACATGCCGGCCTCTTCGATCTTCTTGCGCAAATCCTCGACCTCGGCCTTCTCGTCCTTGCGTCCGAGTTCCTTGTGAATGGCCTTGATCTGCTCGTTCAGGTAATACTCTTTCTGCGCCTTCTCCATCTGCCGCTTGACGCGCGCCTGGATCGTGCGGTCGAGTTGTCGCTTGTCAACTTCCGTCTCAAGGATTTCGACCAGACGCTGCATGCGCCCGTGGACGGAGAAGATTTCCAGCAAGCCCTGTTTGTCTTCGACCGCAATGCGCAACTGCGAGGCGAGTGCGTCGGTCAGATGCGAAGGGTCTTGGTTACGCATGGCCTGTTGCAGCGCGTCGGTCTGCGCTTCGGGCGCGAGGCGCAGGTGTTGCTCGATGAGTTGGTGTATGCGCTGCGTGAGGGCTTCGATGCGCTGGCCGGATTCGAGCGCGGAGGGCGCGCGGCGCACGGTGGCCGTGAACGCGCCGTTGTCGTTCTCCACGCGGATCGTCGTCGCGCGCTCGCGCCCTTCGACAACCACTTTCGTCTGCCCGTTCTCCAACTTCTGCGCCTGCAGGATGCGCGCGATAGTCCCGACGCCGTAAATCTCCGACGGCACGGGTTCGTCAATCGAGGCATCGTGCTGCGTGGCGAGGAAGATCGTGCGGTCGGAGGCGAGCGCCTGTTCGAGCGCGCGGATCGAGCCGGGGCGGCCGATCTTGAACGCGACCTTCGTGAACGGGAAGATCACGACATCGCGGATCGGCACCATCGGGTAGCTGACGATGTCTGTGGGAGTGTGGTCTGTATATTCTTCCATAAAACTGCTACTTCTTTCGCCGGAAAACTGCGTAAACGTTAAAGGCGAGCCGCTCATTGCCGCTCGCCCCGTGTCGCGAACTAAACTGAATTGTAAACGATTTCGCGCACGCGCGCCACTGACCTTTCAATATCGCGCCGCCACCGCCGCCGCCCGTCCTTTCCAAAACGGCGCGGGTCGATTACTTTTCCGAATGCTTCCTTAATGCTCCGACTGCTCTTGTAAAATCTCCTGAAGTTGTTTGACCCGCGCCGTCGTCAGTTTAGCCAGACAAAAACTGTAGACCATCGGGTAGATCGAGCCGCCCTTGTTGCCGACGCTCTCGTAGTCGCAGTGCGCGTCGCGAAACTTGATCCATGCCAGTTGCGCCGAGCGAAGTTTGGCGCGCTCCGTCGTCCCCGTGTCCTTCAACAACTCGCGGTAGACCTTGTTCAGTTCCGCGTCGGCCTGATCGCGCGCCCGCGCCGCACACCGATTTAACTCGTGCTGATTGCCGGCGCCGGGGCAGGGGTCTTGGCGGTCAACCTCATCCTGATCATCCTGCACTGCGGCGGCCGGGGGTGCTTGTGCTGCGGCGGGCTTTGCCGTCTGCCTCTGCTCCTCCTTCTCCTGCGCCCGCGCCGCCGCCGCCTCCTGCGCGCAAACAAATAAGAGCAGGAGTGCGAACACTCCTGCTCCGAATTTCTTCGACATTAATTTAGGATTCCTTTCGCTCGCGCGGGGAAGAGAATCGAACTCCGGCGCACGCTCAGGCGGCGGCGTCGTCCACGCCCGTCAGGGCTTCGCCCGGCACGGCGCGGCGGCGTTCGACCATCTCGCTCGTGATGACGAATTCCTTGATGCGCTTTTGCGAGGGCAGCGTGTACATCGAGTCGAGCAGCAACTCTTCCATGATCATCATCAGGCCGCGCGCGCCCACCTTGCGTTCGACCGCCTGACGCGCGATGGCCTTGAGCGCGTCGTCCGTGAAGCGCAGCTTGACGTTGTCGTACTCGAACTTTTTCTGATACTGCTTGACGAGCGCGTTCTTCGGCTCGGTCAGGATGCGCATGAGCGCATCCTCGTCGAGTTCGTTCAGGACGCCGAGCACGGGCAGGCGGCCGACGAACTCAGGGATCAATCCGTAGCGCACCAAATCTTCCGGCTGTGCCGTCGCCATCGCCTCGGCGTAGCGCTCTTTGCTGTCTTTGACCTCGGCGCGGAAGCCGAACGACTTGTTACGCATGCGCCGCTCGATCACTTTCTCCAACCCGACGAACGCGCCGCCGCAGATGAAGAGAATGTTGGTGGTGTCGATGGGGAAGAACTCCTGATGCGGGTGCTTCCGGCCGCCCTGCGGCGGGACGTTGGCGACCGTGCCTTCCAGTATCTTCAACAGCGCCTGCTGCACGCCTTCGCCCGACACGTCGCGCGTGATCGAAGGGTTCTCGTCCTTGCGGCAAATCTTGTCAACTTCGTCTATGTAGATGATGCCTTGTTGGGCGCGTTCCACGTCGCCGTTGGCGGCCTGCAACAACTTCAGGATGATGTTCTCCACGTCTTCGCCGACGTAGCCCGCTTCCGTCAGGGTCGTCGCGTCAACGATGGTGAAGGGAACGGAGAGCATGCGCGCGAGCGTCTGCGCGAGAAGCGTCTTGCCCGTGCCGGTCGGCCCCATCAGGAGGATGTTCGACTTCTGAATCTCCACGTCCGAGCGGCGGCGCGCGATCTCGATGCGCTTGTAGTGCTGGTAGACGGCGACGGCGAGACGCTTCTTCGTTTCGTCCTGCCCGATGACATATTCGTCTAAGAAATTTTTGATCTCGGAAGGCTTCGGCAGCGGCGGCCGCGTGGCGACGGCCTCGGCCTGCTGGTCGTCGGTGATGATCTCGTTGCAGATGTCAATACACTCGTTACAGATGTAGACCGTGGGGCCTGCAATGAGCTTTTTCACTTCGTTCTGCGATTTGCCGCAGAACGAGCAGCGCAACGTGTCATCGGTTCGACGTACCATAGGCTTTTAGGGGACTCCGTGCTTTCGAGGTTCAATCCGAGCTACTGACTTGTCAAGTGACTTAAAACGGGCGGGCTTGTCTGTTCTTATCCGATAGCCCGCAAACGGCGGCGCGTTGGGGCGCATCCGACTGACGGGGAACTACTGTAGCATAAAATGGCCGGCGCGTTGATCTCACAATCAAACGTGCCGGCCAAAATTTTTACTCGCGGTGCGTGATCACTTCGTCAATCAGCCCGTACTCTTTAGCCTGAATGGCCGACATGATGCGGTCGCGCTCCACGTCGCGCTCGACCTGATCGTAGTCCTGGCCGGAGTGCTTGGCGAGAATGTTCGAGGTCAATTCACGCATGCGTATGATCTCTTCGGCCATGATGCGGATGTCCGAGGCCTGACCTTCCGCGCCGCCCGAAGGCTGGTGAATGAGGATGCGCGAGTTGGGCAGCGCGAAGCGTTTGCCCTTTGCGCCCGCCGCCAGCAGCAGCGCGGCCATCGAGGCACACTGCCCGACGCAGAGCGTAGACACGTCTGCGCGGATGAACTGCATCGTGTCGTAGATCGCCATCCCCGCCGTGATCGAACCGCCCGGCGAATTGATGTAGAGGGAGATGTCTTTCTCCGGGTCTTCCGCTTCGAGGAAGATCAGTTGCGCGACGATTAAGTTCGCGATCTGATCGTCAATCGGCGTCGAGATGAAAATGATGTTGTCTTTGAGCAGGCGCGAGTAGATGTCGAAGGCGCGTTCGCCGCGCGACGTCTGCTCGACCACCATTGGGACTAAAGCCATAAACTTGAAACTCCAAACTCCGAAAACCTGTTGCCAGGTTGAAAATTCAACGCCCGACTCCGCACAGCTCGCGTCAGCTTCCCGACTCGCCCGGCTGAGTCTCAACGCCCTCGCCGCTCTCACTCGCTTCCTCGTTTGCGGCGGCGTCGGCTGGCGGCGGCGCGTCTTCACGCCATTCCTCTTCGCTCACGCGCGCGTTTTCGATGAGAAGATCGAGCGCCTTGCGGTGGCGCAATCTGTCGGCGATGCTACGTTCGCCTCCCTGCTTTGTCAAGGCAGCGCGCACCTGCTCTACGGACTGGCGCGCGCCCTCTGCAATCGCTTCGATCTCCCGCTCGATCTCTTCGTCCGTCGGCTCGATTTCTTCGGCGTCGGCGATGCGTTCGAGCAGGATCGAACCGCGCAAATCCGTCGTGGCCTGCGACTCCAACATGCCCTCCAAATTCTCCCAGTCCAACTCCTGATTGCGCGGGTCCATCCCGCGCTGCATCATGTCGCGCACGGTTGACTCAAGCAGTCTGCGCGCCTGACTCTTGACGAGCGATTCGGGCACTTCAAACTGGTGCGCTGCAAGCAACTTCCCCATCAACTCGTCGCGCAGGCGGTGGTCCGACTCGAAGCGCGCGCGCTCCGTCAAATTCTCGCGCAACTTCGTGCGCAGAGTTTCGAGCGAATCGATCTCTTCGCCGAAGGTCTTAGCCCATTCGTCGTCAACCTCCGGCAACTCCTTGCGCCGGACGGCCGTCACCGTCGCCGTGTACTCGATCTCTTTGCCGGCGAGTCCGGGCGACGAAAAATCCGCGGGGTATTTCACGACGAAAGTTCGCACGTCGTCGGGCTTCGTGCCCGTGAGGTGCTCGTTGAAATCCGCGAGCACGCCCTCGCCGCCGAGCACCACCTCCACGTCCTCGGCCTTCACGTCCTCTTCCTCAGGCGGCTCGATGTAGCGGCCGGCGAAGTTGACCGTCACCGTATCGCCCGCCTCGGCCGGGCGATCCTCGACCGGCTGGAGCGAGGCCGACTGTTCGCGCAAATTCTCGATCATCGCCTCGACCGTCTCGTCCGTCACGGGGCGCGTGCGCCGCGCGACCTCCAGACCCTTGTACTGGCCGAGCGCGACATCGGGCAGCACCTCGACGTTCGCGTGAAGTAGCAACGGGTGCTCGCCGAGTTTCTCCAGTGCCTCGTTGTTGTCGAAGTGTATATTCTCAGGCTCACCGACGACGTTGAGCGCGCCCTCGCTGATCGCCTCGTTGATGGCCTGCGGCACGAGGTTCTGCACGACCTCGCCGCGAATCTCGTTTTTATAACGCTGGCGTACCACCGAGTTCGGCGCGCGCCCCTTGCGGAAGCCGGGCACGCTCACGGCCGCCGCATAGCGTTCCGTCACACGTTCGAGTTCGGCGCGCACGTCCGCGGCGTCGATCTCGATCTTGAGTTCTTTCCGGGTCGTGGAGACATCAACCACTTCTGTCTTCATAAACATAAAGCCCGCGCGTCGCCTGTGTTAAATGGCTCGACCGTGCGGGCATCCTTCCTCTACAAAATTATAAAAGTACGTTGTCCAAAATCATTCCAAACGTTTGATGCGATGCGAAAGGGGGGACTCGAACCCCCACACCTTGCGGTACCAGATCCTAAGTCTGGCGCGTCTGCCGATTCCGCCACTTTCGCCTGACTCCTGCGGGGAGATGTATTGGCGGCACCTTCCTCGCTTTGAAAAGCTCATGCTTGTAAGCCAGTAAAGTTAAATTATCGGGGCTTGAATGTCTAGCGAGCGAGATTTAAAGAGGGTCGCGCGCCGACAGTCGGGTCAGCCGTCAGCGGCGTCCGGCTCGTTGTGGCAAACTCGCCGCGACGGGTAAACTCCTGCGAGTTCAAAATAGCGTGGACGCAAATGAACGCATGGGGAGGGCGCAAGGTGGAAAAAATCTCTTATCTCGGACTGCCGAACTGTTACCGTCTGTCGAACGGCACGGTCGAGGCCGTCGTCACGAGCGACGTGGGGCCGCGCATCGTCCGTTATGGTTTTGTCGGCGCGGAAAATATTCTCGGCGAAGTGCCCGACGCGACGCTCACGACCGAACTCGGCGACTTCAAACCGTGGGGCGGGCATCGCCTCTGGGTCGCGCCCGAAGCCAAGCCGCGCAGCTATGCGCCCGACAACTCGCCGCTCGCAGTGGCGTTTGAAGGCGAGCGTGCAATTCGTCTGACCGCGCCGGTCGAAGCGGCGACCGGCATCGAGAAGGAGATGCGCGTCGTGCTCGACGAAGAGGGAAGCGGTCTCACCGTCAGGCACAAGGTCACGAATCGAAACTTGTGGGCGATAGAGGCCGCGCCGTGGGCGCTCACGGTCATGCGCGGCGGTGGCACGGCCATCTTCCCGCAGGAGCCTTACATTTCCTGGGACGATTATTTGCTGCCCGCGCGCCCGCTCGTTCTCTGGCATTACACAGACCTCTCGGACGCGCGCTGGTCTATCGGCAAAAAGTTCATACGCCTGGCGACGGACGCGGGCGCAAACCACCCGCAGAAAGTCGGCATGCTGAACAAGCAGGGCTGGGCTGCTTACCAACACGGCGCGACGCTCTTCGTCAAACGCTTCGCCTGCGAAGAGGGAGCGACCTACCCGGACTACAACTGCAACTGTGAGACCTACACGTCGGGCGACTTCATCGAGGTCGAATCACTCGCGCCGCTTCGATGTCTCGAACCCGGCGCGTCGGCCGAACACTTGGAGCGCTGGTCTCTGTTTCAAGACGTGGAGACGGGTGCGACGGAGACGACGCTTGCGGCCGCGCTCGATCCGCTATTGAGAGAGTTGAAGAGTTGAGGGTGTAAAAATTTAAGAAGCAGTTTGAAAAGTAAATCCGTTGTCCCGGAGGGGCATTTGAGAGTTGTTGTCCCGCAGGGATAATTGATAATAGCCCGGCCATTGATGGCTGGGGATCATTAATGTGTCTTTTACCAGAGTCCCGTAGGGACGATTGAAAAACATTCAATC
>DASVPS010000186.1:0-2059 GCA_036389555.1 Pyrinomonadaceae bacterium
CGCCTCAAGATTTTTCTAACGGAGCATTGTTATTCAATCGCGCTGCCATAGCTGCTTCAATCTATGTGCCGTTCATAAGTATTGAACGAGGCACTGCGCGCGGCGCTATCCGCGCGCAGTGCCTCGCCCTCATTGTGTCTCATCCGCGCTTCGCCGTCCCTAGATCGTCGCCTTGTCTGACTTGCCGCAGTTGGCGGCCTGCCACTTCTCACAGTCCTTCTGGCTCGCCGGCCCGTAAACTTGACTGTAGATAGCGGGGTAGAGTTCGCCCTGCGGGATCACCTTGCAATCCTCATATTTCTTGCCGGTAGTCGCCGTCAGTGCGATGACGATATAGCCTCTCAATCTTTCGTCGGACTTGTCGGCCATGAGTTACCTCCTTCCGCTGTTTCGCTTGATTTTAAGTGAGGCTCGCGAGCGGCGGGCACTCGCGGGCTGGTGCGAGGCGTGTCTAAGCGGGGGCACAATAAACCTGCGGCCGGGCGATGTCAACGTCGAGCAGACAGGAGGGCAGCGTATAAATTTATGTCGTCGAAGTGCGCCACGGCCAGTTGCAATTAGGCGTGCCGCTCGTCACACACTACCGCGAGAAAGTCGGAGAGGCGGCCACGGCAGATGATGGTTTTAACTTTGAGAGCGGCGCGTTCGGCGGCTCTTCGCTGACTTCGACTTTGCGGCCGTCCCTTTGGACTTTGCGGCAGTCGCCTTCGACTTTGTAGCCGTGCCCTTCGACTTTGCGGCGATGTCCTTTTCCCTGCTCGCTTCCTTTCGCGCCGGGGGTCGTCGTGGTGTTGTCGCCTCCCGGCTCAGTGTGCGCTTGATGAGGTCTTCGCTGGGGCGTCGCCCGTCGGCAAAGGCGAAGACGTGATAATGGTCGCGGTTCTCGCGGAGCACTTCGATCCGGCCTTCGTCCTGTAAGCGCCCCAACTCCGCCATGATGAAAGTCTGCTCGGCGGCGTTCATGTAGCGGTAGTAGAGATCGAAGGCCAGCCCCGTAGTATGCGGCGGCACTTCGATGAGCGTGGCGTTGCGATTCGTCTCACGCAATTGCCGCTGGTATTCGTCGGGACGCACTAAAGAAGTCACGGCCAGTGGTCGCCCGAACTTGTCACGGTATGTTTTGGCGACTTCCTCCAGCACTTTCAACGCGGCGGGGCGGAGATGGCTGAGCAAACGCACCTTGAAGGCTTTGCGCGCAGCGGCGTCTTGCAGATTATAGGTGCGCCCGCCGAAGTCGCGCGTAAGCGTGCTGATGGTTTCATATTCGGCGGCGAGCAAGCGGCGCGCGTCGTCGTTCCGGTAAAAAGAGTCGAGCAACTTCCGTCTCTCCTTGAGAGCTTTCATGGCGCGCTCGATTTCGGCGACTTCGGACGTGAGTCTGGTGCGCAACGCGCGGTCGGGCTTTGGCGCAGCCTTCAGTTCGTTCCTCAGGCCGGTGATGCTCTCTTCGAGCAACTTGAGCGAGTCGGCGATCTGCGCGTGCTCCTGTTCAAGTTCAGCGTCGCTGGCGTAAAGCGTCACGCTCTTGCCCGCGGCCTTGTCATAGTGCGTGAACGGTTCGTCAGAGGCGCTATAGCCGACGCCGTAGAGGATGTAGTTTTGCCCGAGCGCGGGCAGTTCGACCATCTCGCCTTTCCTGATGAATGGGATCAGGTCGGCGAAGTCGTGCGGCGTTTGCAGCCCCTGCTCGCGCCACTCGGCGACCTGAATCCCTAAGAAACGTCGCGGGTCATCGTAGTGCTTCAATTGGTCGGGAATTTCGACCTTCGCCTGTCGCCCCATGGGTTCGCCGCGATCCTCTTCGACCTTGAGCGCCGCTTCCTGCCAGGGGTCAATCATGTCGGGCGGCGCTGTCACGGGCGCGGGCATCGCGGTTTCAGTCCTTTCCCGGCGGCAACCTGCCGGCAGGGCGAGCGCGAGCAGCAGCAGCATGACACATGCCCACTTCCGGGTGGCGATAGTGAAAATGATGCCTCTTGGAATCATAACTTTCAGATGCGCGACATTACGAATCGGCGCGCAAAATATCTCAATAATGTGAGCGAACAAGATCATCGTT
>DASVPS010000187.1:0-4597 GCA_036389555.1 Pyrinomonadaceae bacterium
CAGCGCCAGCCCGACGCGGTCGTCATCATGATCACGGCCAACATCCTCATTCAGAATACGATCTCGGCGCTGCGCGGCGGAGCCTACGACTTCGTCGGCAAGCCCATCAACCTCGAAGAATTGCGCGTCACGATTCGCAACGGCATCGAGGCAAGCCTGCTCCGCCGCGAGGTCTCGCAGGTGCGGCGCGAGCGTGCGCGGCAGTTCAGCTTCGAACAGATCATCGGGGAATCGCCCGCCATCCGCTCGATGCTCACGCTCGCGCGCAAGGTGGCCGAATCCGAAGCCTCTTCCGTCCTCTTGCAGGGCGCTTCGGGCACGGGCAAAGACCTCGTGGCAAAGGCCATCCACTACGGCTCGCGCCGCGCAGACGCCCCCTTCATCGCCATCAACTGTGCCGCCATTCCCTCCACGCTCATCGAATCCGAACTGTTCGGCTACGAGAAGGGCGCGTTCACCGACGCGAAGGCGCGCAAGGAAGGACTGTTCGAGCAGGCGGAGGGCGGCACTCTCTTTCTAGACGAGATCGGCGAACTCGAACTGGGATTGCAGGCGAAGCTGTTGCGCATTCTCGAAGAGGGAAGTTTTCGCCGCGTCGGCGGCTTGAAGGACATTCCGCTGGACGTGCGCGTCGTCGCCGCTTCAAACCGCGACCTCAAGTCGGAAGGCGAAGCAGGCCGATTTCGCATTGACTTGTACTACCGTCTCTCCGTCATACAGATCGACATCCCCCCTTTGAGTGAGCGTGGCGACGACATCCTCCTGCTGGCCGAGCACTATATCAACACTTTCGGCGAGCGTTTGCGGCTCAAGCGAAAGATTCGCGGCCTCGCGCCCGACGTGCGGGAAATATTCCTCGCCTATGAGTGGCCGGGCAACGTGCGCGAGTTGCGAAACGTCATCGAGCGCGCGCTCATACTCGAAGAAGGCGACCTCATCACGACCGAGTATTTGCCGCGAGACTTGGCCGGAAGCGCCGGGCGCGTGGCAACTACAGCCCGCGCCTCTTCCGCCGACGCCGTTAATGCGTCGGGTCATGCCTTCAAACTGCCTCTAGAAGGTCTCTCGCTCGAAGAGTTGGAAGACTCACTCGTGCGTCAGGCCGTAGAGCGTAGCGGCGGCCACCAGACGCGCGCGGCTGAACTTCTAGGCATTTCGCGCGACCAGTTGCGCTACCGCTTGAAGAAGATCGAAAGCGCGCCGTCCGGCGAACAGGCGACGCCACAGACCGCGAGTTGATGCGAGTTGAAAAGACCGCGAGTTGAGAGATTAAATTCGAGATGAGCGATACTGTTTCGCACGAGATGACGGACGCAGCCCCGCGACCCTTCGACGCCGAAGAGGCGCTCAAACAGTCGCTCAAAGAATTAGCCGACCTGAAGTTCGCTCTGGACGAATCGGCCATCGTCGCCATCACCGATCAGCGCGGCATCATCAACTACGTCAACGACAAGTTCTGCGAAATCTCAAAATACTCGCGCGAAGAACTGATCGGGCAGGATCATCGCATCATCAATTCCGGCTACCACCCGAAGGAGTTCATACGTGACCTCTGGACGACCATCGCGAGCGGTCACGTCTGGCGCGGCGAGTTGCGCAACCTCGCCAAAGACGGCTCGATCTACTGGGTTGACACGACCATCGTCCCGTTCCTCAATGCAGAGGGAAAGCCCTACCAGTACATCGCCATCCGCTACGACATCACCGAGCGCAAACGCGCCGAGGAGCGCATCCGCGAGCAGGCCGCCCTTTTGGATAAAGCGCAGGATGCCATCGTCGTGCGCAGCATGAGCGACGACAAAATTCTCTACTGGAACCAGGGCGCGGAGCGCATCTACGGCTGGACGGCCGTGGAGGCCACGGGGCGCACGGCGCGCGAACTCCAACTCCTGAACGAGTCGAACGCGGCGGCGTTTGAGCGCGGACGTGTGGCCGTCATGGAGCGTGGCGAATGGGCGGGCGAGTTGAGCCAGCGGACGAAGCGTGGAGACGAGATCACCGTCGAGAGCCGTTGGACGCTGCTTAAGGACGACGACGGCGAGCCGCGTTCGATCCTCATCATCAACACCGATGTGACGGAGCGCAAGAAAGTGGAATCCCAACTCCTGCGCGCGCAGCGCATGGAGTCAATCGGCACGCTCGCGGGCGGCATCGCGCACGACCTCAACAACATCCTCTCGCCGATTCTGATGGCCGTGCAGATGCTTCAACTCAAGGTGGAGGACGATGCGGCGCACCAGTGGCTCGACATACTTCAGGCGAACGCCGAGCGCGGGGCGGACATGGTGCGGCAAGTGCTCTCGTTCGCGCGCGGCGTCGAAGGCGAGCGCATCACCCTCCAGCCGAAGCACCTCGTCAAAGAGGTCGTCAAGATTCTCAAGGACACGCTGCCGAAATCCATCGAGATCAAGTTCGACGTGTCCTCGGAGCTATGGACGATCTCGGCCGACGCCACGCAAATTCACCAGGTGTTGATGAACCTGTGCGTCAATGCGCGCGACGCGATGCCGCATGGGGGAGAACTGTTCGTCCGCGCCGAAAACGTCACGCTCGACGAAGACTTCGCGCGCATGCACATTGAAGCGAAGCCCGGCAAGTTCGTCATGATCTCGGTTGCGGACACGGGCGAGGGCATGTCGCCCGAAGTCGTCGGCCGCATCTTCGAGCCGTTCTTCACGACCAAAGAGATCGGCAAGGGAACCGGACTCGGACTCTCGACCGCCCTGACCATCGTCCGCAGTCACAATGGTTTCGTCAACGTCTACAGCGAGCCGGGCAAAGGGTCGCAGTTCTCCGTCTATCTCCCGGCCATCGAGTCGGGGGTGGCCGAGCGCGTCGAGCGGAAGCGGCTCGATCTGCCTGCCGGACACGGCGAACTGATCCTCGTCGTGGATGACGAAGAGTCGATTCGCCAGATCACGCGCGGCACGCTCGAAACCTTCAACTATCGCGTGCTCACGGCGAGCGACGGGACGGAGGCGGTCGCGCTCTACGCGCAGCACCGCGACGAAGTGGCCGCCGTTATCACCGATATGATGATGCCCTTCATGGATGGCCCGGCGGCCATCCGCGCGCTCCGCAAGATGAACCCGCAGGTCAAGATCATTGCGGCGAGCGGGCTGGGCGCGAGCGACAAGGCGGCGGAGGCGGCGAGCGTCGGCGTCCACACCTTCCTGCCGAAACCCTATACGGCGGAGAAACTCCTCAAGACGCTCGCCGAACTTCTCCACAGTGACAAGTGACGGGAAAGAAAAGTGATGAGTGATGAGTAATGAGTGATGAGTGAAAGACAGTTTTGTTTTTGACTCATCACTTCCTGCTTCTCACTCGTCAGTTTGGGGAATTGTCCGCGCCTTGTCCGCGCGTCGCGTAAAACCACCCAACGCTCCCGCCAAAAGCGCGCAAATCAACGCCAATCACAGGGAAATGATACTGGCACGGCTCGTGCATTTACTACAGCCGAGCGTCGCTGCACGCGCCCGGCGGCCAATAAACATCGGACAGGTGTTGAGGTCGTCGGGCGCTGAACTTTCGGCAGCGCTCCCCGCCCGTACGGGATTATGCGGACGATTATTTTCCGATGGAGATGAAGGCGATGAAAATTCTACTGGCAACCGACGGCTCGCCGTGCAGCGAGGCGGCAATTAAAGAGGTCGCGCAGAGGCCATGGCCGGCGGACACACAGGTCAGAGTCGTTTCAATCGTCGAGACGCCCGCGCCGCTCGTCGCAGACCCGCACCTGATCGCGAGCAGCTATTTTGAAGAGACGGAAAAGATATGTCGCCGTCAGGCCGAGGACGCGGTCAAGTTGGCCGCCGCGAAACTGGGGAGCGGACAAAGCGGCGACCCGCTGGTCTCGACACAGGTGCTCAAGGGATCGCCCAAGCGCACGATAGTCGAGGAAGCTGAAGCGTGGGACGCTGATCTTATCGTCGTCGGCTCGCACGGCTATCGTTCGTGGGAGCGCATGCTGCTCGGCTCGGTCTCACAGGCGGTCGCGGCGCACGCAAAATGCTCCGTCGAGATCGTGCGGAAAAAAACAGAGGTCAGAGGTTAGAGGTCAGAGGTTAGTTAAAAGAAAGCAGTCAGCGGTCAGCCATCAGCGGGACGGTTCTGGGGCTGGGTCAAGCGCGTGCATGAAAGATATTACCGGGCGCAACATTCTTAAGTGGGCGGGGCATCGTCCGCCTATGGCAGTTGCGTGCGGGGTAGAACGCCGGAGGATGAGAGATGTTGGAAGTTAAAGAGATGTCGCGGGGCGAGATGCTGGCGCTCCTGTTGCGCTGCGGCTACGGCCATCTGGGTTGCTCGCGCGACAACCACCCTTACGTCGTCCCGATGCACTATGCATTCGATTCGGACTTTCTCTATTTCTTCACGACCGACGGGACGAAGACCGAGTTCATGGCGGCCAACCGCGAAGTCTGCTTTCAGGTCGAAGAGGTCACGGACGCACGGCGCTGGCGCAGCGTCATGGTCATAGGGCGCGCGGAACAGATCACCGGGGGCGAAGAGATGGAGCGCGCGATGCAACTCATCACCGAGCGCAATCCGACGCTCGTGCCCGCTCTCAACGAAACGGTGATCGGCGCGTGGA
>DASVPS010000188.1:0-38605 GCA_036389555.1 Pyrinomonadaceae bacterium
TCAGGAGGCCGCCGACACGCTCGAACTTTATTTGAAAGTCCAGACCGACAAGAACGAGTCGGAAAAGGTCAGGCAACTCGTCGCGCAGTTGCGCGAGAAGGCCGCGCGGAAATAGACCGCACGGCCGCTTCCGGCCTGCTCCGCACCTCTTCAATCGCGCGCCCCTTTCAAGCACTTGAGAGCCGCGCGCGGGCGAAAGACTTTAAACGCTAACGCGAGTTCGACTTAAGCAGATGCCGAGTGCCTGAAGCCCCGTGAGGGGCGACAGATCGATAGCCCAAGGCGCGAGCCTTGGGATCAAGCAACGGATTACATTGCGAAGCCCCTGACAGGGGCGAAAGAAGTTTGAGGTTCAATCTCTTTCGCCCCGGCCGGGGCTTCGCGCATCTTGATGAGGGTCTCGGCCGGCTGGCATGAGTTCAAGATGGATCGTCGGCAATTGAAGGTCAGGCGTCGGGGATACATGTCGGGGCAGGGCTATTGTCTCTACAAGGCCGCGCGCGAGACGGCGCTGAGGGCGCAGAGTGAGGTCGGCGGAATCTCAGTCCCGTTGGTATTCATGTTCACGTCTGGCGCATGCATCGCGGGGCGGTCGCGCTCGATAGCGTGTGAGAGGATAAAAAAAAAGCCCACCCGGATTCCGGGTGGGCTTTAAAGTTTGTGGCAGTGGTTAAAGTTTTAGAACAACAACCGGAAGCCGAGGCGAACCGTACGGCCAAGCTGGAACGAGTTCGGCAGATTGAAGCGCGCATCGGCACCGCCGTTGGCGTTCAGGTAAGTCAGGATCTGCTGAGCCGTCGGCTGTCTCTGGAAGATCTCGATAGCCCTGCCTTCCGAGACATCGGCACCCAGCCCGATGTTCTCACCACCGACCGATCTCGAGTTGTAGACATCGAAGCGGGTCAGTTCGTTGCTCTCATTGAACAGGTTGATGATGTCGAGGTCGAACACCATCGTGAGCCGCTCGTTGGTTCCGAAGCGATACTTGTGACGGACAGCCAAGTCCGACTGGGTGAACGCTTCCGTGCGACCGAGGTCGCCGCGGCGGCTAAGAATCTGACCGGACACGCCGTAGAACACGAAGCGCGTGGTCACGGGCGTGCCGCTGCGGGCTTCGGTGAACAGGGAGAACTCGGTGCTGTTGCCAGCGCCGAAGCCCAACTGCTCGTTGAAGTCCAGAGTGTAGGCGCCGTAGAACTTGACCACGTGCGGGCGATCCGTCGGCAGGCGTCCGTTGTCGGGTTGGCCGAGGCCGGTGAAGCCGATGAACGGCAAGTCGAAGTTGCGGTTCACGTTCGGGCTGGTGCGGCCGGAGCCGACGCCGCCGTTCGTGGGCGTGAACTCGTCAGAGCTGGCGAGACCCGAGTAGTTACCAAACAGGCGGCTCCAAGTGTAGCTGCCGTTGAAGTAGTAACGACGCGTGAAACGCTTGTCAATGCGGAGTTCAACCGCGTCATAGTCGCGCACCGCTTTGAGCGGCAGGAAGTTGAAGCTGTTGCCGATCTGCGCGGCGAGACCTTCGCCGGGGTTGCCGATGACATAAGCTTCGCTGCCCTGCGCGTTGAGGAAGCCGATGTCTTCCACGGCGCGGTCAACTTGCTTGTGCGTGTAACGGCCGCTGAACAAATAGCCGCCGCCGAGATCTCGCTCCGCGCCGACGGTGTACTCCGACTGGCGGAACGGTTTGATGTCCGGGTCAATCGCGCCGAACTCGAGGCCGAGACCAACGTTCGACGGGATGCGGAAGTCCGCCTGGCAGCGGCTGATGCCGGTGCTGTTCGGAATCGGGCAGTTGCCGCCGGCCGGGTTCGGGTTGGTGCCGATGATGCGGGGCACGGTGAAGGACTGGAAGTTGCCGCTACCGTTGAAGACTTCAAAGTAGTCGCGACGGAAGAACTCGCCGCCGAAAGAGCCGCGCGGCAGTTCATACTTGAAGCGGTCGTAGAAGCGACCGAAGCTACCGAAAATCTTCGTCTTGCCGTCGCCGAACAGGTCGAAGGCGACGCCGACGCGCGGAGCCAGTTTATCGCCGAAGCCGAACTTGATGCTCGGGTTGCCCGGCGTGAAGCTCGGAGCTTCTTCTTTCTCGGTACGGATGCCGAGGTTCAAGGTCAAGCGGCTGAACGGCTGCCACTGATCCTGGAAGAACAGGGCATCGTTCGTGCTGGACGCGCTGCCGCCACGATTGAAGCGCTGGAGCAAGCCCGCGCCAATCGCGCCCGGTGTCGGAGGCAACAGCGAAGCCGGAACGCCCGAAACCTGATTGATGGTCTGGCCGTAGGTGATCGAAACCTGATCGACCGTTTGCAGGAACACGTCGTTCGACAGGCCGTTGCGCTGGAAGCCGCCCTTGAACTGGTGACGGCCACCGAAGTTGTTCACGAGGTAGCTGGCATCGGTGTCAAACGTCCGGCGACGCGAAGTGTCGTTCAGGAGCGTTTGGAAAGCCGGGAAGTTCTGCGTACCGGCCGCGCAGCCTGCTTCGTTCGGGATGTTGGTGCTGACAGAGCTGCACACGAAGCGCGTCTGGCCGACGGGCGAAGGCACGCCGTAGGAATCCAACTTCTCGTTCAAGAAGCTGTAACCGCCGCGGGCGTTAACGACGATCCGGTCGGTCGGCGTCCAGATCAAGCTGCCCGTCACGTTTTGCGAGTTCTGACGACCGCCGCGCTGGTTCAGGAATTCCGTGCCGGTGCGGCGGTTGCCGCCGGGGAACGTGATCGAAGGGACGATCGAGGTCAACTCCGCGCCGAATCCCGGAGGGATGCCGCGCAGGTGGATCGGGTTATACGTCCACGAACCGTTGAAGCGCAGGTTGTCCAAGATGTTCGCATCGAGGCGATTGAACAGGTACTCTCTGCGCTGGTTCTGGATGAAGCGACCGGAGCCGACCGTTGCCAGCGTGGCCGGGTTGACGAAGGTCACATCGCGATTGATGTTGATGAACTGGGGCACGTAGCTCGACAGGAACCACACGCGGTCGCGGATGATCGGCCCGCTCAAGGTCGCGAACGGGAAGAAGTCCGTGCCGTTGTCTCTCCGCGGCTGAACGTATCTGGCGCCGCCGAAGACGTTGGTCAGGAAGCGGCGCGGGCCGGCCTGAAGTTCCGCCGGGCGGAACGACGCGCCGAATTCGCCGTGCCAGTCGTTGCTGCCGCCGCGCGTCACGACGTTGATCACGCCGCCGGTCGCGCCGCCGAATTCAGCTTCGAAGCCCGAGGTCTTGACCTGAACTTCTTGAACGAACTGGAACGGGATGTTGTTGTTGGTGTTCAGAGCGCCGGTGCGGAAGTTGGTCACTTCCTGACCGTCGATGATGAAGGTGTTTTCCGAACCCGACGCACCGTCAATCTGGAAGCCGCCGCTGGCCGGCTCGTTGCGAACCGCGGGGGCGACTTGCAAAAGGCTCGTGAAGTTGGTGCCCTTGGGCAGCAACTCGGCGACCTGCGCCGTGATATTCGTCTGAATCTTGTTGTCCGTCGGGTCGATGGCGATGGCATCGGAGGTGACGGTCACGGTTTCCGACACGTTGCCGGTTTGCAACGTGAAGTTCACCGGGGTCGTTTTACCGAGGACGACTTCGACGCTCTGGTTGGTCGCGCCGCTGAAGCCGGCGGTGGCCGTGGTCGTCACGCTGTAGAAACCGGGCGGCACTTGCAGGACGCGGAAAAAGCCGCCTTCGTCCGCAGTCACCGTGCGGGTGAACCCTTGGGTGGCGTCAGGACGCGCGCCCGAGGTGGTGCCGCGACTGGTCACGGTCACGGTCACACCCGGCACGACGTTGCCCGCCGGGTCGGTGATCGTGCCTTCTATGTTACCCGTCGTCTCTTGCCCGAACGCCACGGCGGTCAGACAGAGCAGAAGGGCGACGATAGATGACAAAAACTTAAATTTTTGGATCATACTTCGCTCCTTAGAAGTCTAAAGTCAACATGAAATGATGCGAGCAATTTGCGCTTTGAAGCTTGTCTCCGCGCCTCCACTGTTTTCACCATTACGCCTAAAAAGAATTTCTTGGCGTTGAGGAAGTCTGCAACTTAGATACCAGAGCCGCGCCACAAGCCCCTCCACACCTCTAACTCGACATGGCTGCAACACTTACACGGACAATCCGAGACCTCCGGGAGACGCGGCGACGGCGATTTTTTTGCGCAAAACTACGAAATCTCAGATTTCCGATATTCATTTCTCCAACTTTTTGAATTTATGCACGAGAGAACTCTGGCGGGCGGAAGGTTTATCCCGAACAAATTGAAGACTTGCGCCCTGCGGGCGGGCGCAAAAAACCCAAAGGAACTCACTACCGTCAGTTCCTTTATGCAGAGACGCTGCTCAGGAGAGACGAGATGTTCCTTGATGTTCCTTAAAGGTTTTCCAGCGGCACCGGCTCGACCGGGTCGGCCAACTCGAACCCGAAGACGCGCGAGTAGAAATAGAGTTCGCCTTCCAGCGCGCGTTTGATGTTCTCGGCGCGGCGGAAACCGTGCTGCTCGCCCTCGAAGGCGACGTAGGCCACGGGCAGCCCCTTCGCGCGCAAAGCCTCGACCATCAACTCGGCTTGATTCGGCGGCACGACCTTGTCTTCGAGTCCCTGAAAGAAGATGACGGGGCAGGAGAGTTGCGCCGTGAAGTTGATGGGCGAGCGCGCGTGGTAGAGGTCAAGGCGCGCGGGGTAGGGGCCGATGAGGTTATCGAGGTAACGCGCCTCGAACTTGTGCGTGTCGCGTACGAGCGCGCCGAGGTCGCTGACGCCGTAGTGGCTTGCGCCCGCCTTGAACGTGTCGCGGAAGGTAAGCGCGGCGAGCGTCGTGTAGCCGCCCGCGCTGCCGCCCGTGATGACGCAGCGCGCGCCGTCGGCGAGTCCTTCGGCGGCGAGGTGGCGCGCGCCGTTCGCGCAGTCGTCAACGTCCGTGATGCCCCACGTGCCGTTGAGTCTCAGGCGATATTGGCGGCCGTAGCCGGTGCTGCCGCCGTAGTTCACGTCGAGCACGGCGATGCCGCGGCTCGTCCAGAACTGGATGTTGAGGCTGAGCGTGGTTGAGGCCATCGCCGTCGGGCCGCCGTGGCTTTTGACGAGGAGCGGCGGGCGCTCCCCTGCGGGCGCGGCGAAGTCGCGGTTGCGCGGCGGGTAGTAGAAGGCGTGCGCGGTCTGCCCTTCAGTAGTCGGGTATTCGATGGCTTGCGCGATGGAGAGATAGCCCTCGTCGATGTCGTGTTCGTTGGCGCGACGCAAAACTTCAAACTGCGCCGACGCCGGATCGAACGCGACGATGGCCGCGGAGGTTTGCGGTGCGCCCGCGCGGAAGACAGCGCGCACGCCCGCCACCTGAACATACTGGATGTCCGCGTAGCTGCTCTGGATGGGATGAAGTTTTTTGTTCGTCGTGTCGAGGCACGCCAGTTGCGAGATGCCGCGCACGATGTAGGCGCAGATGATCTCGGAGTCTGAGGCAAAGGCGTAAGTTGACATACCGAAGCCCCACTGAGGCTGCCCGAACTCGGCATCCATCTCGCATAAGGGTTCAGGCGCTTCGCCCGCGCCTTCGCCCGCGCGATAGAGATTCCACCAGCCGCTTCTGTCTGAGACGAAGTGCAGGCGTCCGTCGGGCGACCATTCGGGTTGAAAGATCGATTCATCGAGCGCGCCCGCGACGAGACGCGCGCTCGTGATCGTGCCGTCTTCCGCCAGGTCGCCGAGCCACAACTCCGTGCCGTCCCAGGGCATGTTCGGGTGATTCCAACAGAGCCACGCCAGTTGCCGTCCGTCCGGACTCAGGCGCGGCGAAGAAAAGAAATCGAAACCGGAGGCGAGCACACGCCCGCCCGTCGCGTTCTCGCCCGCGTCGAGCGAGAGAGACACAATCGCGTTGACAGGTTCGTGCGCCCCGGCCGTGTGGTCTTCGCGCACGGCGATGAGGCGGCCGCGCGCGGCGTCCATGACGGCATCGGCGTAGCGCAGTTGGGCGTTCGATTCGGGCGTGAGCGGTGCGGGTTCGGGCGCGTCCGTAGTCTGGCGATAGAGCCTTTGGTCGGAGAAGTTGGAGAAATAGATCGCGCCGCGGTGGACGGCGAAATCGCCGCCGCCGTATTCGTGTACGCGCGTGCGCGCATTGAAGGCGGGCGGCGTCATGTCGCGCAACCGGCCGTCGGCCGTGCGGCGTACGATGCAGGTGCGCCCGCCTTCGGAGGGGCGGAGTTCGAGCCAGTAAATGTCCTCGCCGTCCGTTTTGATCATGCCGAGTCCGACCGCGCCCTGCACGATGAGGTCTGCTGTAATGGGCGACTTCCAGGAGCCGTAAGGAGCGATTTTAGTTTCAGCCATGCCCGACATAATGAACCAAAAACCGCCGGTAAGCCAAGCCCTGCGCCCGACGACGCGGCGCAAACAATTTCCGCGCACCGCACAATTTTTCGCCCCGCCGGTCAACTTCACCCGTGCCCGCGCGGCCGCATGAAAGTATTCTTAACAAACGACTTTCGCCCGCTCCGCCCGTTGTCGGCTCATCGACGGTCGCGCGTTCGCCGCCCGCCGCGTTAAACACCTCAAGAATTCCTCAAGTCTTCACGCGCATATTAATAGTGGCAGGCAGAGCCGTGTTCCCTCCCGGCCGCGCGGCCTGCGACGTGAGAAGAAGCCCCTGACGAGTTTGACAACTTTGCCGGAACTCTCCGACGCGCCCTCTCGTGAACGCCCGCGCGTCTAAGGATGAGCCTTGCAAGTAGAGAGTTGAGATAAGGAAACGATGGGACTGATCCTCGATAAGATTACGCCGCCCGTGGAGTTGCCGCGCATCTCGCGCCGGCGGCTGCTCGATGCCTTGCACGAAAGCATGACCTGCTGTACCTCGACCGTCATACACGGGCGCACGGGCACGGGCAAGACCATGCTCGCCACAGACTTCGCCGTGCAGAGCGACCGGCGCGTCGCGTGGTACAAGGTTGATGCGCCGGAGGTTGACCGGCAGACGTTTGTGCAATACCTCGTGGCCGCCGTGCGCAACCAGCATCCGGGCTTCGGGCGCAAGACGCTCGCGCTCCTGTCTTCGAGCGACGCGATGCCGGACGCCGCGCTTTTGGCCGAGTCGTTCGTCTATGAGATGACGATGCTCGAAGCGGAGGAACCGCTCCTCGTCGTGATAGACGATCTGCACCTGTTGTATGATGCCGAATGGATCGTCCCGTTCTTTGGCCGGCTCCTGCCGCTCCTGCCCGTGGAAGCGCACATGATTTTGATCGGCCGCACGCTGCCGCCCGCGCCGCTCTGGCGCATGCGCTCGAAGCAGACCTTGCGTGTGATTGACGAATCCGCGTTGGCCTTTACGCTCGCGGAAGCGGAAGCATTATTCGACAGCTACGGCTTGCCGGCGAAACCCGCGGCGCAGGCTCTGGCCGAGACTTGGGGACGCGCCGCCGCGCTCGACCGTGCCGCCCGCACGCACCTTGAAGCGTTGAGGGCGGAGGAGGCGCGGCAGCCGGTCGCGGCTTTGAACTCCGTCGCGGATGGTCGTGCGGCTCAATCCCGCCTGCGGCTCGTGAAAGGTTATCTGGAGAAGTCTTCCGTCAGGGCGGGTTGAAGCGCACGACGGGTCGAGGCCGGTCGGTCTCGCCGGACGAATCCGGCACTTGCGCGCACGGGTTCCGAGGGAGTAAGAATTTAACAACCGTAGTGGCCGCGCGCGCTCTACTCTCCCGCGCACACGAAGAGCTTCGAGGCCACGCACGCATTCAAGTCGAGTTCCTAGCCGACCGGCATTCTAATTCGCTTGGGCGGCCTCCGCGATTAAGTTCGACGGAGGCTGCGAGAGGCTGATGAGCAACAGGCCGCATCGACAGGGCAAACTACAGACTTCCCCCTTGCCGCCGCTCACCGGAGCGAGCACGGGTGGTTTGGCGACGCCCGCCTTCTTCCTGCGCACCAAACTGCTCCCGCCGCGCCCGACGCCCGCACTCCTGCAACGCCCGCGCCTGATGGAGCGCCTCTCGTCGAACCTCGCGCACCCCGTTACGCTCGTCGCCGCCAACGCCGGTTCGGGCAAGACCACGCTCGTCGCAGACTTCGTGCGCACACACGCGCGCCCCTTCGTCTGGTATCAACTCGACCGCACCGACGCCGACCCCTTCGTCTTCCTCGGCTATCTCGCGCACGGCATCAAACAGGTCGTCCCGGAATTTGGCGCGGCCACGCTCTCTTATCTCCAGCAGTCCGCCGCCGAACTCGCCGAGCAGCCCGAACGCGCCGTTGACGTGTTCCTGAACGAAGTGCTCGACCTCGTTGACCAGCAACTCATCTTCGTCCTCGACGACTATCATCATCTCGGCACGGACACGGCCGTCCACCGCGTCGTGGATCGGCTGCTCGCCTACCTGCCGGACGTGTTGCACATCATCATCATCTCGCGCGACGTGCCGCCGCTCGCGCTCGCACGCCTGCGCGCGCACAACGAACTCACGATCATCGACCGTGCCG
The DNA here is from genome assembly GCA_036389555.1 of Pyrinomonadaceae bacterium. Taxonomy (GTDB): domain Bacteria; phylum Acidobacteriota; class Blastocatellia; order Pyrinomonadales; family Pyrinomonadaceae; genus JAIVJZ01. The sequence continues at coordinate 8,468 of DASVPS010000188.1, forward strand.
AACTGCTCTTCACAGACGAGGAGACGCAGGAGCTTTTCCGCAAAGTCTTCGACCTCGAATTGACGCCCGAACAACTCGCCGAATATCGCGAGCGCACGCACGGCTGGATCACCGCGCTGCAACTCATCCGACAGGTCGCGCAGCGTCAGGCGCTCGCACACGGCGCACGCGCGGGCGCGTCGCCGCGCCCAGACCTCTCAGAGATTCTGCGCCAGTCCGAACTAGACATCTTCGACTACTTCGCCGAAGAGGTCTTCGCCGACGAAGCGGCCGACGCGCAAAATTTGCTCCTGCGCATCTCGCTTCTGGAGCGCGTCGAGGCAGACATCTGTAGTCGCCTCTTCCCCGACGGCAGTTGTGCGCAACTGCTGCCCGCGCTCGTTCGCCGCAACGTGTTTATGACGGTGGCCGGAAGCGACGGGCGCGGCGAAGAATATCGCCTGCACCCTTTGTTCAAGGATTTTCTGCAACGCCGCCTGCGCTCCGAGATCGGGCAGGCGGGAGTGGCGCGCGAGCACGCGCGCTACGCGGAGTTTTTCGTCCAGCGCAAGCAGTGGGAACAGGCCATCCGCCACCTGCTCGCGGCGGAAGACTTCGGGCGCGCCGCCATCATCATCGCCAACAAGGGGCAGGAGTGGATCGCGCCGGGCGCGTTCACGTCGCTCATCACGTTCGTCGAAGCCATCCCCGAAGCGGCCATCGAAGCGCACCCGCGCGCCCTCTTTCACCGCGCCGAGGTGGCGCGCCTGCGCGGCGAATACGAAACTTCGCAGACCCTCTTTCGCCGCGCCGCCACGCTCCTCAATGCGCGCGGCGATGCCGAGGGCGAGGCCGAAGCGCTCCACTCGCTCGCCACCATCGCACGCCGCCGCGGCGACTGCGCGGGCGCGTTCACCTATCTCGACCGCGCGCTCGAACTCGTCGGCGAACAGTCGAGCGTGCGTATCAAGTGCGGCAACACGCGCGGCCTGTGTTACTTCGCGCTGACCGAATGGGCGGCCGCCGAGGGCGAGTTTCGCGCCGCGCTCCAACTCGCCGAAGAACAGAACGACACGCATTACATGCACCTCATCGCGCATAACCTCGGACTGCCCGCGATGGTTCGCGGCGACTTCTCCGAAGCGATGCGCTGGCTGCGCCGCATGCTGCGCGACAACGGCAACGCCCCGCCCGTGCCGCAGGAGGCCTGGGCTTATCTGAACCTCGCGCGCTGCCACCTCTATCGCGGCGACCTCGAAGCCTGCGCCCAACACCTCGACAGCGCGCTCGAACGCTGCCAGCTCTTCAACCTCATCGCGCAGCGCGCCGAAGCCTTCGAGACTTACGGCAACCTGTACCGCGAACGCGGCGACGCGGCGCGCGCCACGGAGTTTTATCATCACGCCGCGCGCACCTACGAAGAGGCCGGAGTTGATCCTTCGCGCGCCGAGTTGTGGGACGAGCAGGCGTTGCTCAGTCTGCAACTCGGCGACGCGGCGGCGGCCAAAGGTTTGCTCGAACGTCTCATTGCCGCGCGCGCCGCCATCAAAGACGAGATGGCTTTGCAGACGGCCATGCTGTCGCACGCGCGCGTCGTTGCCGCCCTCGGCGACACCGCGGCGGCGCGCGCCGAACTCGAAAGCGCGCTTTCCTATTTTCACACGCACGGTTTGCACTACTACGAAGCGCAAGCCTCGCTCGCGCTCGCTTCGTGCGCGCTCGTCGAAGGGAAAGAGAACGAAGTGGTCGAACGTCTGCGCCGCATGCTCGATCTGGCCGCGCGCTACGACTACGACTACTGGCTGCGCCGCGAGGTGGCGCACAACCCGCAACTCTTCGCCGCGCCGGACACGGCGGCGCTCCTTCCGCCCGACATCCGCGAGGGACTGCAATTCGCACAGACCGACGCGCGGCAACAGACACAGCAGACGGCGGCGAACGTCACGCGCGTCGTCGAGATGACGCAGGTGGCCGCCGTCCAACTCGTGCCGCCGAAGCCCGCCGCCGATCTCACGATCAACATGCTCGGCCCCGTCGAAATCTTCCGCGACCCGGCGCGCCCGCTTGCCGCCGACGCCTGGACGACGAAGCGCGCGCGCGACATCCTGTGCTTCATCGCCTCGCGCCGCCACCGCCGCGCCTCCAAAGACACCATCATAGACACCTTCTGGGGCGAGGCCGATTTCGACGCCGTGGAGAAAAACTTTCACCCCACGGTCTCGCACATACGCAAGGCGCTCAACAGCAATCAACCCGTCAAGCAGAACTTTCTGCTCTATCGCGACAGCGACTATTTGCTCAATCAGGAGTTCTCTTACCGGATCGACACGGAAGAGTTCGACCGCCTCGTCACCGAAGCCGAAGCGGCCAAGCGCGCGGGCGATCAGGCGCACTACATCAGTTGCTACGAAGACGCCATCGCCCTCTATCGCGGCGACTTCATGCAGGGCAGCTACGACGAGTGGGTCGAGGAACAGCGTTCATACTATCGCGAACAACGTTTGCGGATGCTCGAAGTGCTGGCCGTCTCGGCGCAGAAGAACGAGGAATGGTCGCGCTCGCTCCAACTGGCGCAGCAGATTTTGGGCGACGACCAGTTTCGCGAAGACGTGCATTGCATGATCCTGCGCGCGCACGCCGCGCTCGGCAATCGCGCGGCCGTCAAGGAACAGTACGAGCATTTGCGGCGCGTGCTGCGTAAGGAACTCGGCGTCGAACCGGCGGCCGAGACGCAGAAGATTTTCAAGGGCTTGATGAGTTGACCGGCGCGCGCAGAAGAGCGTCGGCCGCTGGCCGCGGCGTCCCCTTCAAGTCCGATTTGTTTCCGTCAATTAGCGGCGCACTAAGGCGTCGCGAAAAAGAAGGAAAATGTGACAAACCGGTTTAGTCAATTTGGGTGGACTTATGTTATTTTGCTTCCCCCGACTTTTGTGCTCCTACCTCGCCGTGCGCCCGACCCCCAGCGCGAGCAGCAGGGACAATCTCGATCAAGCCGACATATTTGCCCGAAAGAACGTTAGGCGTCCGTGTGTTAGCGACATGAAGAATATAGCCCTGAAAAAAACCCGGCAGGCGACCGCTGTTTCCCTCGTACTCCTGCTCCTGTTCGCGCCCGTGAACGCCGGCATCACCATCGCCACTGGCGACGGCATCACGGCCTCCGGCGCTGACGGCGTGAACTACACCGGCACGAACGGCATCACCGCCTCCGGCGCTGACGGGGTGCTCACCTTCGGCGTCAACGGCATCACGGCCTCCGGCGCGGACGGTATCACAGCGTCCAGCGCGGACGGCATCACAGCATCGGGTGCTGACGGCATTACTGCCTCCGGCGCGGATGGCATCACGGCATCGGGCGCGGACGGCGTGGCTTATCCCAGCACGAACAGCGTCGCCGTCGTCAAGCCGAACGGCATTACGGCATCGGGTGCTGACGGCATCACGGCCTCCGGCGCGGACGGCATCCTCGTCTCCACCGCCGACGGCACGCAGCATCGCGCCGATTCCGTCATCATCACCAACCCGAACGGCATCACGATCTCGACCGCCAACGGCCTGACCGCCATCGGCGCAAACGGCATTACCGCCTCCGGCGCGGACGGCATTCTGGTCTCGACCGCCGACGGCATCACGGCCTCCGGCGCGGACGGCATCCTCGTCTCCACCGCCGACGGCGTGACGCTCAGGAGCGCGGACGGACAATTCTCTTCGGTCGCACCGAACGGCATCACGATCTCGAAGGTTGACGGCATCACGGCGTCGGGCGCGGATAACATCGCCGTCGTCTCATCCGACAGCATCACCATCAACACGCCCGCGAACGTCTCGACGACGAACAGCACGACGCGCCGGCAGATCGGTTTGCAGAGCGTTGACCCGGAACTCGCGCTCCTGCTCGATCAGGCGAACCAGGCCGCGGACGACAGCAACATCAACGCCGTCGTCGTCTATCATCAACTGCCGGCCGAGCGCGACTTCGCAGACCTGCAACGCATAGGCATCCTCGGCGGCACGCGCTTCCACGTCCTGCCCGCCGTCTACATCTCGGCCACGCCGGATCAAATCATCGCCCTCTCGCACTTCCCGAACGTGCGTTCCATCTACGGCAATCGCACGCTGCAACTGACGGCCGATCCGGCGCAGGGGCTAACGGGCGTCGAACGCGCGCGGCGCGACGCAGACATCATGCGCCACAACACGGGTAGCCCGCTGAGCGGGCGCGGTGTGACCGTGGCGGTGCTCGACACGGGGCTTGACTCGACGCACGGCGACCTCGCCGGGCGCGTCGCGCAGAACGTCAAACTCGCCGACATGCAGAGCGCAACCGTCGGATTCAACTATCCGGCCAACATCGAAAATCTGCCGAACACGGATCAGGTCTACGGCCACGGCACGTTCGTCGCGGGCGTCATCGGCGGCAACGGCGCGAAGTCTGGCGGGCAGTACACGGGCGTCGCGCCGGGCGCGCGCCTCGTCGGCATGAGCGCGGGCGATCTCAATCTCGTCTTCGTCTTGAACGGTCTCGATTACCTGTTGGAACGCGGGGCGTCACTCGGCGTGCGCGTCGTCAATTGCAGCTTCTCCGCCAACACCCTGTTCGACATCAACGACCCCGTCAACGTCGCGACAAAGATGCTCACGGACAGGGGCGTCAACGTCGTCTTCTCGGCGGGCAACACGGGCGCGGGCTGGCACACGCTGAACCCCTACGCCGTCGCGCCGTGGGTCGTCTCCGTCGGCGCGACCGATTTCCGCGGCCGCCTCGCGGACTTCTCTTCGCGCGGCACTTTCGCGAGCCAACTCTTCCGCCCGACTGTCGTCGCCCCCGGCGTGCGCGTCGTCAGTCTGCGTTCGAGCGGCTTGAGCGTAACGGGCGTCGAAGGCATCGGCTTCAACGGCGACGCGGGGCTCGCGCCGGGCAACGTGCCGTTCTACACGACGGCGAGCGGCACGAGCTTTTCCGCGCCGCAGGTGGCCGGAGCCATCGCCCTGATGCTCGAAGCAAACCCCAGACTTTCGCCCGCCGAAGTGCGCGACATACTGCAACGTACGGCGACGCCGCTCTCCGCTTACTACGCACACGAAGTCGGCGCGGGGATGCTCCACACGCACGCCGCCGTCCTGGAATCCGCCTTCCCGCAACGCAAACTCGGCAACTTCCGCGCGACGCTCAATCAGGGGCAGGTGCGTTTCATCAACGATCCGCTGCGCGAGATTACGGGCACGGTCAACCCCGGCGCGACGGGTTTTGAGACCACCGTCGAGATGCCGGCCGGTGCGCTCACGGCCTCGATGCAGATCGGCTGGAGCGCGCTCAGCGTGAACGACCTCGGCTTCGCGATGTACGACGCGAGCGGCAAGAAGCAGGCCGACCGGAATGACATCAATCTGCCCGGCCTGACGGGCAAACGCGAGCGCGCCGTGCTGGATGCGCCGCCGCAGGGCGACTGGCGCGTGCAGGTGCGGAACACGCTCGGCGGTCTGGCCGTCGTGCCGCAGCGGTTCACGGGCGTGCTCGAAGTGGCACGCGCAGAGTATGCGCCCGTCAAAGATATAGACGCGCTCAGCGCGGCCGAGCGCGCGGCCGTCTACCAGAACATTCGCTCGTTCGTGATGTCGCCCGTCGGTCAGAAGTTCCGCCCGGCGCAGGCCGTCACGCGCGGCGAACTGGCCGAGGCTCTCGTGCTCGGCGCGCGCGTGCCGCAATACGTGCCTGCGGCGGCGAGTTATCGCGACGTGCGCAGCACGTCTACGCTGCTCTTCGTCGAGAGCGTGCAGAACGCTCCGCAGGGCGCGCTCTTCACGGATGTCGAGCGCGGCGGCTCGTTCATGCCGAACGACGCGGCGGGTCGTCTCACGGCGGCGGTCGCACTCGTACGCGCCGCCGGATTGCAGGCCGAAGCGGAATCCGCGCAGAGCCTGCCGCTGACGGCGCTCTTCGATGCGAGTTTGATCCCCGCCTCACTGCGCGGCTACGTGCGCGTCGCCCTCGCGCGCGGGCTGCTCTCGACCAGCAACTCCAACTTCCGCCCGCAAGCCCCGCTCACGCGCCTCGAACTCGCGCAGGCGATGGTCGCCATGCAGAAGCTACAGACGCAATAGACGGAGCAGGCCACCGCTTCGTGGAACCGGGTGGTTCGATGATGCGACCGCCCGCCGTTAAAAATGTTGATGGCCGCGCGCTGAAGACTTCAGCGCGCGGCCATCAACATTTCAACGAAGGAATGACTACCGCGTTTTGAGCTTTCTCATTCGCCTTTGGGCTTTCTTTTCACGGGTTTTAGAGTCCGCTCGAAGAGCGTCGGCTTACCTTCCTGCACCTCGCACGTGTCCTCGATTGGCTCATACCCGTCCAGGCTGAGTCTTATTCGATAAATGCCCGCTGAAGGCCACGCGACGGCATTCGTCAGTTGCGAGAGCTTGTCGTTGTCCAACAGGACGGCCGCCCCGACCGGCGTGGTCTTAACCGTCAATTTGCCGAACCCGCTCACGTAGTTGACGAGCGCTTCCGTGGACAGCGCCGCGGTCGGCTTTAATACTTTGACGCGCATTTGTTTCCAACCGGAGAGCAGCGCGCTGTCGGCCTCGCCGGCGTTGAACCCCTTCTCCAAGTAAATGCGCCGGATGCTCGACCGTGAAGACTGAACGGCCGCTATGTCTTGGGAAAGCATAGCGTCACTAACGTCGGGGCGCATAACCTGAATCTCCTCCGCCGACGAATAAAGCGGAAGCGGCATAGACCCGCTGCTTCTCTTCACCGACCTATTGCGCGCGCTCCTCGGAATTGGAGGTTGCGGGCTCGGCGCGGGACGTACCGACGCCGGGGGCGGAGGGATCGGCTGCGGGGGAGGCAGCATCTGACCGTCGGCATTTTCAGTTAGTAGTGTCGCGAAGAGAAAAAACAGAATTAGAATTTTCATGTTCTGTTACCTCCTTTTAAGGATGTGGGCGCTGAAGAAGGTGAAGGCGGCGAGCAGGACGCCCGACACCAGGTACTGGAACTGGTAGACGAACAGGAAGTTCACGTTGCTGTCGGAGATGTCGGGCATGGAGGGGCTAGACGCTTCGTGCAGCTTCCCGGCGAGAAAATACAGGTACGAGACTTCGTTGAGATAGGTGATGTGCGACACGAAAGACAGCAGGAGCAACAAACCGGCGCAAGTGAACATGATGAGTTCGGGCGCTTCGCCCAGCACGAAGCCGGCCACGTTATCCTTCGCGATCAGCAGCCCGGCCAGCGCGGCCGTCACTAACAAAGCGATCTGAAATAAGTTGGTCGAGAGGCTTAACTTGGCCTGTATGCCGCCGTCCGTTAAATCGTTATAAGGCTTGTCGGGGATAGTGATTTTTTGCTCGCTGAAATTTCGGCTGACGATCCCGTATTGCCTGACGGACAGGCCGGGCGTCGTGAGGTAACGCCTGACCGTCGGGGGGACGAGGAGAACGAAGACGAGTAGCGCGGTGATGGCTAAGAACCAACGTGCGACAGACATGCGCCGAGCCTCTTTCGTTTAGACGGCGTGCTTGAAAGGGAAAAACCGCGTCGCGTGGGAGAGACTGTTTGCTCCGCAGTCATTCTCCGTCACGTGGTAAAAAATGTGGGCGCGAGGGACAGGTGATAGTTGTTACGAAGACCGCGAACTGATCAAAAGCAATGATGCGCGAGGGTGAGCGGAAGTCTAAGTTTTTCCGCCCGGAAAGTTAAGCAAGTGGGAATAGCGACCCGCGAAAAAAACCGTGAGAAACACGCGCAGCCTAGTCCGATTGGTTGCCCTTGTCAAGATTATTTCAGAAGGAAAGGGTCAGGGTGAAAGGCGAATGATCCTCGCCCTTCACCCTGACCCTTTCCCTTGACTCTGACGTTTATAGCTTCACTGCTTGATGAACAACTCCTCTGCGTTCCAGAGGGAGAAGGGCGGGAGCGGGCTGGGGCGATAGTTGCCGATGCGCGTGTTGGCGGCGACGGCGATGTGGCGCGTGACGATGGGAATGATCGGGAGCTGTTCGGCCATCAACAGTTGAATGTCGCGGAAGATGGCGCGCCGTCGTTCGCGGTCAACTTCGTGCGCCTGGCGCGTGGTCAGTTCGTCGATCCGCGCTTCCCACTCGGTGGCGGGCTGCGCCTGTTTGGGATGCCAGGAATGTTGCGCGCCGCTGCTGCGCAGCATGTCCGTGTAGGAAGACGGATCAGGCTCGGAGGCGGACGTGCCGTAGAGCACGGCCTCGTATTCATAAGACTGGTTGATGCGCGCGGACAACTGTGCGTTCTCGATGGTCGCGAGTTGCACGTTCATCCCCAGCTTCTTCAAGTCTTCCTGAATCACGATGGCGCTGTTGCGGCGCGCTTCATTCTGCGCCTGCGCGATGATGGTGAATTCGACGCGATTGCCTTTCGCGTCATATAACTCCGGTGCGTTTTCCGCGCCGCGAACGCTGAACCCCGCCGCGCGCAGCAAAGCGCGCGCCCTGTCCAGATCGTACTCCGTCGTGGGAACGTCAGCCGCCACCCACAGGCGGTTGCCGCCGGAAACGAAGTTAAAGAGCGGCTGCGCCAGACCCAGATAAATGTTCGAGGCGATTGACTTGCGGTCGATGGCGTGCGAGACCGCGCGGCGGAAACGCATGTCGTTGAACCAGGCGAGTTTCGTCGGGTCAACTACGGGGCGGCCGTCCGGTTGTTTGCCCGCGTTCTGGTTGAACCAGAAATTATCTACATACAGGCCGGGGCCGAGATCGTAAGCGCGGGTTGCGCCGCCCTGATTTTTACGCAGCGCGCCGAAGTCGGACGGGCGCACGCGGTCAACGATGTCGAGCGTGCCCTGACCGAACCGCGTCAGCGCATTGTTCTCGTCGCTGACGACTTCGAGGACGAGGCGGTCGAGATACGGTAGTTGATTGCCCGCCGCATCTTTCTTCCAGTAGTGCGGGTTGCGCTTGAGGGCGACGCGCTCGCCCGGCGTGCCTGATTCGATACTGAACGCCCCGGCCGTGACGATGCCCGCCGCGTCGCTCGTCAAGCTGTAAGAGTCGTTGAACTCGTTCTTGTCGAGCACGGGTTTGAGCACGTGGCGCGGCAGCACGTTCAGGTTCGACATGTAGTTTTCCGGCACGGCGATGGCTTCGGCGAAACCGAGCCGGAGGTGGCGCGCGTCCGCGACCGTGACCTCGATGGGCTTGCCGCCGACGAGCATCGCGTCGCGATAGATGGGCGACGTGACCCGTTCGTCATAGAGCGCGCCCAGCGTGAAGGCCACGTCTTCCGCCGTGAGCGCGTGGCCGTCGGAGAACTTCAGGCCGTCGCGCAGAGTGACTTCGACGCTCTTGCCATCGTCGGAGAGTTTCCAACTTTCGGCGAGCGCGGGCACGTATGTTTGCGCGCCGTGATCGAGTTCGACGAGGCGGCTGCCCGTCAGGAAGAAGGCCACGTAGAGCGAAGGCTCGTCGGCGGCGAGGATGTAATTAAAAGTCTTCGGCGCGGAACTGAGACGGTAGGTGAGCGAACCGCCGCGCGTGCCCGTCACGGGCGCGGTCGGCAGTTTCTCTTCGCCGCTACTGCTCGCGTTGTTCGACGCGGGCGGCGTCTGGCACGCGCTCGCCAGCAAGAAGAGCGCGGCGATGAGCAACAGGCTAACCAACAATCGTCCTGACGGTGCAAGTTTCATTTCAAAATACCGATTGTCTGAAGATGAAAAAGCGTGAGGGGTTTTGTGCGACCGCGCTGTGAGGTGAGGCAGTTCGATTCAAACATGGATGCAACTGAATGTCCAGAACTATATGCGCCCCGACTCTTGTCGCACGCGGCGAATAGATGTTAAATCAACGCGCGATGAGTTCGGCCAACCCCCTCCACAGACGATCCGAGTTGACAGTGTGCTGAAACTAATTTTCTCCAGAGCGTTGCAGGGCATCCTTGTGCTGCTCGTCGTCTCCGCGTTGACGTTCGCGCTGTTGGCCGCTGCGGGCGGCGACGCGCTCGGCGAACTCGTGAGCGAGCGCGGCGCGCCCGAAGCGACGCTCAGGGAGTTGCGCCGCGCCTACGGCCTCGACCAACCGCTCGCCGCGCGCTACGCCTACTGGCTCTCGAACCTCGTGCGCGGGCGCATGGGTGAATCCTTCTATTACCACGCCCCGGTGGCGACCATTATCTGGCCGCGCCTCGTGCGCACGCTCGCGCTCGCCGCCGTCGCGCTCTGTCTGGCGCTCTCCTTCTCGCTTACGCTCGGCGCGCTTGCCGCACGACGCAGGGGCAGCCTGTGGGATCGCGCAAGCGAACTCATTATCCTGCTCACGGCCTCGACGCCGCGCATCGTGCTCGCGCTCATCGCCCTCGCCATCGTCGCGCGCACCTCCTGGTTCCCCGTCGGCGGCGCGAGCGCCGAGACGCTCGCCGACTTTAGCCCCCTGCGCATCCTGCCGCCGGCAATCGTGCTCGCCCTGCCGCTCGTCGCGCTGTTTCTGGCGCAGGCGCGCGAAGGTTTGGCTCAGGCGCTCTCGCAGGACTTCGTGCAGGTGGCGCGCGCGAAAGGACTGCCGGAGCGCGCCGTCATCATGCGCCACGCGCTGCGCGACGCCTTAAACCCTCTGATCACGCTCTTCGGCTATGCGTTCGGCAGCGTCGTCAGCGGCTCGGTCATCGTCGAGACGGTGCTCGGCTGGTCTGGTCTCGGCGCGCTCAGCGTGAGCGCCGTGCGTCATCGAGACGTGCCGCTCCTGATGGGCGTCGTGATGATCACGGCGACGGCGGTGCTCGTCGGCAATCTCTTCGCAGACATCCTGCTGCGTCTGAACGACCCGCGCCTGCGCCCGCGCCGCACGCCCGCGCGAACGCGCCGGAGCAGCAGCAGCAGCGGTGGTCGCTCCTTCAACCTGCCCGCTTCCGGCGCGTAGAGATTCGCATGACCGACACACAGCCGCCGCACGCCTCCGACCCACACGCCGCCGCGCCGCCCGCAACGCCGGACGCATGGGAGCGCGCGCACGCCGCGCCGATTGGTTGGCGCGGGCGTGCGCGTCGCCGCTTCGCGCGGCGTTGGAAGTTGATCGCGGGGCTTGGCATCGTCTCTACGTTTTACGTCGTCGCCGTGCTGGCGAATTTCATCGCGCCTTATGACGCGAGCGAACAGTCGCGACAGGAGCCGCTCGCGCCGCCGACGCGCATTCGTTTCAGAGACGCGGAAGGCCGCTGGCACGCGCGCCCGTTCATCTACCGCCTGCGCCTCGCCGACCCGCTCGCGCGCACTTTCAGCGAAGACGACTCCGCGCGCTTCCCCCTCGCGCTCTTCACGCGCGGCCATTCCTACAAACTCTTCGGCCTCTTCCAGACTGACAGACATCTCTTCGGCGTCGCTCCCGACTCGCGCCAAAATTTCGACTCCCCGCAAAACGCTGACGCGACGCAAAACACTAATGCGACGCAAAACGCTGACGCGACGCAAAACGTGAACGCCGCGCCGCGCGCCAACGCTCCGCCGCCGCAGCGCGTCTACCTGCTCGGCACGGATGAGTTCGGGCGCGACCGCCTGTCGCGCCTGTTGATGGCGTCGCGTTTCTCGCTCGCCGTAGGGCCTCTGGGGACTGTGCTTGCGGGCGTGCTCGGAGTTTTTCTCGGCTGCGTGTCGGGCTACGCCGGGCGCAGGGTGGACGCGCTGTTGATGCGCGCGGCCGACGCGATGCTGGCCTTGCCCGACCTCGTCCTCATACTCGCCGCGCGCGCCGCCTTTCCGCTCGTGCTGCCGCCGAGGAACGCCGGGTTGTTGCTCGTCGCCATCTTCATCGCTATCGGGTGGGCGGAGATGGCGCGTCTCGCGCGCGGGCTGGTGTTGGGATTGCGCGAGCGCGAGTTCGTGCTGGCGGCCGTCTCCCTGGGGCTGACCGAGACGCGGATACTGTTTCGCCACATCCTGCCGAACGCCCTGCGCCCGCTCGTCGTGCAACTCTCGCTGATGCTGCCCGCGTTCCTGCTGGCCGAGACCGCCCTGTCGTTTCTCGGCGTCGGCGTGCAGGAACCGGCGGCGAGTTGGGGCAACATGCTCGTCAACGCGGGCAACCTGACGCTCCTCGGCCAACAACCGCTCGTCCTGCTCTCGCCCGCCTTCGCCATCTTCCTCTTCGTGCTCGGCGTGCGACTTTTAAGCGACGGCCTCAGACGCGACGACGACCGCCGCGTGAGATAAACAGGGATGAGGGATGAGGGATGAGGGATGAATAAAAGCCGTAAATGGTGAATCGTAAATCGTGAATAGAGAAAACCCGTCTTCTTCTATTCACGATTTACGATTCACGATTCACTTGTCTTCTTTCATCCCTCATCCCTCATCTCTCATCCCTTAATTTTGCGGTGATGAGTATTAATTTTGCATCAACATCAACAACTCATGTCACTATTCAATCGCCTGCTCCGGCGCACAACCATCGCGACGCTCGCCTCCGCGCTCCTTGTCCTCTCACTCTCCTGCGCGAAGAACGAACCGGCCGCGCCGCACACCGCGACGGCGACGGCCGACGCGACGGATGAAGCCATCGCCACCGTCAACGACCGCCCCGTCTCGCGCAAGCTCTACGAGATGTTTTTGCGTAACGGGCGCGAGGCGCTGGGAATCAACCCGGACACTGAAGAGGGGCGGCTGAAGCTCTACGAGTTGCGCGAAGGCATCGTGTCCGAACTCATTGACCGCACTCTCATCGCGCAGGAAGCCGAGCGGCGCGGCTTCCAAGTCATGCTCGAACGTCTGAACGAAACCGAACAACGCGAGATCGCGAAACTCGGCGGCGAGCAGCAGTTCGCCGAATATCTCCGAACGCACAACCTCACGCGCGACGAATATCGCGCCCAGATACGCGACATGGTCTACGGCGAACTGCTGACCGAAGAGGCGGCCAGGCAGGCGTCCGTCTCCGACGAAGAGATCAAAACTTATTACGAAGCGCATCGCCGCAGTGGCGACCCGTCGCTGCAACTGCCCGAACGCATCACGGCCGCGCACATCCTCATCAACGCGCGCCCGCAGACGATCTCGCAGGAACTTCAGCGCGAGCAGCGCTTGACGGGCGACATGCTGGCCGTCGCCGTGCGCCGGGAGTTGCAACGAAGACGCGCGCTGGCGGAAGAAGTGCGGTACAACGCGGTTGGACGACACGCCAGCTTCGCCAATCTTGCGCGTGAATATTCCGACGATGCGGCCACGCGCGAACGCGGCGGCGACCTCGGCACGTTTGCCCGCGGCGCGCACACGCGCGCTTTCGACGATGCGGCCTTCAAGTTGAAGCCCGGCGAAGTGAGCGAAGTGGTCGAAACAGAGTACGGCTATCACATCATCAAACTGGCGGGGCGCGACGACGCCCGCGCCGTCACGCTCCGGGAAGCCACGCCGGACATTCGCACGCGCCTGCTCGCAGAGAAACAGGCGCGTCTGCTCGCCGCCTGGCTCAAAGAGGCGCGCGGCAAAGCGAAAGTCTCGATCAGGGAAGCCTATCGCTTTGGCAGGTTGAAGACGGAATTCCCCGCCCTCTAAGAAGTTGTCACAAAGAGTCCCGCGAGGGACGATTGCTAATAGCCCGGCACTGAAGTGCCGGGAATCAGTTGAAAGATAATGTGTGAGTCCCGTAGGGACGATTGAGTAGATCATTCAATCGTCCCTACGGGACTCTATGTATAAAGACACGTTCACTCTCCCCAGCGATAAATCGCTGGGCTATTCTCAATAGTCCCTTCGGGACAACAGTTCACTTTTAAAAATAACTTCTAAGACGCACCGCCCGCGCGGAAGTCGTTTACTAAATTCGCAACACAATTGTAATAAACACACGCCCGCCTGCCCGCGCCTCAAGTTTTCCTCAACGCCCTCACGCTATCGTGTACGTGTCTGCAAGCAAGGAGAATCCGACATGAACACGAACCTCGCAAACTCGAACGCCTGCGGCGCGGTCTGTCTCGGTATCCCGCGCGGTTGACGGGAGAAACGGGGCGGAGTGGATGAGGGATAAATGTAAGCGTTCAGGCGCTTGAAGAATTTCACTTCATCCCTCATCCATCCGCTCGCATCACTGCTCCGCTCCGTGGTCGCAGCGGCTGATAGTTCATCCGAACGATAACGCTGCGAATGTCGCCGCGCGTTTGCAACACGATCACAATAATCTCAACCCGCATGGTCTCTGCGCCTCAAGTCGCCCTCAAGTATTCCTCAAGCGCGCTTCGCTAATCTCGCCAACGTCAAACGCCGACGGACTTCAACTTCAATTTTAAACTCGTCAGAGGAGAAGCAATTATGCGCAGAGCGCGAACCATGTGGATCAAAGTTTTTATCGTCATGCTGGTTGCGGCCTTCGTCGCGACGGCCACTTACGTGCCCCGTCCGGCCGCCGCCGCCGCGGGCGCAATATCCAGCCCCCAGACCGGCGGCCTCGGCTTCAATATGTACGGCCGCCCGGCTCCTAATTTCGATCTCAACCTGTCGCGCGCGGCCGCCAACCTGCGCACCGCCACCGCCGACCAACTGGCGGCGGTCGAGACTTTGAAGGCCAACACCAACGCCGCGAACCTGACGGTGCGCTGGAACGATTTCGGCGGCTCGCCCGATGTCATACGCGACTTCGCGAGCGCGCCCTTCGCCGGGACGCCCGAAGAAGCGGGTCGCGCTTTTCTCGCCGCGAACGCCGCCGCCTTCGGCATCTCGAACCTCTCAGACCTGCGCATCGTGCGCAACACGAACGCGCTCGGCGGCCATCTCCTGCGCTTCCAGCAAACTTATAACGGCCTCGACGTGAAGGACGGCGGCATCGGTCTCGTCCTGAACGCCAACAATCAAGTCGTGATGGCGAGCGGCCCGCACTTCCGCGACGTACAGGTCAACACGCAGCCCACTCTGACGGCCGAACAGGCGAAGCAGGCGGCCGCCGCCGACCTCGCGCGCTTCCACGTCGCGCTGCCCGAGAGCATCACGAGCCTCTTGCGCCCCGCGCTCGCCGGTCTCGCCAAACAGGTCGCCGTGCTCGATCAATACCAGCCCCAACTCGGCGTCTACCCGACCGTTGACGGCTACAAACTCGTCTGGAAAGTCGCCAGGTTCTCCGAGAACCCGTTTGGCCTCTATCTGGTTTCCATCGACGCGCACACGGGCGAAACCATCGCGCGCAAAGATTTCGTCAACTTCCAGCAAGCCCCGGAGACGCCTCTGCCCTTCACGGCCGACATCTATCCGAAATACCCGACCATCACGCCGGAACTCAAAGATCAATCGAAGATCAGCGTTGACGCTGCGGGCACGCCGCTCGGACAGGAGCGCGTCAAGCTGCGCAGCTTCGATGCCTCGAACGTCGTGACCGGACTGATGGGCACGCTCACCGGCACGCACACCGTCGTCAACAACGCGCTCGCCACCAGGCAGCCGTTTGCGCAGGCCGCCAAAGGCACCTGGCACTTCCGCGTGGACGACCCGGCCAACCTCGAAGCGCGCACCAACGAGCAGGATCAACTCGCCGAACCGGCCGAGCATCAGGACGAGATCAACGCCTTCTTCTTCACGACCTATTTGCTCGAATACGTGGATTACCTGCACGTCGCGGGCGACCGTGTGAACAACCGCGTCGGCGCGGGCAGCTTCCCCGACGACTATCCGAACAAAACCATTCCGCTTCCGGCGACCGTCCACATCCCGAACATCTACATGGCGCTCGACGTGGCGGCGGGCAAACTTCCGGCGGCCGATGCCAACCTGCCCGCGAAAGTGCTCGGTCTCGATAATGCGTTCGCGTTGAACCTGACGAGTCTCATCAGTTCGCTCGCCGGGACGGCTTCGCCCGTCGTTGTCAACCCGACCTCTTACGGCCACGGCTTCCTCTTCAACGACCTCGCGCTCGAAGGCACAGTGCCCTATCACGAAGGGATGCACGCCATCACCAGCCCCATCGCCGGTCTGGAAGGCGACCCCGAAGGCAGCGCGCTCAACGAAGGCCAGGCAGACATGTGGGCGTTCACCATCACCGACAATCCCTCGCTCGGCGACTACGTCGTCAATGCCAAGGGCATCCGTGATCGTTATCGCTCGCTCGGCCGCAACCCCGATTCGCTCGCCTACATTCGCAGCGCGCGCTCGACCCTGAAGTATTCAGACATCGGCACGCTGACCGCCGCCGCGGGCGTCTACGAATTCGAGGAGCACTACGACGGCGAGATTTACATGTCCACGATGTGGGACGTGCGCGAGATGTTGAACCGTGTCTACCCGTCGAAGTCCACCTATCGCCGCCCCGCGCCGAAGGATGGCACGCCGACCAAAGAGATCAGCAAAGGCACGGAGATTTTCGAGCGCCTCTTCCTCGGCTCGATGTACGTGCTCGGCACAACCTCGCCCGACACGATGGTCAAAGCGCGCGACGCGATGCTCGTCGCGGATCAATCGCTCTATCCGACCGACCCGACCGACCCGTCAGCGCCCGGCCAGCACCGCGCCATGATCGAACAGATTTTCGCGGCGCACGAGTTGGGTTCACAGGCGCGCGAAGTCAGCGGTAATCAGGCCACCATCTCTACGCAGGTGACGGCCTTCACAGGCCAGCAGGCCGCGCCCGCCGTGCCGCAGGGCGTGACGGTCGCGCCCGCGTCGGCGCGCACCAACCGCATCACGTGGCAGCCCGTCGAAGGTGCGGTCTCCTATGAAATCCTCAAGCGCAAGATCGGTTTCGAGAACCGCCGCCAGCCGAACGGCAAGCGCGCGTTCGCCGACGGCGACTCGTCCACCACAGGCTTCCGCCACGTCGCTTTCGTCGGCGGCAACCAGTCGTCTTACGAAGACCTCGGCGCTGTCCACGAAGTGTTCGCGCCCGAAGGATTGAACGATTTGTTCAACAGCGAATACTCTGTGCGCGCCATCGGCGTGAACCAGACGCGCCAACTCGGCTTCTCCGATCTCTCCGGCGCGGCCAAGCCCGTGCGCGTCACACAGGACGTGACGGCGCAGGTTGACAGCGCGCTCTCGAACGTCACGTTCGCAAACGGCGTCTTCGCCTTCGACAACAAACTGACGAACGCGCGCGGCGCGATCTCCGACGACAAGACCATCTACGGCGCGATCAACTTCCAGATCACCGCCATCTCCGACCCGTCCATCACCGTCAGGAACGCCGACGGCGGCGCAAACACTTTCGTCTACAACCAGAACCTCGCGCTCGGCCAGACTTCGGCGGCCAAGCGGCTTGAGTTCAACGACCCGCTGGCGAAACTGTTCACCTTCGACGCACGCATCACCGGGCAGGCTTACGCGGGTTCGGCCGGCGGCAACGGCAGCCTCGGCAACGACGGCACGAGCGAACCGCCCGCGCCCATCACCTATTCGGTCTTCAGCGAAGAGAAGACCGGCACGCTGCTCGCGGGCGACCCCACAGGCACGACCGGCGAACCGGCCTTGACCTACGGCGACCCTGCCTTCGCCGGTATCACTTATGTGGACGTTGAGGTGACGACGAAATCCGACGCTCTCATTCTCGATGCGACTTTGAGTTCGACGACCGCCGTTGACCTCGACTTCGAGATTCTGACGACGGACGGTAAATCGCTCGGCACGTCCGCTGGCGCGACCGCCACCGAGCGCGTCGAGACGCGCGTCGCTCCGAACACGCGCTACATCCTGCGCGTCAAAGGCTTCGCTAACGGCCCGGCTGAGTTCCGTATCGTGAGCAAGCAACTGCTTCCCGAAGGCTCGCCGAACGAGAACGCGGGCAAGTTCACGCCGGGCGCGGCGACGGGCGGCTCGACCGCGACGAGCGGCACGCTTAAGCCAACGGCCATCGTGACACGCCTCGCGCGTTTCACGGTCAACCCGCTGACGAAATCCGTGAGTGTGAAGTTCTTGAACTAAACGCTCGCCGGAGACGAAGTCTCTCGCCGCTATCGTCGGGGTGGCGGCGGGAGATTTTCGTTCATTTCGCAATTCCCCCGGCCAGTTCAAACGCGCACGCAGAGAAGTTTTCCGCGCCGGTACGGTTATCGAAACTATGGAGGCCAAGAGAAGATGCGCCACACTCTGAGACGTTCGCACACGCTGTCGCTGCTGTTCGTGATCCTCGCCGCTATCGTTTTCGTTTTCCAGACAGGCCGTACGAGTTCGGCCACAATCGCCCCCGGCAACACGTCTGTGAAGGTTGACCCGGAACTGCGCGCGCGGCTCGCCGCCGCAACCGGCGCGGCGAGCACGCAACAACTCGGCGTGCTGCTCACCTTCGAGGGCGCGCGCGTGACGGACGCCGCGATTGCCGCCGTCTCATCGCTCGGCATCTCGACGGGCGTGCGGATGCAAAATCTGCCGATCATGGCCGTCAACGCCACGCCGGCGCAGATCGCCGAACTCACAAAGCTGTCGGGCTTGCGCTCCATCTATCTCAACACGCCGCTCGAACTTTACCTGCACCAGACGAAACCGCTCATCGGCGTCTCGCGCCTGCGCGCCGACACGTCGCTCAGGAACAACCTCGGCCAGCCCTATTCGGGCAAGGGCGTCACCATCGCGATCAACGATTCGGGCATTGACGCCGGGCATCCCGATCTCAAGATGGACATGCTCAACCGGCAGGCGGGCAAGACCATCCAGAACGTGCTCGTCAACCCGAACGATCAGGACGGCCTCGTCGTCCGCACCGCTTCGACCGGCAACGTCGCGCAGGGGATTCTGCCGCCGTCCTACGTCGAAGACGTGTTGAATACAGACACGCACGTCGGCCACGGCACACACTGCGCAGGGATCGCGGCAGGCACTGGACAGCAGAGCGGCACGCTCTATCAGGGCGTTGCGCCCGGCGCGAAACTCGTCGGCCTCGGTTCGGGCGGCGTCCTCTTCGTGCTCGGACAGGTGGCGGCCTTCGACTACGTTTTGAGCAACCATTTCAACCTGAACATCAAGGTGGTCTCGAACTCATGGGGCAACTCGGCCGTCGCGCTCGATCCGGATCATCCGGTCAACGTGGCGAGCAAGGCTCTGCATGACGAAGGCATCGTCGTCGTCTTCGCCAACGGCAACGACGGCACGCGCCCGAACTCGCAGAACCGCTGGGCGTCGTTCCCGTGGCTCATCTCTGCGGGCGCGGCGACGAAGGATTTCCGCCTCGCCGGTTTCTCCTCGCGCGGCATCTTCGGAGACACAGAGGTTCACCCGACCGTGGTCGTGCCCGGCACGGGCGGCGCGGCGGAAAAGGGTTTCACTTCGGCGGTCGTCGCCGCGCGTTCCGCGACGAACATCGTCGCCAACGGCGCGGACGCGGACACGGAGATTCCGCCCGGATACCTTCCCTACTACACGCAGATTTCCGGCACCTCGATGGCCTGCCTGCACCTCGCCGGGCTGGCCGCCACCGTCCTCGAAGCCAACCCGCGTCTCACGCCCGACGACGTGCGCGCCATCATCGAACGCACCGCGACGCCGATGGCCGCTTACGACACATTTGAAGTCGGCACAGGGATGGCGAACGTCCACGCCGCGGTTGACCTCGCGCTCAACCCGCAGAAGCTCTACGGTAACTTCGGCTTCGACGGCAAAGGACTCGCGCTCGCCGAGCAGACCGCGCAAATTTCCAACGGCACGGTGCCCGCGCGCGGCGCGACGACGCAAACTTTTGAAGTGCCCGCCGACACGCGCTTCGCCTTCGTCCAGATTGATTGGAACGGCGCGCTCGGCGAAGACGAACTCGTCGTTGACAACACGCGCATCGTCGCCGCCGATCTCGCGCTCACGATCCAGAAGGACGGCCAGACCGTCGCCAGTTCCAACGCGACCAATGCCGCCGCCCTCTTCGGCGCGCGCGAGGCCGTCAAGATCGAATTTCCCGCGCCCGGCACCTACACGGCGCGCATCAGCGCGGGTCTGGCCGGCGCGGGCGCGCCCGTGGATCAACCCTTCACGCTGACCGTCAAAAATTACACCTACGACGCGAATCAAGTGGCAGACCTCGCCGGACTCGACGCGACCACGCGCACACGCGCGCTGCGCCTCGTCTACGACCGACTCATGTTCACGAGCGCCAACTTCTTCCGCCCAGACGATGCGCTCACCCGTATGGAACTGGCGCAGGCTCTGATGTTCGGCACGCGCGTCATGCAATACCTGCCGAACCGCCCGACGTTCGGCGACATCCCGGCGGGCACGGCCGAGGAACTCATCGCCGAATCGCTCAAACGCGAAGGCGTGATGGGTCTCGACGGCACGACCTTCGGCGGCTCGGCGCAAGTCACACGTCTCGAAGAGGCCGTCGCCCTGGTGCGCGCGCTCCGTCTGGATGCACAGGCGCGCGCTCGCGCGGGCACGAACGTCACCACGGGCGGCGTCACGCTCTCGGACAATGCGCAGATTCCTTCGGCCTTGCGCGGCTACGTGCAGATCGCCATCGACCGCGGCCTGCTCGAAGTCTACCCGGCCGAGATCAAACAGGTCGCGCCCGGTCAGTTCGTCGCATTGCCCGGCCCCCGTGTCGAACCGTCGCGCGTCGTCAAACGCGCAGAGTTCATCGCGCCCGCGACGAAATTGCTCGGCGAGATGTTCGGCGAATAGCTCGAATCGTTGTTAGTAAAACCAGACCGCCGATCTTCTTATTGAAAGAAGATCGGCGGTCTGGTTTTGCATTCGCGTAATGAGTTAATTGCGATTTGATTACATTGCGCATTCTCAAGTCCACCTCAACCTTACCTCAAGTTTTGCTCAATAGCCTTCGCGTAATTTTGCGACCGTGGAAGAGAGGTCACGACCCTCGCCGTTCAATTTTTGATTAAAGAGTTCAACCGGAGGCTGTTTTTGAAAATGAGAAAAGTCCAGAACCTATTAGCGGCAATCACACTGTGCTTCGCGCTGTCGGCGACGACGCTGGCGGCTCGCGTCAGCCCCGCGCTCTCGTCGCAACTGACTTCACTGGCCGACACGACCAACGTCGGCACGGTCATCGTCGCCTTCAACACGAACGACGGTCTCAAGGATTCGCACCTCTCCGCGCTCCGCGCGCTCGGCGTCACGCGCGCCATCACCTATCCGCGCCTCGGCATGGTCGCGTTGCCCGCGGCCACGGCCGGACAGGTGCGCGCCCTCGCCGCCAATAGCGCGGTGCGTTCCGTCTGGGATAACGAGCGGATTCATTATTACGACTTGCAGGCGCGCACGCTCACAGGCGTCGAGCGCGTACGCACCAATCAGGTCTTCCGCCAGCGCAACGACGGCTGGCCTGTCTCCGGCAAAGGCGACTTCTCCGTCCTCGTCATCGACTCGGGCGTTGATGCCACGCACGACGATCTCAAATTCGGTCAGACCGTCATCCAGAACGTGCAGGTCTTGACCAGCACCAACACCGTCGAGGATGGCTTCACGCCCGTCACCGTCCTTGAGAACGTGCCGAACACAGACCAGACCGTCGGCCACGGCACGCACTGCGCAGGGATCATCGGCGGCACGGGTCAGCGTTCGGGCGGCAAGTATGCGGGCGTCGCGCCGGGCACGAAGATCATCGGCGCGGGACTCGGCGCGGGGCTGTTCGTCTTAAACGCCGTCGGCGCGTGGGAGTGGGCGCTGGCGAACCAGTACAACTACAACATCAAGGTCGTCTCCAACTCCTACGGCAGCTTCGATGTGTTCGATCCCGATAACCCGATCAACATCGCGAGCCGGGCGGCCTACGACAACGGCATCACGGTTCTGTTCGCGGGCGCGAACTCTGGCCCCGGCAAACACACCTTCAACAAGTATGCGAAAGCGCCCTGGGTGATCGGCGTCGCGGCGGGCACAAAAGAGGGCGGCCTTGCCTCTTTCTCCTCGCGCGGCCTGCCGGCCGACGAGCGTTTCGGCAACAGCGACCCGCTCGACGACTTCGACGCGCCGACCATCACCGCTCCGGGCGCGGGTCGCGAGTTCGAGTCGAACGCAGCGAAGTTCTCCGCCGCTTACGTCTCGACGCGCTCGACCTCGAACATCACGGCCAACGGCCTCGACGCCGACGCGGAACTCGCACCCGGCGAGATTCCCTTCTACACGCAGATTTCCGGCACTTCGATGGCGACGCCATACGTGGCCGGCGTCGTCGCCCTGATGCTCGACGCAGACCCTACGCTCTCGCCCGACGAGATCAAGCAGATCATCACGGAGACCGCGACGCGCATGCCCGGCTATGCGGATCACGAAGTCGGCGCGGGCTACATCAACGCCTACGCCGCCGTGGATAAAGTCTTCAATCGCACGCGCGCCTACAACGCTTTCAACAATCCGAACTTCAACGCAAAGTTCACCATCTCGATCCCGGCCTCGCAGGCGTTCCACGTCGATTTCGACCCGTCGGCTCTGCCCGGCGCAAACTCTCCGAACGCGCGTAAGTTCACGGTGCAGCCGGGGATGAGCGTACTCGATGTGTACGGGCGCGTTGACACGGCGGCCGAGACGGGCGACGGCAACCTCGTCGGCATCGTCCTGACCTCGCCCGACGGCACAACTTATTCGAGCGGCGTCCAGTATCCGGTGATCGGCGCGAACAGCCGCGGGGTCATCGTGCAGAATCCTCTGCCCGGCGAGTGGGTCTTGGAAGTGCGCGGCGCGCGCGGCCTCGTCGCCGTGCCCGGCGTGAGTCTGCCGACCTCCGGTGCGGCCGCGCCCGGCGCGGTTAAGGGCGTGATCTTGCAGAAGCTCTACACGCTCGCGCCCGTCGCAGACCTTCAGGGACACGAGCAGCAGGAATTTTTCGAGACGCTGCTCAAGAGCCGCCGCATGGACACGCTCGCAGACGGCTACTTCCACCCGGAAGCGGCGGTCACGCGCGAAGACTTCGCGCGCACGCTCATGCTCAACGCGCCCGTGCGCCAGACGGTGAGCGGGACGCTTAGGTTCACAGACGTGTCCGGCGACCTCGCCGCGCTCGCCGAATCTCTGACGATGAGCGGTTCGACGCTGCGCGACTGGAACTTCGCGCCCGCCGGTTTGATGTCCGCGAGCGGCACCAGCTTCAACCCGAACGGCCTCACGAGCCGCCTCGACCTCGCCGTCGCCTTCGTCCGCGCGCTCGGCCTCGATACGGAAGCGAAAGCGAAGGCAGGCACGAACGTCACCACGGGCGGCGTCACGCTCTCGGACAACGCGCAGATTCCTTCGGCCTTGCGCGGCTACGTGCAGATTGCCATCGACCGCGGCCTGCTCGAAGTTTACCCGGCCGAGATCAAGCAGGTCGCGCCCGGTCAGTTCGTCGCTTTGCCCGGCCCCCGCGTCGAACCGTCCGGCGGTCTGACGCGCGCCGCGCTGGCCGCGAAAGTCAACACCTTCGCCGCGCGTTTCGCGGCCGGGAATTAACCTCGTCTCGCCCCGCGGCGTCGCACGGCTCAAGCGACGCCGCGGGAGTTTGACAACTCCACCTCGCCGACAACACGAGAGACAAAAAATTTTAGAGATTCCGACTCCCAGGCGACAGCCATACAAATTTTACAGGAGATAAACCGATGAGTTCACCGAACGCACTTGCCCAGAGAAAAGCCCGCCGGGTTAACCAACTCTTCGTCGCCCTCGCCGCGCTCGCCGCGCTCGCCGTACTCCTCTTCGGCGCGACGTTCATCGGCCAGAGCACGCGCGCCGCCGCGTCGCCCGGCGACAAACTCGATTTGAACCGGACGCCCGTCCCCGACTTCAACGTCAACCTCGGCAAGTCAATCGTGCGCCCGCCCTCGGCCGCGCAACTCCAAGCGCTCGGCGCGCTGAAGGCCAACCTCGGCGACGCGAACGTCACCGCGCGCTGGGACAAAACGACCGGCTCGGTTGACACCATCATGGACTTCGCCTCGCAGCCCTCCGCGCTCGAACCCGAAGCGGCCGCGCGCGAGTTCCTGCAAGCCAATGCCGGACTCTTCGGCATCAGCGACATGTCAACGCTCCGCCTCAAACGCAACACAGAAGCGCTCGGCGGCAACCTCCTTTATTTTGAACAAACCTATCAGGGCTTGCCCGTCGCGGGTCGCGGCGTCGGCGTCGTCATGGACGGCGAGCGGCGCGTCAAGTCCGTCTCCGGCCCTTACCAGAAAGATTTGAACGTCGAAATGAACCCGTCGCTCGACGGCGCGGCGGCCGTCGCCAAAGCGCAGACCGATCTCGCGAAGTTCAAAGTTCAGTGGGTGCAGGGCGTGGCCGACGTGCTCAATCCAGCGCTCGACAAACTCGCTTCGCAACTCGGCCCGATGGCCGTGCCGCACCCGCACCTGAACGTCTTCCCGACGGCGGCGGGGCCGCGTCTCGCCTACAAGTTCCTCGTCTTCTCGCGCAACCCGTTCGGCGCGTTCAAGTATCAGATCGATGCCGCGACCGGCGAGATTCTCTACCGCGAAGACATCGTGCGCTATCAAAAGCAGCTTCAGCCTGAGGCCGACGTGTTCCCGACCTATCCCTGCATCAGCAAAAAATTGCAGGACGAAGGCATCATCGAGAACGGCGCGAACGGCGCGCCCTGCGGTCAACTCCGCGTCCAACTGCGCAAGTTCGACCCGTCCAACATCGTGACCGGCCAGAACGGCACGCTGACGGGCACGCACGCGCACATCGAAAACGTGCTCGCCGTCAAACTCCCGTTCATGCAGGCTGCGCTCGGCACCTGGTACTTTGCCAAAGACGACCCGGCCAACTTCGAGGGGCGCACCACCGACGCGCAGCACTTCGGCCCCGGCGCGGAACCGGCCGAGCATCAAGCCGAGATTTCGCAGTTCTTCTACATTACGAGCCTGCTCGAATACATAGACTACCTGCACGTCGCGGGCGACCTCAAACACAGCCGCGTCGGTCAGGGCAGCTTCCCCGACACCTATCCGAATCAGGCCAGCCCGCTGATCGGCAACGTCCACATCCCGAACGTGCTTGCGCCGCCGACCAACCCGAGCGACCCCGCGTTTGCGGAGAAGCTGCTCGGTTTAGACAACGCCTTCTCCGTCTCCGCTTCGTCCGAAGAGTTTTTGGGCGAGACGCCCGGCGGCCAGAACGTCGTCGTCAACCCGACTTCCTACGGCCACGGCTATCTCCTGAACGATCTGGGCATCGACTTCGCCGTGCCCTATCACGAAGGCATGCACTCCATCTCCTCGCCCATCGCCGGTCTGGAAAACGACCCGAACGGCGCGCCCGAAGGCTCCGCGGTCAACGAAGCTCAGGCCGATCTCTGGGCTTACACGGCGGCCAACAATCCCGTGCTCGGCAACTACGTTTTGAACGGCAAGGACTATCGCGCGGCGGTGCGCGCGGGCGGCGGCAACCCGGACGAGCGGCAGTACATTCGTCACGGCGATTCCGGCCTGCTCTATTCGCAACTCGGCACTTACGGCGGCAGCGCGTTCGAGGAGCACCGCGACGGTGAAATCTTCGCCGCCGCCGGTTGGGACTTGCGCGAACTGATGATCCTGTCCGAACAGGGCGGCAACTTCACGCGCCCCGATCTCATCACGGGCGACGCGACGAAAGCGATCAGCCGCGGTCAGGAAAATTGGGAACGCATCCTGCTCGGCGCGATCTACGTGCTGTCCACCTACAACCCCGACACGATGGTGCGCTCGCGCGACGCCATGATCATCGCAGATCAATCGCTCTACCCGTCAGACGCCACAGACCCCGATGCGCCCGGCCAGCACCGCGCGCTCATCGAGCAGGTCTTCGCCGCGCGCGAACTCGGCACGAACGCCGTCGCGCCCAACTCCGAAGGGCGTCAGGCCATCTCAACCCGCGTCTCCGACTTCGCGGCTTCGGTCAACAAACTGAGCGCCCCCGCGGGCGTCACCGTTACGGCGGCCTCTTCCAAAGCGAACCAGATTTCGTGGCAGCCGGTTGCGGGCGCATTCGCCTATGAAGTGTTGCGACGCGAAATCGGCAAAGAGAACGTGCGCCAGAACAAACCCGTCACGGGGCGCGAGTACATGGATGGCGACGGCGGAACCGACGGCTTCATGCACATCGCTTATGTCAACGGCAGCGAGTCCGCCTACACGGACAGCGGCCTCATCGAAGGCGTCTTCGTGGCGCGCGGTTTGAAGAACCCTGTGAGCTACGAATACGTGGTGCGCGCCCTGAACGTGAACGCGAACCGTCAGGTCGGCGTCTCCGACAACAGCGCGGCGGCGGCGATGGCGACGGCCGTCATCGACGTGACGAACAGCATTCAAACCGTGAACAGCAACATCTCGTTCGCCAACGGCAAGACCGAATTTGATCAGGCGATCAAGAACCTCGGCGCGGGCGCGTTCGACGGCACGATCTACCAGCCGATTGACTTCCGCATCGTCAACATCTCCGCCCCGTCCGTCTCGGTCGCCAACGCAGACAACTTCGGCGCGGGTCGCGGCGCGTCTCCGGCCAGTTTCTACTACCGCTCGACGCTCACGAAGAATCAAACTTCGGCGGCGCGGCACATCGCTTTCAACAACCCGAACACGCAACTCTTCACCTTCGACGCGGTGGTCACGGCGCGCGTGCAAGTGCCTGCGGGTGCGGCCACGCGCTACGAGCCGGAGCCGAAATTTGACGGCAACTTCATCACCTCGACCTTCAGCGAATCGTTCTCAGGGATCGTCCCGGCGAGCGATACCGGCCTGCAACTGGCGAGCGGCGTCACCTACGTTGACGTGCCCTTCACCTCGCAGGCCAATGCCGCCGCCGTCAAGGGCATTCTGACCTCGCCGCTCACGGGCGTTGACCTCGACTTCGAGTTGCGCGATGCCAACGGGCGCGTGCTCTCATCTTCGGGCACGGCCGAATCCACCGAGATCGTGACGGCCGACATACAGCCGAACACGCGCTACATCTTCCGCGTCATCGGCTGGGCGGGCGCGGCGCAGGACTTCGAGATCGCCAGCACCCAGACGATCCGTACCCCGCAAACGGCGGGTGCGACGACCGGCACGACCGGCGGCACCACGACGACCGGCAGCACGCTCACCACGACGACGGCCACGCGCCTCGTGCGCTTCACCGTCAACCCGCTGACCAGGAGCATCTCCATGCAGGTGCTTCGCTAAGAGTCCGGGTCGCTAACAAAAGAGAGGCGCGTGCGAGTTTACTCTCGCACGCGCCTCTTCTATTTTCGCCCCGGCCGAGATGGTTGTTTATTGCGGCGCGAGCGGTTGGAAGTTGTCGCCGTTTTTGAAAGTGAGGGCGCGCTTTTTGCCGTCTTGTTTGACGTTGACGAGGTTGATTTGATCGTCGTAGAGGTCGAACATAAATTGATTGCGCAGCTTTGCGCCCGCGGTGCCTTCGGGCATCCTGGCCTCGAAGTAGAGCCACGCGCTATCGACGCCCGAGTCCATGCCGACCCAGGAGAGTTTGACGGCCTCGCCTTTGGCGTTCTTCAACTGGAAGGTTTCTTGCAGGTAGGCGACGAGGAGCGGTTCGGTCTCCTTCTTCCGGTCGAGGCGCACGGCTTTACCGCTGCGTCGGCGGAGAATGTTTTCCAGATCGTCTGGAAATGTGCGCAGAGTGATTTGCAGTGAACGCTCGGCCGCGTTGTAGTCGGCCTCTGTAAAACTGGTGTGGAACTTGTGCGCCGCCGCCACCGGAAGAAGGCGCGCGGGCGCGAGGCCGAAGGCGACGACGACGAGGGCTAGACTCAAAATGTATCCGGCATGCTTCATAAATCAACTCTCTTTATAACAAAGGATGAAGGAGGAGACAGAATTCAGAATTCAGAATTCAGGAGTCAGGAGTCAGAATAGACATGTGCGCATCTTCATTCTGACTTCTGAATTCTGAATTCTGTCTCCTGTTTCTCGTTCATCCTTCAATTCGTCGGCGTCGGCGTCGGGGTCGGCGACGGTTGTTTGCGTTCGAGCAGTTGCATGGGGTTGGGTTGCGCCTGCTGGTCTTTGAAGATTTGGAAGCGCGACTTGACGGGGCGGCGCGGGAAGCTGTTGTTCGACATGTCCACGTCGGCCGTCTCAAGGCGCGGGTCGAGCGAGATGGCGCGCACCTCCTTGTTGGTCGTGATCAGCTTGGAGACTTCCGTGTTGTTGTAGCGCCAGATTTCCGCGGGGATGCGCATTAACTCGTGCGTGCCGTCCATGTACTCGATGTCGAAGATGACGGGGCTGACGAGGCCGCCGACGTTCTTCAAGTCAACGATGTAGAAATTGAGGCCGGTCTGGAGCAGTTCGCGCTCGCGCGGGGTGAGCGCTTGCAGCAGGCGTTGATACTGCTCGCGGTCGCGTTCGGTCACGACGAGTTCGTCGTAGGTGTTGTAGAAATCGCGCAGGGAGGGAAACTCGTCCACGCGCTTCGGGAGCGCCTTGTTGCGCTCCTGCGAGAGGGTCTGCGGCTGCTCGGCGCGTTCGCGCGCGCGTGCGGCCTTGTCGAGTTCGGGGTTGTTCGTGAAGGGCTGGAAGAGACGCACGCGCTCTATGGAGATGTCCACGTGGTCGGTCGTGTAGAACCAGCCGTGCCAGAACCAGTCCAGGTCAACGCCCGAAGCGTCCTCCATCGAGCGGAAGAAATCGGCGGGCATCGGTCGCTTGAACTTCCAGCGCTGCGAGTATTGCCGGAAGGCGAAATCGAAAAGCTCGCGCCCCAAGACGGTTTCGCGCAGGACGTTAAGAGCGGTCGCGGGTTTCCCGTAGGCGTTGTTGCCGAACTGCAAAACTGATTCGGAGTTCGTCATGATCGGCACCTGATTCTGGCTCGCCATGTATTCGCGTATGTTCTGCGGCTCGCCGCGCCAGGAGGGGTAATTCTCCTCCCATTCCTGCTCGGCCAGATATTGCAGAAACGAGTTGAGACCCTCGTCCATCCACGTCCACTGGCGCTCGTCCGAGTTGACGATCATCGGAAAATAGTTGTGGCCGACTTCGTGTATGACGACCGAGATGAGGCCGTACTTCGTGCCCGCCGAGTATGTCCCGTCTTCGAGCGGGCGCGGGCCGTTGAAGCAGATCATCGGGTATTCCATGCCGCCGACGGGGCCGTTGATGGACTGCGCGACGGGGTAAGGATAAGTGAACGAGTAGCGCGAATAGATGTTGAGCGTGTGGATGATGGCGTGCGTCGAATACTTCGACCAGAGCGGCTCGCCCTCCTTAGGGTACATCGACATCGCCATCACGCGATTGCCCTCGACGTTATGCCCCTGTGCGTCCCAGATGAACTTGCGCGAGGAGGCGAAGGCGAAATCTCGCACGTTGTCGGCGTGGAAGACCCAGGTCTTTTTGCCCGTCGGCTTGTGCGATTCGTTGGCGCGCGCCTCGTCCGGGGTGATGATGAAGATCGGCTCTTTGGCCGTTCGCGCCTGTTCCAAGCGCTGGCGCTGTACGGCCGTCAGCACGGCGTTCGGGTTTTGCAGCACGCCCGTCGAGGCGACGACGTGATCGTCGGGCGCGGTGATCGAGACGCGGTAGTTGCCGAACTCCAGCGTGAACTCGCCCGCGCCTAAGAATTGTTTGTGCTGCCAGCCGGAGACATCGTTGTAGGCGGCCATGCGCGGAAACCAGTGCGCGATCTCGTAGAGGTAGTTGCCGTCTTTGGGGAAGAACTCGTAGCCGGTGCGCCCGCCGATTTTGCGCTGGTCGTTGATGTTGTAATTCCAGTCTACGGAGAAGGCGACGCTTGCGCCGGGCGCGAGCGGCTGCGGCAGGTCAACGCGCATCATCGTCTTGACGATGGTGTGGCGCAGCGGCGCGCCTTTTGCGTCGCGCACGGCCGTGATGCGATAGCCGCCCTCGAAGGCGCGCGCGTAGAGCAGGTTTTCGATCTGGTTGATGGGCACGCGCTCAAAGTTCGGCGCGGTCTGCGTGAGGCGCGAGTCGGAGTCCTGCTGCCAGATGTTCTGGTCGAGTTGCAGCCAGAGATAGGGGAGCGGGTCGGGCGACTGGTTGTAATAGGTGATGGTCTCGGAGGCGTTGATGCGCTGGCGCACGTCGTCGAGTTCGACGTTGATCTGGTAGTCGGCGCGCTGCTGCCAGTAAGAGCGGCCGGGCGCGCCGGAGGCCGCGCGCTGTTCGTTCGGCGTCGGCAAAATTTCTTCGAGCTGCCTGAACTTATCACTCAGACTCGTCTTCGACTGCGAACGCACGATGGCCGGCGCGATAGCGAGACACAGAGCGGCGAGCACCACAAAGCGCATTATTTTCGTCAACATACTTGGGAGCATCCTTTTCACCTGAGAGACTTGAAAACTGCCGGCCACGAGCGAGAGAGAAGTCGTCGAACG
>DASVPS010000189.1:0-30371 GCA_036389555.1 Pyrinomonadaceae bacterium
TGCTCTGTCTCGTCGCCTTGCCGTCGGCGGCACAGCAACCGTCGGCGACGCGCAACGCGGCGGCGCGCAGGCAGCAGCAGGCGCAGGTCACAGAGGCACAGGCAGACCTCTACGAACGCTGGCGCGCCAACATCAATCTCAACCAGTTGGCGGCCTTCGAGGCGGGACGCGAGTACGTCGGGAAATATCCGAACGACGAATATGGTGCGCGCGTGCGCGCGTGGGTGGACGCTTACGAGCGCGCCGCGCGCAAATTGCAGTTTGAGAGGTTGCTGTTTAAGGAGAAGAAGTATGCGGCCGCCTTTGGCGTGGGCAAGCAGGTGCTTGCGAGCGAGCCGGACAACTTGAGGACGATCATCAACCTCGCCTCCGCGGGCTACCTCACGTCGAACGCGGGCGACGCTTCCTTCAATGCCGAGACACTAGCCTTCGCGCGGCGCGCGACGACGATGCTCGAACAGGGCGTGCAGCCTTCCGACTGGAAGCCTTTCACCGGCCAGCCCGACGCGCTCGCCTATCTCAATTTCATCATCGGCGAACTCATCCTGAAAGAGACGCCCGCCGAGTCGGTCAACTATTTTCGCAAGGCTATCGCTTCTGAGGGCGCAATCAGACAGACGCCGGTCATCTACTCGCGTCTGGCCGCCGCCTACGTCGCCAGCCAGTATGAGCCGCAGTCGAAAGAGTTCGAGGCGCGCTTCGGCGGCAAGGAGACGACCGCGGAGAGTCAGACCGCGCTTGCAGAGATCAACGCCACGGTTGACCGCATCACAGATGCCTACGCGCGCGCCGTCGCCCTGAGCGGGACGGAGGCGCAGTACGCGGAAGCGCGCACGCGCTGGATGCAGGAACTCACGCGCTTCTACAAATTCCGCAACAACGATTCCGTCGCAGGACTCGAAGCCTACATCGCGGGCGTGACCGCGAAGCCTCTGCCTTGAAAGTAAGGGGAAGGGGCAAGGGTTAAAGTGGAAAGGGGAAGAAGGCGCGCTCGTCGTGCGCGACTTTTCTTTCCTTTCTCCTTTATCTCTCGCCCTTTACCCGTTTTCTGATTCAGCTTTCCCTCCGCCGTTTGCTACAATCGCGCACTGTGGAAAATTCCGACATGACAGAACCCGATCTCGGCGCGTTGGAAGAAAAGCTCGGCTACACTTTCAAAGACCGTACGCTGCTGGAGCGCGCGCTGACGCATCGCTCGTGGGCGCACGAGCACGTCGCGCCCGGCGAGGAGGTCGAAGCGCGTCGCCTGCACAACGAGGCGCTCGAATTCGTCGGCGACTCGGTGCTCGGCCTCGCCGTCGCCGACTACCTGTATCAATCCACGCTCGACGCCACCGAAGGCGACCTCTCGCGCATGAAGCACCGGCTCGTCAGCACGGTCATGCTCGCGCGCGTCGCGCGCCGCCTCGGACTCGGCGATTATCTGCGCATCGGGCGCGGCGAGGAGAAGACCGGCGGGCGGCGCAAGCGCGCGCTCCTCGCAGATGTCGTCGAGGCCATCATCGCCGCCGTCTATCTCGACGGCGGTTACGCGAGCGCGAGCGAGTTCATACGCCAACTGCTCAGTTCCGAGTTGACGGAGGCGAACCCGGAGCAGGCCGCCGCCGCCGATTACAAAACGATGTTGCAGGAGCGCGTGCAGGCGACTTTCCACGTCACGCCGACCTACAACGTGGTGGAGACGGAAGGGCCGCCGCACCGGCGCATGTTCCACGTCGAGGTGGTCTTCGCGGACAACACCGTGCCGGGCGCGGGTTCGACCATCAAGGCCGCCGAGATGGACGCCGCGTGCCGCGCGCTCGAACAGGTGAACCTAGACCCGCAGCCGGAAGCGCCTGA
Organism: Pyrinomonadaceae bacterium; assembly: GCA_036389555.1. Taxonomy (GTDB): domain Bacteria; phylum Acidobacteriota; class Blastocatellia; order Pyrinomonadales; family Pyrinomonadaceae; genus JAIVJZ01. The sequence goes on from DASVPS010000189.1 coordinate 1,840, forward strand.
GGCGGAAACGGAAGCAGCAGAAACGGAAGAGGCGGAAGTGCGGCAGGCGGAAGCGGCGGATTGAAAATTAACAAGGGGCTTGAATACAGATTGGCCGGGCGTTTCGCTTGACCGCCCCGCACACGTTATCTACGATAATTTTATGAGCAATGATTCCCGTCCGACGATCATAGAAGATCAACTGCTGGAGACTCCGGCGGTCAAGGCGGCGCGAAAGAACGCGGTGCGCTTGAGTGAAGGTGAGGGCGCACAGGGCGACGTCTACGTGGCGACGATGGAGATCAAACCGCCGCATCCGGGGCCGCCGCGCAGCGTGTGGCGCGAGTATTTCGAGTCGCTCGTGGTGACGGCGATCATGGCGTTGTTCGGCATGACGTTCGTCGTGCAGGCGGTGAAAGTTCCCACCGGGTCGATGCAGAACACGATCACCATCGGCGATCACCTGCTCGTCAACAAGTTCATCTTTGCCCCCGACACCGCGCCGCTGTCGTTCCTGCCGCAGCGCGAGATCAGGCGCGGCGACATCGTGGTCTTCAAATATCCCGGCAATCCCATCGAGCCGTGGCGCGACACGCCGAACGACCCGGGCAACAAACAGTACGTCACCAACTACGTCAAGCGCGTCATCGGCCTGCCCGGCGACCGCATCGAACTGCGCGGCACGAGCGTCATCGTCAACGGCCAGCCGCTCAAAGAGCGCGTCATCACGGCCGTCAACCATCCGAACGATCCCGCAACAGACGGCAACGAGGAACTCGCGCCGCTCACGACGGAGGACAACCCGCCGCCGCAGGGCGAAGGCCCCTACACCGTCGCCTACAGCCCTGCGTCGCGTCTCGGCGATGAGGATACGAACCTGCCCATCTACAAACTCTTCAACGGGCAGCGCACGATCATCGTCCCCGCCGACTCCTATTTCATGATGGGCGACAACCGCGACAACAGTTTCGACAGTCGTTACTGGGGCTTCGTCCCGCGCGACCTCATCATCGGCCGCGCGCTTTTTGTCTACTGGTCTTACGACGAGAGCGCGCCTTCCGGCGGCTTCCCCTACATACAGGACTTTTTCCGCAACACGCGCTGGAGCCGTACCGGCGCGATGATCAAATAACAGGACGTGCAAGGTCGCGTGGTGAAAGAACGCGAGGGAGACAAAAGGGATGAGCGGGGCATTGTGGCAACTCGGAGGTTTAAGTTGGAAGGAACTGGCGACGCGCGTCTGGGCGGAAATTAACGAAGACGACATCTTCGGCCGCTCCGCCCAACTCTCTTACTACTTTCTGCTGGCGCTCTTTCCGCTCCTGCTGTTCATCACCGCCGTGCTCGGCCAGTTTGCCGAAGCGGGAAGCGAACTGCGAGAAAACCTTCTGAGCATACTCGGCTCGGTCGTCCCGCAGGAAGCGAGCGACCTCATTCACGAGACGGTGGATAACGTGGAAAAGGGGGCGGGCGGCGGCAAAATTTCCTTCGGCATCCTCGCCACGCTCTGGGCGGCCTCGAACGGCATGACCGCCATCTGCCAGACGCTCAACATCGCCTACGAGGCGGAAGAGACGCGCCCCTGGTGGAAGGTGCGGCTCATCTCGCTCGGCCTGACGGTCGCGCTCGCCGTCCTCATCCTCTCGGCGCTAACGCTCACGCTCTTCGGCGGGCACATCGCCGAATACATCGCCGCGAGTTTCAGCTTCGGGCAGGTGTTCACGTGGGGCTGGAAGATTTTGCAGTGGCCGGTGGTGCTCGTCTTCGTGCTCGTGGCCTTCGGCCTCATCTATTATCTCGCGCCCGACGTGAAGGATCGCCGTTGGCACTGGGTCAGCCCCGGCGCGGCCATCGCCGTCACGCTCTGGCTCATCGTCTCGTTCGGCTTCCGCGCCTACCTCAGCTACTTCAACTCATACAACGCCACCTACGGGTCGCTCGGCGCGGTGATCATCCTCATGCTCTGGTTCTACCTGACCGGCGCGGCCATCCTCATCGGCGGCGAAGTCAACTCCGAAGTCGAACTGGCGACGACCGGAAAGGACGAGAAGCACATAGACCCGAGCGCGGCCAAACCCTCCTCACCCGCCGCTCCCAAATCGCGACCGGCGGGCGCGAAAACTCCCGGCGAACTCGCCGCCGCCGCGCGCCGCCGCGCAAAAGAGAAGAGAAGAAGGTAATTTATCTAACGCGAACGTCCGGTTTGCGTCGCGCCGGTTCGCCGCCTTCCAAAATTTTCTTGACATAGTGCGCGCAATGAATATCATCCGCGCACCATGACACAACCCACAATCAAATTCGGCCCCAAAGCGAATAAGGCCGTGGTCAGCGTCCACACGCTCGGAGTGCTGACGGGAATTCTTAATGCCGCCAATCTCGCATCGTGTCTGATCACGAGCACCAGCCGGACTCCGCCGGATCAGGCGCGCATTATGTTCAATAACATCGTCAGCAAGGGCGTGGCGGCGCAGAAGGCGCTCTACAAAGCTCCCGGCAAGGCGGTGATTGACGAATACGTGAAGGCTAAGGCCGCGGGCAAGAGCGCCGTTCAGATCAAGGCGGCGATGGAGGCCAAAATCAGGGCGCTCGGCCCCGCGAACGTGAGCCGCCACTGCGCCGACCCGGCCATCTTAAACGTGGTTGACATCGCGCCGTCGTCTCTCTCGAACAAGACGGCGTTCGAGAAAGCGACCAGAGCGGCGCAGACGAAAGGCACGATCAGCAAGTTTCTTACGCCCGGCAACAACGACCCCGCGTACCATCTGGAAATCCCGCAACCGAAATCCGTCGCCTGACGCGCACTGGCCGTGCTATTCGCTGACCTCAGCGAGCGCGAGGCCGAGCAGCATGATCTTCTTGATGCCTTTGTAGAGCGGTTCGATCTCGCAGTTTTCGGTGAGCGCGTGGGAGTCTGCACAGGGGCCTGCGCCGGTGGAGATGGAGGAGATGCCCGCGAGGAGTGCCGCGCTTGAGTTGTTCGACCCGGTGATGGTAATCGGCGGGTTCTCGAATCCGAGCGCGAGGTGTACGGATTCGGCCGTGCGCACGAGCGGCGAGTTGCGGTGGTTGGGAATCTGCGCGGAGGGCGAAGTCGAAATCACCTCGGTCTTGACGGTCATCCCGGCGCGCTTGGCCTCCTCCTGAATGATCGTGTTGATCTTCCGTTCCAGATCGGTGATCACTTCGTTGTCGGTCGAGCGCAGGTCAACCGTGAACCACGCATCGGCCGCCTTTGCGTTGACGACTTCCGAGCCGCCGAGCATCCCTATATTCAAATTCGAAGAAGGCGTGCGCGGCACTTCGAGTTCGTAGATGCGCGTGATGGCGCGTGCGAGGGGCAGCGTGGCGGAATAGGGCGGCGTGCGCGAGCGCGTGTGGCCGCCGGGGCCTATGAAGTGGTGCCGATACCAGTTGATGCCGATGCCGCCGTAGGTGAAGCCCTCGTAGCCGCCGTCGAGCGCGATGTAGTGATCGATCCGTCCCTTGTTCTCTTTGACGTATTCTTCCGCGCCGCGCAAGGCCGTCTCCTCCTCCACCGTGAAGACGAAGACGAGGTCGCCGCGCGTCCTGATCTGCGCCGCATCGAGCGCGCGGATCATGGCGAGCATGGCCTCTATGTTGCGCGTGTCGTCGCCGATGCCGGGCGCGTAAACACGGCCGTCGCGGATCGTGGCCTTGATCTGCAAGCCTTCCTGAAAAACCGTGTCGAGGTGCGCGTCGAAGACGACGCGGGGGCTGCCGCTCGTGCCCTTGCGCTCGGCGATCAGGTTGCCCGTCGCATCGTAATGAATGTTCGAGAGCTTGTAGGCGCGCAGTATTTTTTCGATGTACTGGGCGCGCGGCCTCTCCTTGCCGGACGGCGCGTTGATCTCCGTGATCGCGATCCATTCGCGCAGCGTCTCGGCGCGGTCTCTGTCAACGAAGGCGAAGGCCGCGCGGACGGCGGGGCGATTGATCAGCGCTCTGGTTTGTTCCAGGGTCATCTGCGCTCTGCACACGGCGGGGAGTGCGACGAGGCAGAGCAGGAAAGCGGCCAACCGGAACAGGATGCGGGGCGTCGTGCGGGTCATCAATATCACTCCTTCAAGTGTGTTGAGAGGGGGAGAAGTTGATCAACGTTGCCAGTAGTTCCTGATCTTCTGCGGGAGATATTGGAAGGATGCGTGCTCGACGCGCAATCGCCCGCCGCGGCGCATCTCCTCGACCATGCGCTCCGCGGCCTCGGCGTTGCGCGTGTGGACGAGGATCGTGGCGGCCGGCTGCACGCTCGGGTTGGCGGCGAGCCACGCGGCGACAGCGTAGCCGGTGCGTTCGTCGTCGGGCGCGGAAGACTTGTAATGTTGGGGCAGCAGGTCGTGGTCGAGGAAGACTGCGTCGTAGAAATTCTGCGAGAGCAGTTCGATGGCGCGGCGCGGTTCGACGGCGATGTCGAGGTGGTCACCGGCGAAACGTGCCTTGAACCAATCGTGCCGCGATTCGTCGTCGTCCAAGAGGAAGATGCGGATCGGGTCGCGCTGCCGCGAAAAGTCGCTCAGACCGAGTTTGCCCAGTAGTCCCTGCCAGATGCCCATAAATTGCGGGAGCAAATTTGTACGCGCCCGGCGCGAGCGCGTGTTGCATTATCTCCGTGATGAAATTAGTATGTCAGCAGGAAATATAGCATAGACGCTTAAGCCGCGACGACAGCACCAGTCCCCCACCGTCGCCTGATACGTTCAATCCATTGATACCGTATGCGAGGCTGTGCCGGCTCGTTTCGGAATACTAAATTGCTTTTATAAACGATGGCGAAATGCCCGTACTGTAAAAGACCGCTGCCCGGCCTCGGCCTCAAATGTCGCGCGTGCCGCCGCTACGTGCTCGGCTGGCCGCATGTCCTCTTGCTCTCCCTCTTCGTTCTCATCTCGCTCGCCGTCATACTCGAATTAGTTCTCAGCCTGCTGTGAGCGCGCCTGTGGCTGCCACGCCCTTTCGACGCGCGGCGGCGGGGCAAAAATCTGAAAATTTAATGATAAAGTCGGGGCAAAATTGTTATGTTTTCCCGCGCCGTTAAGAACGTCTTGCAATCTCAGTTTCGGATGCTATAATCCGCCGCGTTCCCTCAGGGATTAAAAACTTTGGGGAGTTCAAAACCGAGGCCGCGCACCCGAAGTCTTACCCCGCGCGACTTTGTTCCCAAGTTCAATCGAGTCTTAACCGCCGAGCAGGATGTCTTCCGACAACGCCAAAAAGATACCGCCTCTGCGCGCCGTGCCTGAGAAGGACACGGGGACGCCCGCGCTGCCCTTCGACAGTTCGACAATAGCGGAACTTTCACCCTCTGACGAGGTTGCTCCAGACGCATGCCCGCATTGCTTCGGTTCAGGGATGGAGGTAGTGGTAGGTAAGGGGGCGCGTCGTTGTCGCTGTCGCGCGCAGTATAGCCGGACAAAGTTGCTTGAAGGAGCACGCATTCCGCTCCGTTATGCTGAATGCACTCTTGATAGATATACTGCGGCTAAGGATTCAACCCAATATCAAGCACAAAAATTTGCTTATCAACTCATCGAGAAATATCCGTTAGTTGACCGAGGGCTATTATTTATGGGGCCGGTCGGGGTGGGCAAAACTCACTTATCAGTAGGAATTTTGCATGGCCTGATTCGGAAGGGTGTGCCCTGTTTGTTTTATGAGTTTGGATCGCTTTTAAGAGAGATTCAAGATTCTTACAATCCTATTTCCAAAACTTCAGAAATGCGAGTGCTAGCCCCAGTATATCAAGCGAACGTTCTCGTACTTGACGAACTAGGCGCTTCGAAGCCAACTGATTGGGTGCGTGATACAATGGCACAAATTATCAATACACGCTATAACGATAAGAAACTGACAATCTTTACAACTAATTTCTTGGATACACCGCGCCCTAATAAGGAAGAGACATTAGAAGACCGCATAGGAGTGCGTTTGCGCAGCCGCCTTTATGAGATGTGCAAGAAAGTTGAAATTATTGGGGAAGACTACCGGAAGCAACTTGACCAGCAGAACCCTTTTGGCAATCGTCGAATTTAAGTTAAGCAAAAAACTCCAGTAATTGCCGATCTTCTTACATTGAGGTCGGCATTGTTGCTTTGCGCAGTTCGCACCTCAGAAAGCTGGCTATATAATACGGTGACTCACAACAACCAATCCCTTGATAGTGGACATTGCAAGCTATGATTGAAAAGTTATTAACAGCTATCTGGCACAGAACTGAAGCGTGTTCCTCGGAGGTATGAGAGGCGTATGAGTAATTTCACTGACTTTAAAGATCAAAGTTGGATAAATAAAAGCAATGAAATACTCAGGCGCAGAGGGTATCAATGTGAGGACTGTGATGTTCCGGCAACATGCGTTCACATTTGCTATTACCAGAAAGGCAGAAAAATATGGGAATACCAAGACGACGCCTATAAGTGCTATTGCCAGTATCATTTTGAAATTCGGAGGGACACTGAGAGTGACCTTAAGAAAATCTTGGTCGCCTTTAGCACTGATGAACTCGACCGCTTGCACCTCATCATGAAAAACCTCTCTAATATGCCTCTTGGTAAACGGGCGACAATCATGGAGCAACTTTACGCTGATGCTAAGAATAAGCATTCACCTTACAATGCTTTCATGGAAGACGAAGAGAGCGAAGAATAAAGTCGGCGTACGCTTGCGCTCGCGCCTCTTCGAGATGTGCAAGACCGTCCACATCGAAGGCGAAGACTATCGCCGCCGCTTCGACACGCAACAAACCTCTTAGCTCGTCTTCCCCCTTCAACATTTCGGCATTTGACGTTAGCCTGAGCGTAAGCATCGGCTTCGCGCCGGGGTGTGTCACAAAGGGGGTGAGTATGAAACGAGCGGTTGTCGCCGCGTTAATAATCGCGTGCTTGCAAACGTCTTGCATCATGGTGGGCGGGTATTCGAATCGGGGCGGTTGGTTCTTCTGGCCGGGCGGGCTAGGGGTGCTACTGATTATTGTCGTCGTCCTCCTGCTCGCACGAAGAAGGCGCGGGTAACACGGCCGAGGCGGTGTGCCGGTCTTCGGTTGCGGTCAGGCATGACAGAGGGAAGTCTTCCGGTGCGGCGCAGACGGGCGCGCCCCTTAGCGCTTAACTCTTCACGCAGACATCAAGGCTTCTTCGCGCGGTAGCGTTTCATTTCGTTGAGATACTTGTCGAGCGAGGGCTTGAGCGTGGCGTCGAGGGCGATGGCCTGCGTGAAGTCCTGTTCCGCCTGTTCGACCTTGCCCTGTTGGAGGCGTATGACACCGCGGTTGGCATAAGCCTGTGCGAGGGCGGGGTTGATGGCAATCGCCATGTTGAAGTCGGCGAGCGCGCCGCGCGCGTCGCCGCGTTCCTGGCGGAGCGTGCCGCGATTGACGTAGGCGACGGCGTCGCGCGGGTTGGCCGCAAGCGCGGCTTCAAAGTCGGCGAGCGCGCCGGCCGAGTCTTTCTTCGTTTTGCGTGCGATGCCGCGGTTGGTGTAGGCGTCGGCCTGCTGCGGGTTGAGTTCGATGGCTTTGGTGAAATCCGTGATGGCGCGTTCGGTGTCGCCGCGCGCTTGCAGGGCGTTGCCGCGCGAGACGTAGAGTTCTGCGTCGTCAGGCTTGAGTTCGATGGCCTGATTGAAGTCAGCGATGGCCGCATCGAAGTCGCGCATCAACTGCCGAACGATGCCGCGATTGAAATAGGCTTCGACGAGTTTGGGGGCAATCGAGATGGCCTGCGTATAGTCTGCGAGGGCTTTGTCAAACTCATTTTTGCTCTGGCGGGCGGCGGCGCGATTGAAGTAGCCGAGCGCGCCCTGCGGGTAATGCTTGATCGCGCTGTCATAGTCGGCGATTGCGCCTTCGATGTCGCCTTTGGCTTTGCGCGCGTTGCCGCGGTTGTTGAAGGCCATGCTGAAGTTCGGCTGGAGGACGAGCGCCGCATCGAAGTCGGCGATGGCTGCGTCCAGTTGCCCCAACTCCATGCGCACGACGGCGCGGTTATACATCGTCATCACATCGCGCGGGTTGGCCGCGACCGCTTTGTCCAACTCGGCCAGCGCGGCACCCGAATCGCCTTTCGCCAAAAACACGTTAGCGCGGCTCATGTGTATGGCGGCGATCACGGAAGCTTTGGGCTTGAGGGCGAGCGCCCGCTCGTAATCCGCCAGTGCGCCCTCCAGATCGCGCTCCCCCTGCTTCTGCAAGCCGCGGTTGTAGAAATCCACGGCGTCTTTCGGTTGCTGCGCCGGAGACAGAGAGGCGGTGAAGACGAGGCAGAGCCATAAACCAACAATGCGACGCATGTGCTAACTCCGTTCCAAAGGTTATGAGGTTCGTGCTCACGAGAGCCATTATGTATAATGACCCGATACATTTGATCGAAACAACTCAATCTTAAGCTAACGCGCGGCGGAATCGTAAATGCCCAAACGCACGGACATACACAAAATCCTCGTCATCGGCTCGGGGCCAATCGTCATCGGGCAGGCGGCGGAGTTCGACTATTCGGGTACGCAGGCGTGTCGCGTGCTCAGGCAGGAAGGTTACGAGGTGGTGCTCGTCAACTCGAACCCCGCCACGATCATGACCGACCCCGACACGGCCGACCACACCTACATCGAACCGCTCACAGTGGCCTGCATCACCGAGATCATACGCAAGGAGCGACCCGACGCGCTCTTGCCGACCGTCGGCGGGCAGACCGCCCTGAACCTCGCCATCGCGCTCGCCGACGGGGGCGTCTTGGACGAGTTCGAGGTGGAGATGATCGGGGCGAAACGCGAGGCCGTGAAGATCGCAGAGGATCGCCAACTGTTCAAACAGGCGATGGACGAGGAGGGCTTGCCGATGCCGCGCGGCGGCTTCGCGCGCTCTTGGGGCGAGGCCGAACAACTCGTGGAGACGACCGGCTATCCGGCGATCATTCGCCCGAGTTTCACGCTCGGCGGGTGGGGGGGCGGCGTCGCGTTCAACCCGGAAGAGTATGAGGAGATCGTCAGGCACGGGCTCTCAGCCTCGCCGATTCACGAAGTCCTGATCGAGGAATCGATCCTCGGCTGGAAGGAATATGAACTCGAAGTCATGCGCGACCTGCATGACAACGTGGTCATCATCTGTTCGATTGAAAACTTCGACCCGATGGGCGTCCACACGGGCGATTCGATCACGGTCGCGCCCGCGCAGACTTTGACGGATGTCGAATATCAACGCTTGCGCGACATGGCGATCAAGGTGATTCGCAAGGTCGGCGTCGAGACGGGCGGCTCGAACATACAGTTCGCCGTCAGTCCTGAGAACGGCGACGTGCGCATCATCGAGATGAACCCGCGCGTGTCTCGCTCGTCGGCGCTCGCGTCGAAGGCCACGGGTTTTCCCATCGCGAAGATCGCGGCGAAACTCGCCGTCGGCTACACGCTCGACGAGATTCCGAACGACATCACGAAGAAGACGCCCGCCTCCTTCGAGCCGACGATTGATTACGTCGTGGCGAAGATTCCGAAGTGGAACTTCGAGAAGTTTCGCGAGGCCGAAGACGTGCTTGGCACGCAGATGAAGTCGGTCGGCGAAGTAATGGCAATCGGGCGCACGTTCAAGGAAGCGCTCTTCAAAGGCTTGCGCTCGCTCGAAGCGACGAAGCCGCTGCGCCTCTCGGATGTGCCTGCCGACGAGTTGCAGCGCAAACTCGCGCGCCCAAATTCGCAACGCTTCTCCTACATCACCTATGCCTTGCAGCACGGCGTCTCCATCGAAGAGATTCACCGCCTTTCTCGGATCGATCCGTGGTTTCTCGAACAACTGCAAGACGTGATGCTGATACAGGAGCGCATAGAGGGACGCGCGCTTGAGGAGATTTCCGCCGAAGACCTGCGCGAGGCGAAAGAAGTCGGGCTGTCGGATCGCCGCATCGCATATTTGACGAAGCGCACGGAGGACGAGGTGCGCGCGCGCCGCAAGAGTCTCGGCATCGTGCCCGTCTACAAGCGCGTGGACACGTGCGGCGCGGAGTTTGAATCCTTCACGCCTTACCTCTATTCGACCTACGAAGAAGAGGACGAGAGCGCGCCGACCGACCGCCGCAAGATCATGATCCTCGGCTCAGGGCCGAACCGCATCGGGCAGGGCATCGAGTTCGACTACTGCTGCTGCCACGCCGCCTTCGCGCTCTCGGAGGCGGGCTTCGAGACGATCATGGTCAACTGCAACCCGGAAACCGTCTCGACCGACTATGACACCTCCGACCGTCTCTACTTCGAGCCGCTCACGTTCGAGGACGTGATGAACATCATCGACGTGGAGCGCCCGGAGGGTGTCATCGTGCAGTTTGGCGGGCAGACGCCTCTGAACCTCGCGATGCGGCTCGGCGAAGCGGGCGCGCCCATCATCGGCACGTCGCCCGATTCGATTGACCTCGCCGAAGACCGCAAACGCTTCGGCGCGCTCATGAACACGCTCGGCATCCCGCAGCCGGAAAACGGCACGGCCACCTCTCCGGCGGAGGCCATCGTGGAGGCCGAGCGCATCGGCTATCCAGTGCTCGTGCGCCCGTCGTATGTTTTGGGCGGGCGGGCGATGGCAATCGTGTACGACGAGCGGAGCCTGGACGAGTACATGCGCACGGCCGTTGATGCGTCGCCGCAAAAGCCGATCCTGATCGACAAGTTTCTCGAACGGGCGGCGGAGTTCGACGTGGACGCGCTGGCCGACGCAGACACCTGCGTCGTCGCGGGGATTCAGGAGCACATCGAGGAGGCGGGAATTCATTCGGGCGACTCTTCGTGCGTGCTGCCGCCCGTGCGCATCGCGCCCGAACACGTCGAGACGATGCGCCACTACACGCGGATGCTGGCGGAGTCGCTGAAGGTGCGCGGGCTGTTGAATATCCAGTTCGCGATCAAGGACGACCGCGTGTACGTGCTGGAAGTGAACCCGCGCGCGTCGCGCACCGTGCCCTTCGTGTCGAAGGCGACGGGTGTGCCGCTGGCGCGCATCGCCGCGCTCGTGATGGCGGGGCAGCCGCTCGCGTCGTTCAACCTGCCGCCGGATTTGAGCGTCAATCGTTTCTTCATCAAGTCGCCGGTCTTTCCGTTCGTCAAGTTCGCGGGCGTTGACCCGATACTCGGCCCCGAAATGCACTCGACGGGCGAGGTGATGGGCATCGGCGACACCTTCGGCGAGGCTTACGGCAAGGCGATGATGGGCGCGGGGCTGGAACTGCCGTCGTGTCAGGGGACGGCCTTCATCAGCGTCAACGACTCAGACAAGGGACAGGCCGGCGTGCTCGCACGTCGTCTCGCGCGCCTCGGCTTCCGCCTCACGGCGACCGTGGGCACGGCGGCGCGCCTCAGCGAAGTGGGGCTGGACGTGAAGCCGGTCTTCAAGGTCAACGAGGGGCGGCCGAACATCGTGGATCACATCAAGCAGGGCGAGATCGCGCTGGTCATCAACACGCCCTTAGGCCGCGCTTCGCACTTCGACGAGCAGGCCATCCGCCGCGCCGCTCTGCAACACAACGTGCCGTGCGTGACGACGATGACCGGCGCGCAGGCGCTCGTCGAAGCCATCAGCGCGTGCGGCGACGGCACGACGATCAAGCCCGTCTCCCTACAGGAATTGCACGCAGCCGCCGTGGCGACAAAATAGTTTCAGGAAGGATATGTTTCAGGTTTCAGGTTTCAAGTTTCATGACCAAAGTCCTGCGCTCTTTAACTTGAAACCTGCGACCTGAAACTTGAAACCTAACAGAGCGAACCGGAGGTCAGGGAATGGAGATTAACTCCCCGAAGGGCATCAAGCGGATTCTCAATGAATGCAAGACGATTGCGGTGGTCGGGCTGTCGTCGAACACCTGGCGGGCGTCGAACAGCGTCTCGGCGTACATGCAGAGCAAGGGCTATCGCATCATCCCTGTCAACCCGAACGAGACGGAGGTGCTCAGCGAAAAGGCTTACGCGACGCTTGAGGAAGTGCCGGAGAAATTTGAACTCGTCAACGTGTTCCGCCGTTCCGCTGAGGCGGGCGCGGTGGTGGACGAAGCCATCCGCATGGGCGTGAAAGCCGTCTGGCTGCAAGAGGGCGTCGTCGATACGGCCGCCGCCCGCCGCGCCCTCGACGCAGGGCTCCTCGTCGTCATGGATCGCTGCATCCTCAAAGAGCACTCACGCATGCAACGCGCGATGCGTAGCGCCGAGTCGGATGATGAATAATGAATAATGAATGATGAATGGTGAATGATGAATGATGAACTAGGGCGATCTCACTCTTCGTCTTGAGTTCATCATTCCGCGCACACCGTTCATCGTTACGCTTATGGCCGAACAAATTCGAGCGGTCGTGATCACGTCGAGCGACGCATGCGCGCGGGGCGAGCGGGTGGACGAGTCGGGCGCGGCGCTCTTGGAGTTGCTCGGCGAGTTGGGCGCGGAGATCGTGGCGTCGGAGGTGCTGGCCGACGATCTCGAACCGCTCAAGACCAAGTTGCGCACCTACGCCGAGCGCACGGATGTGAACCTGATCGTGACGACGGGCGGGACGGGATTCAGCCCGCGCGACAACACGCCGGAGGCGACGCGCGCCGTCATCGAACGCGACGCGCCGGGGCTGGCCGAGGCGATGCGCGCGGAGACTCTGCGGCAGACGCCGACGGCGATGATCTCGCGCGGCGTGTGCGGCATCCGCGCAGGCACGCTGATCATAAATATGCCGGGCGCGCCAAAGGCCGTGCGCGAATGTTTCGCCGTGATCCGGCCGGTGCTTAGACACGCCGTCACGTTGCTCGCCGGGCGTTCGCACGAAGAGGCGAAAGAAGCGTAAAGCAAAAGGATAAAGGTTAAAGGGCAAGGGGAAAAGGTTGAAGGCAAAAGCGGGGCGCAAGCATTCAAGTGCTGCGCCCCGCTTCCTGTTTTTACCTTTCCCCTTACCCCTTTACCCACCGACTTTCAGAACTGGCCGGGTTGCGGCGCGCCGGGGTTGCCGAAGCGCTTGCGGTATTCGACGGAGTTGATGAAGCCCCTGACCATCGTGCGATAGTCGGTCGGGTGTGCGTTGAGGTAAGCGAGCCAGGCGTTGAAGCCGGCCGGTTCGGGGTCGCGCCTGAGATAGCCGAAGTATTCCATCAGCACGAAGGCGTCGTTGAACATACGGGTCTTCACCTCGTTGCTCTCGACGACTTCGCGCAGAACCTGCGCCCGCGTCTTCGTCATGCTGTCGAGGTCGGCGACGAGTTGCGCCTTGTTCGAGAGCGTGATGCCCGCCGTCTGTTCCAGCTTATTCACGTAAGCCTGATTGGAGAGGCCGTCATAGATGGCGCGGAAGTCCGTGCGCTCGACCCACTCGTTGGTGAAGGCGTCGCGGTTGGCGAAAACTTCGGCGGCCGTTTGCCCTGTCACGCGCTGCGAGTCGCGCGTGAACTCCCTGTAGCCGGGATTTACCCCAAGCGAGACGCGATAGAAGCGGATCACGAAATTGCCCTTGAGCATGTACTCCGTGGAGCGGAAGAAGCGCGAGGAGACTTCGACGCGGTCGCAGGAGAGGCCGCCCGGCGGGCAGGTGTTGAGCGAGTTCACCCAGCCTTCGACGCCCGCCGGTTCGCCCTCGCGGTTGAGGAAGTCAACGTAGTGCATCTTGACGAAGAACGTCGAGTTGTCGACCGGGTTCGGCGCGTTCGGGACGGTGTCGTTGTCCACGAGGATGATGGTCGTGAACTGGATCGTGCCGATGATGGCACCGCTCGACGGATTACTCAAAGAGAGTTCGAAAAATTCGTCGCCATCCATGTAGACGTCGTCGGTGAGGAAGACGGAGAAGGTCTTGCTGGTCTCGTTCGCAGCGAAGCGCATGGTGCCGAGCGTGGTCGTGAAGTCGCAGCGTTCCGAGGCGCGGCGGGTGTTCAAGGCGTCGCAGCCGACGTTGGTTTGATCGGGGGGCGTGGCATAGTCAACCGAGACGGGCACGCTTGTGTTGCCGGAGCGCGTGACGGTGATTTGCACGCTGCCCGCGCCTTCGTTCGTTAAGTAAGCGCTCGCGCCGAACTCCATAACGGCCGGAGGGGTGGGCGTGGGCGTCGGCGTGGGCGTCGGAGTGGGCGTGGGCGTCTCGGTCGGGAGCACGCCGAGATAGCGTGCGAGGGCGAAGTCCCTGCTGCTGCCCGTGTCTGTATATCCGCCCGCGACGATCTTGCCGTCGGGCTGAATGAGAACGGCGAAGGCTTCGTTATCGACGCCGGAGAAATCGGTCGTGACTTTGCCGTCGGCGTCAAACGTGTTGTCGAGCGAACCATTCGCGTCGTAACGCGCGACGGCGAAGAACGCGACTGCGGCGGCGGCGGCGGGCTGCGCTTCATCAACAGTCAACGCGGCCGCCGTCGCCTGCCGCTCACCAAACTTCGCTGCGTCGCGGGGCGACCTGTAAATTTTGTTGTCGGCGCGAAGGCTGGCCGGTAAGCCTGCCGACGAAATGGCGGAGAGCGGGAAGTGCAACCCGGCCACGACGATCTTGCCGTCCGCTTGCAGGGCGAGATCAGCCCCCGAGTCGAAACCGCCGAAGTCGGTCGTGACCTTGCCGCCCGTGCCGAAGCCGGTCGTGTCCAGGCTGCCGTTCGTGTTGTAGCGCGCGAGCGCGAAGTCGGTGTTATTGCCGGAGAGGGTGGCCGTGCCTGCGGCCAAGAGCTTGCCGTCCGTCTGGATGACGAGTTCGGAGATGCTGTCCGAGCCTTCGCTGAAGTCGGTCGTGACGCGGCCGCCCGTGCCGAAGTTGGCGGCGTCGAGCGAGCCGTCCGGGTTGTAACGCGCGAGCGCGAAGTCGCCGGACGAAGAGCCTGCGGCCACGATCTTACCGTCCGATTGAAGCACGACCGCGTTGGCCGCGTCAGACCTTTCGCTGAAGTCGGTCGAGACTTTGCCGCCCGTGCCGAACATGTCTGCGGGCGTCAGGTCGCCGGCCGCGCCGCTGTCGAGCGAGCCGTCTGTATTGAGGCGCGCGAGGATGAAGTCGAGAAAGTTTGTGCCTGCGAGGACGATCTTGCCGTCCGTTTGAAGGGCGACGGCAAAAGCGCCGTCGTGACTCGACCCGAAATCCACAGTGACTTTGCCGCCCGTGCCAAACGAAGTGTCGAGCGTGCCGTTCGTGTTGTAGCGTGCCACGCCGAAAGAGGTGTCGGCGGAGGGGATGATAGAGAATTGTCCTCCCGTCTGCCCGGCCACGACGATCTTGCCGTCCGGCTGCAACACGACCGCATGCGCGAAATCATCGCCGTTGCCTGCGAAGTCTGTGGAGACGAGTCCGCCCGTGCCGAAAGAGGTGTCGAGCGAGCCGTTCGGGTTGTAGCGCGCGAGGAGGAAGTTGAAGTCCTGCGCATCATCAATGATGACGCGCGCGTTCATGCGCCCGACCGTGACGATCTTGCCGTCCGGTTGGAGCGCCATGTCTGTGACCGTTTCTTCGTTGAGCGGGAAGTCGGTGATGGCCTTGCCGTCGCCGTCGAAGGTGTTGTCGAGCGCGCCCGTAGTGTTGTAGCGCGCGACGCCGAAATCGAGTTGGCCGCTGGTGTTGTCGCCGCCCGCGACGACGATGCGCCCGTCCGTGTAGAGGGCGACGCCGCGCCCGCCGAGGTTGAAACGCCCACCGGCAACGTCGGTCAAAACTTTTCCGTCGGTGTCGAACGAGTTGTCGAGCGCGCCCGTAGTGTTGTAGCGCGCGAGCGCGAAGAAGGTGCCGGTCGGGATAGTGCCTGCCCGACCCGCCGCGACGATCCGGCCGTCGGGCTGGATCAAGACATCTTTCGCGCCGTCAACGAGGTTGAAGTCGGTCGTGACTCGCCCGTCGCCGTCGAAGGTGTTGTCGAGCGAGCCGTCTGTGTTGTAGCGCGCGAGCGCGAAGTTATCATCGGCGGCGGTGCTGGTGGCGATCTCACCGGCCACGACGATCTTTCCGTCCGTTTGAAACGCGACGGCGTTGGCCTGCTCGAAAGAGCCGCCGAAGTCGGTCGTGACTTGGCCGTCCATGTCGAAGGTGTTGTCGGGGCTGCCGTTGGCGTTGAGGCGCGCGACGGCGAAGACGGAACTGCCGAGGCCGACCGCGACGATCCGCCCGTCGGCCTGCACGCCGACTCCCTGTGCCTCTTCAAAGGTGACGCCCGCGAAGTCAATCGTCGCCCGGCCGTCGGTGTCGAAGGAGGTGTCGAGCGCACCCGAAGTGTTGTAGCGCGCGAGCGCGAAGACGCTCTGGAAGGTCGTGCCGTCTCGGCTCGTGCCCGCGGCGACGAGTTTGCCGTCGGGTTGGAGCACGAGGGCGTTGGCGCTCGCGCTCGTGCCCGGAAACGATGTGATGACCAGCCCGTCAGTGTCGAAACTTGTGTCGAGCGAGCCGTCGGAGTTATAGCGCGCGAGTGCGAAGGCAGAGTTGAAGGCCGAGGCCGGATCGGTCGCCGAACCGCCGAGGACGATCTTGCCGTCGGCCTGTATGACGAGCGCGGAGGCAAAGCCGCCCTGCCCGATGGGGAAGTCCGTGTTGACGCGCCCGCCCGTGCCGAACGTCTGGTCGAGCGTGCCGTCCGTGTTGTAGCGCGCGATGGCAAAGTCGGTGCCGGAGCCGCCTGCCACGACGACCTTGCCGTCCGCCTGCACGGCGACATCCTCGGCGGCGTCGAGGCCGTTCGGGAACGGCGTGACGACCTTGCCGTCGGTGTCAAACGTCGGGTCGAGCGTGCCCGGCGTGTTCTGCGCCGTGGCGACGGGGTGTCGCGTGACCGTCAAGGCCAGAAGCAGGAAGGGCAAGGCGACGACGAGCGTCCTCAACAGCGTGCGGCGCCGTAGCAGAGACCGATTGGTGAATAGCGGCTTTGACATCGAGCGAATCTGGAATGAGCTTGAAGGGCGCGGGGGATTGGTAGCTTTCATGATATTGCCTTACTCCGTATAGAGGGATGGCCGGACGGACAAACTTTTAGGCCGGGTGATTAATACATAAAGACGCCATTTTGCGCTATAAAAATCTTCACTAAATAATAATGCGGAATCAGGCTGTGAAAACGGACACGCCTCTGTAATAATTTTCCTCACGCGGCTTATTCGGGGTAAACTGCCGCCCCTGAAACGCACGGAGGCCGGCTTTTGACTACACCCTCGCCACAGGATGTGACCCGCATCCTCAAAGATTGGAGCGACGGCGACCAGGACGCGCCGCTCAAACTGATGCCCCTCGTCTACGAAGAACTGCGCCGTCTCGCACGCGACTATCTGCGGCGCGAGCGCTCAGACCACACGCTGCAAGCAACCGCCCTCGTGCATGAGGCCTATGTGCGAATGGTCGGCGCGCAGAAGATAGGCTGGCAGAACCGCGCCCATTTTTACGGAGTGGCGGCGCGCCTGATGCGCGGCATTCTAGTCGATCACGCGCGCGCCCACGCCGCACTCAAACGCGGCGGGCGGGCGCAGAAATTAACTCTGGACGAAGCCCGCGGCCTGCCCGCCGAGCGTGCGACCGATCTCGTCGCGCTCGACGATGCGCTCAAACTGCTGGCGCAAACTTACCCGCGCCAGAGCGAGGTGGTCGAGTTGAAGTTCTTCGGCGGTCTGGAGGCAAAGGAGATCGCGGAAGTGTTGGGCGTCGGCGAAAAAACCGTCCTGCGCGATTGGAATTTCGCCAAGCTGTGGCTGTGCCGCGAACTAAGCGAGGAGTCTGCCGGTGGAGACTGACAGGGCCGAGCAGGTGGCCGAACTCGTCGAGTTGGCGTTGGAGCGCGCGCCGTCCGAGTGGCCTCAGTTTCTCGAAGGGGCGTGCGCGGGCGACCGTGCGTTGCGCGCCGAAGTCGAATCGCTGCTCCGGCAACAGGAGCGTGCGCGCGCCTTCATCGAAGCGCCCGCGTTTCAATTCGCGGCCGAACTGCTCGCCGGCGACGACAGCGAATTGAAGGCGGGGCAAAAACTGGACGGCTACGAAATCCTCGCGCTCGTGGGCGAAGGCGGCATGGGCGAAGTCTATCGCGCGCGCGACGCTGAGTTGGGGCGCGAGGTGGCCGTCAAAGTCGTGAAGCGCGGTTTGAGCACGGCCGATGTGCTCAGACGCTTCAGACACGAAGAACAGATTCTTGCCACGCTCAACCACCCGTCCATCGCGCGGCTCTTCGGCGCGGGCAAGACCGTGGAAGGATTGCCCTACTTCGTGATGGAGTACATCGAAGGGCAGCCGGTTGATAAGTTCTGCGACGCCGCACAACTCCCGACCGCCGCGCGCCTCAAACTCTTTCGGCAGGTCTGCGCGGCGGTCGCTTACGCGCACCGGCATCTGGTCGTGCATCGCGACATCAAACCCGGCAACATTCTCGTCACACCCGAAGGCGAGCCGAAACTGTTGGACTTCGGCATCGCCAAGTTGCTCGACTCCGAACACGAGCAGGCAGGGGCGCAGACCGTCACCGCCCTCGGTGTGATGACGCCCGAATACGCCAGCCCCGAACAGGTGCGCGGGGAAACCGTGACGACGGCCAGTGACATTTATTCGCTCGGCGTGCTCCTCTACGAACTCCTCACCGGGCATCGCCCCTATCATCTACAGAGCCGCCGCCCGGACGAGATGGCGCGCGTCATCTGCGAGCAGTCGCCCGAACGACCGAGCACGGCCATCAGCCGGCGCGAGGAAGTGCGCGCAACGGACGGATCGCCCGTGAAAATAATCACGCCCGAATCCGTCGGCCACGCGCGCAACGAGCAACCGGCGCAACTGCGTCGGCGGCTCGCGGGCGACCTCGACAACATAGTGCTGCTCGCGCTCAGAAAAGAACCGGCGCGCAGGTATGCTTCGGTCGAACATTTCTCCGAAGACATCCGGCGTTATCTGGAGGGCTTGCCGGTCAGCGCGCGTAAAGCCACCTTGAAATATCGTGCGGCGAAGTTCGCCGAACGGCATAAGGTGGGCGTGGCCTCGGCGGGGCTTGTTGTGCTGGCGCTCATCGCCGGTTTCACCACGACCGTCTGGCAGATGCGCGTGGCGCGGGTTGAGCGTGGGCGCGCCGAGCGGCGTTTCAACGACGTGCGAAAACTGGCGAACTCAAACTTGTTCGAGTTGCACGATGCGATAGCCAACCTGCCCGGCTCGACGCCCGCGCGCGGGCTGTTGGTCAAAAGGTCTCTGGAATATCTCGACAGTCTGGCGCAGGAATCTCAAGACGACGCTTCGCTGCGGCGCGAGTTGATCGCGGCTTACCTGAAGGTGGGCAACGTGCAGGGCAATCCGACGAACGCCAATCTAGGCGATACTGCGGGCGCGCTCGTGAGTTACCGCAAAGCCCTCGCTCTGGCCGAACAGCTCACGGCGCAAGACCCGACGGATGCGCGTGCGCGCCGCTTCGTCGGCGTCATCAACGAGAAGATGTGCGACGTGCAGGCCGCCACGGGCGACATCAGTGGCGCGGTTGAAAGCCAGCGCAAGTCGTTTGCGATCTTTAAAGGCATCGCGGACGGTGCGCCCGCCAACGCAGAAGCACGGCTGGCGCTCGCCATCAGTCACATCAAATTAGGCGACGTGCTGGGCAACGCCAATTTTAATAACTACGGCGATCAGGCCGGGGCTATCGAGAGCTATCGCTCCTCTGCGGGCATACTCGAATCGCTCTACGCCTCCGATCCGGCCAACGTCAAAACGCGCCGCCTGCTCGGCGTCATCTACGAGCGCATCGGCACGATGCTGGAAGGTGGAGGCAAAGTGGACGAGGCGCTCGCGGCCTACAGCAAATCTCTGTCGATCCGGGAACCCTTCGCGGCCGACCATCCCACGGACGCTGACGCCATTCGCGACGCGGCCATCGCGCACGAGAAAATCGGAAACGTGCTGGCCGCGAAAGGGAAGTCGGAAGAAGCCGTGGAGAGCCTGCGCAAGTCGCTCGGAATCTTCCGCAGTTTGGTCGAGGCCGACCCGCAGAACGTACAGGCGCGGCAGTCTCTGGCGCTCAGCTACGTTCACCTCGGAGAAGTGTGGGACAACGCGGGCGCGCCTCATCTGCGTCGCCCCGCTGAGGCACGGAAAAATTATTTGCTCGCGCGCGAAGCACTCAGCGGGATCGATGTCGCGGGCGCTCATGTGAAGACGCGCGAGACCCTCCAATTGATCGAGCAGAAGATCACAGCCCTCGGCTCTCGCCCTTAGCCGCCGCCCGCCGATCTCCCGCCGATCTGGCCGCCTGTCGGGGAGTGTCGCCGGGGAGATCGCCGCATCGGCTACTGCGCCGCGCGCGAACGCCCAAACGCGCGCCTCTCAAAAGTTGATTGACTAACGCCGCGCCGCGCGCTTATATTGCGCTTGTTCGCAGCACTTCACGAAGACGCATCCCGGCACTAACAGCGAAACATGCTCAACGCGATTCTCTTACAAGCGACGACCGCCGGCACGAACCTGACGAACGCGACCGACGCGCAGCAGATCGGCAGCCCGGTCACGGCCTACTGGCCGGTCATGATCTTCTTCGCCTTCGCCGTGGTCTTCCCCGTCCTGCCCATCGTGCTGGGGCGGCTGCTTCGTCCGAACGTCTGGCAAAAAGACAAGATGCGCCCCTACGAGTGCGGCATCGACCCGACGACCGAGGCGCACGACCGTTTCACCGTGCGCTACTACATCGTGGCGATGCTCTTTCTCGTCTTCGACGTAGAGACGATCTTCCTGCTGCCGTGGGCGGTCATCTTCATGGGCGACGACTTCTCGTTCACCAAGTTCGCACTCATCGAGATGCTCGTCTTCATCGGCATACTCGTCCTCGGCTACTACTACGCATGGCGCAAAGGCGCGCTCGAATGGGCATGAAGAAAGGGCTGAGGGGTGAGGGATGAGGGATGAAGGATGAGGGGCGGCAGGATTTACGTAATCGGACGAAAGCCTTTGCCCTGCGCGTGATTAAGTTGTACATCGCACTTCCCAAAAGCCCCGAAGCGCAAGTGCTCGGAAAACAAATTCTTCGTTCGGGAACATCGGTCGGAGCGCATTATCATGAGGCATGCCGCGCTAAATCCGATGCCGATTTCGTTAGTAAGATCGAGGGTGCATTACAGGAACTTGAAGAGACTGTATACTGGCTGGAACTAATCAATGAGGCCGGCATCTTTCCCGAAGAGCGTCTTCAGCCATTACATCAAGAGGCCGAAGAGCTAATAGCAATGTTCGTAACAATGGTCAAGAATGTGAAGAACAAGAGCGGCGCAGGGAAGGGACAATAAAAGCATGCGAGACTTGTATCTTGCTCATCCCTCATCCCTCATCCCTCATCCCTTTATTTATGGCTGAGCATCCCGAAGGAATCGTACTGACGACCGTGGACGCGCTCTTCAACGCGCTGCGGCGAAACGTGGCCGCGCCGGTGATGAACGTCAAGCCTGTGCGCGACACGGTCAACTGGGCGCGCAAGTCTGCGCTGTGGCCGATGACGTTCGGATTGGCCTGCTGTGCCATCGAGATGATCGCGACGGGCGCGGGGCGCTTCGACATAGATCGTTTCGGCGCGGGCGTCTTCCGTCCCTCGCCCCGGCAGAGCGATTTGATCATCGTCGCGGGCACGGTGACGTTGAAGATGGGGCCGGTCGTGCGCCGCGTCTACGATCAGATGCCGGAGCCGAAGTGGGTCATCGCGATGGGCGCGTGCGCCTCGACGGGTGGGCCTTTCGATTCCTATTCGACGATGCAGGGCGTGGATCGCACCATCCCGGTTGATGTCTACATCCCCGGCTGTCCGCCGCGCCCCGAAGCGCTCCTCTACGGCCTCATGCGCCTGCAAGACATCATCATGAAGGAATCTCCCTCCGCCTACATCTTCGAGTCCGACGGCACAGTCCACCGCCAGCGCCAACTCGAAGGCGACCTCGAAAGCGAGGGCGCGCCGCCGCCGGAAAACGAATCGACGGAAAATCTCATCGCCAGCCGCTAACGACGCCTGAGAAACAAAACAAAGAGGCCGTCACTGTACGCACAGTGACGGCCTCATTTTCTTTGACCGAACGTTGTCGCTCAGGGCTGGCCGAAGCGCAGGCGATATTCGACGGAGTTCATGAAACCGTTGACCATCGTGCGGAAGCCGTCCGGGTGCTCGTTAAGATAAGTGAGCCACTTGTTGTAGTCGGGGTCGGGGTCGCGGCGCAGGTAGCCGAAGTATTGCATCGCCACGAAGGCGGGGTTGAACTGCGCGGCGAAGACCTCATCCGATTCGACGATGGCGCGCACCACCTGCGCGCGCGTGAGCGTCTGATTGTTGAGGCCGCCCGTGAGACCGGCGCGCGTCAGCGTCACTTTCGCCGCGCCGTCCGGTTTGGCCGGGTCGGGCGTGGTGATTTGCGCGAGGCCGTGGCGATCCATGAGCGTGCCCACGAAATCGGCGTTGGTCTTCGCGTCGTAGAGATTTTTGAAAGCCTGCCGCGCGACCCACGCTTCGGCGAAGGCGGCGCGCTTGGCAAAGACCTCTGTGGCGCTTGCGCCGGAGACGCTTCGCATGTCCGGGATGATCTCGTCGTAGCGCGGCATGCGCCCGTAAGAGAGCATGTAGAAGCGATGGACGAAATAGCCTTTGAGCCGAAACTCCGCCGAGAGGAAGAAGCTGGAAGAGACGGTCAGACGATCACACTCCGGGTTGTCGTTGACGTTTGAACACTTGTCGAGCACGCCGACCCACGCCTGAAAGCCCGACGACTCCGGCTCGCGCGAGAGAAAATCCAGATACTGCTGGCGGACGAAGACGCGCGTGTCGTCAATCGGGTTGGCCTGACCGGGTGCGTCGTTGTCTGTGATGTTGACCGTCGCACGGCTCTGCGCGCCGAGCGCCGCGCCGACGGGAGAGAAGAGTTCGAGCGCAAAGCTCTCCGTGTTCTCGACGTGCGCGTCGTTGATGAGAGAGAGTGTGAAGGTCTTCTGCGACTCGCCCGCCAGAAAATAGAGCGTGTCCACGCCGGTCGCGTAGTCGCAGCGGGCGTAGGCCGTCGCGCCCACGGCGTCGCAGCGGACGGCGGCCGGGTCGTCCACGGTGCGGTAGTTGACGAGCGCGCCGCTGGTGAAAATGGTGCCCGAGTCGCCGCTGCGTGTGACGGTGAAGGTCGCGTTGAGCGCGCCTTCGTTGAACGTGAAAGTCGGCGCGCTGAAGTTGAAAGTGGTGACGAGCGGGAACAGGATGGCGGTGAAATTCGTGTTCGGCTTGTCGCCTGTGATGGAATGCGAAGAGACGTAACTGATGTTTGAAGGGTTGAAGGCGTAACCCTTCTTCGCAGGCGAGAGGGAGATGCGCGTGTCTGCGAAGTAGAAATGCTGGTAGCTGCCGTCGGCCTTAGTCAGCGCGGAGCGCGAACCGTCGTGCTCGGTGCTGAGAATGACGTGGACGCCGGCGACGCCGTTGCCGGTTCCGTCCGTGACGCGGCCGCTGATTTGAAAGGGCGGCGGGGTGGGCGCCGGGGGGAAGGGAGTCGGCGTCGTGGTCGGCGTCGGGGTCGCGTTGGCGGAGACCGTGCCCCAGTCGGGTTCGCGCTCCTCGAAGCCGGTGGTGTTGGTGACGCGCGTCGGGAAACTGCCGTCGGCGTCCATGAAGTAAATTTCTATGTTGCTGCCCTGAACGGCGTCGCGGAAGGTGGTGAAGGCCATCTGCGCGCCGTCGGGCGACCACGCGACGCCGTAGTTGGTGGTCGTGCTGCCGGCGTCTCCCGCATTGGTCAGGCGCACGATGTTCGAGCCGTCGGAGTTAGCGACGAAGATGTCTAGGCTCTGCGAGGGGAAGACGCTGCGGCTGAAAGCGATCTTCGAAGCATCGGGCGACCAGGCGGGAAAGCGAATCTCCGTGTCCGTATCAATCAGCTTCGTCTGTCCCAAACCGTCCGGGTTGATGGTGTAGAGGTCTTGATAGACGTAGGCGATCTTGCCGTTCGGCCTGACGGCGGAGGCGGCAGCGTCCTCTTTCGCAGCCGTGCGGCGCGCGTTGAAACCGGCGAGCAGAACCGCGCAGGCGCAGAAGGCGAGCGCAAAGATAGACAGACGTTTGATGAACGGATTGTGAGCGGACATATTTTAATTCTCTAAACTAACTTTGGGCGTCCGGGAGTTGAATGAATTATTGAGAGTTACTACACGCGCGCCACACAGGCAGCCGACGGGTTCGGGCTGACGCAAAATAATAGCACGCTTTCGCCCTGATATTTATGGGTCGAGAGCTTTCCGAAGTGTCACCAGTGTCGGGGGATGTAAGTCGTCAGGCGCTAACTTTCGACTTCTTGCAGACCCGCCAGATGGCGCGTGTCGTTGATAGCGTTGACGCGAACGAAGCCGTCCGCGCGGAGTTGGATGCGCGCGATGCCGCAATTGGCTGTTCCGAGCCAGACGGGGCGCAGGTGCGGGGCGTCGAGCGCGCCCATCAGGTGGAGGGCGAGGATGCAGATCGTGCCGGTGTGCGAGAAGACGGCAATCGTGCCTCCGCGGTTGGCGGCGATGGCGCGGTCGAGTTCGCCGGCGGCGCGGTCGAGCAGTTGGCGGTAACTTTCGCCGCCGAGCAGCACGTGCTCGAAGTCTCTGCGGAGCAGCGCGGCGTATTCGTCGGGGAACTTTTGCGCCGCGTCCTCAAAGGTCAAGCCTTCCATCTGGCCGACGCTGCGTTCGCGAAAAGCATCTGTCTGCGTCAACTCTAAATTGAGCGCGCGGGCGAGGGGCGTGGCGGTCTCGACGGCGCGCAGCAGATCGCTCGAATAGATCGCCGTGATGCTCTCGCGGCCGAGCGCCTGCGCCGTCGCCTCCGCCTGCCTGCGCCCGAGCGCGGACAAAGGCGTCGCCGTGTGCCCGCCGAAGCGGCGCTCGGCGTTGCCCTCGGATTGCCCGTGGCGAATGAGCAGGATGCTGGTCATATAGAAATTGCGGATTGCGGAATGCGGATTGCGGATTAGAGAATTTAATGCGGATTAAGGAACTTGAAGAAACGTGTGCGGCTCGTGTCTTTACTAATCCGCACTAATCCGCATTCCGCATTCGCCTATGCTGCGACCGTCTCGGCCCTCAGTTTCTCGGCTTGGAAGTGCGCGACGAGGGCGTTGATGATCTCGTCGAGTTGGCCTTCCATGACGAGATGAAGTTGGTGTACGGTGAGGCCGATGCGGTGGTCTGAGACGCGATTCTCTTTGAAGTTGTAGGTGCGAATTTTTTCGGAGCGGTCGCCGGAGCCGACCTGCGAGCGGCGTTCCGAGGCGAGCAGTTCGTGCTGCTTTTGCTCCTCCTGCTCCTGCAGGCGCGCGCGCAGAACGCGCATCGCCTTCTCGCGGTTCTTGATCTGCGATTTCTCGTCCTGCATGGAGACGACGGTGTTCGTCGGCAGGTGCGTGATGCGCACGGCCGAGTAAGTCGTGTTGACGCTTTGCCCGCCCGGCCCCGAAGAGCAGAAGGTGTCGATGCGCAAATCCTTTGCGTCGATCTTCACGTCAACTTCTTCGGCTTCGGGCAACACCGCCACCGTGATCGCGGAGGTGTGGATGCGCCCGCTCGTCTCCGTCTGCGGCACGCGTTGGACGCGATGCACGCCCGATTCGTGCTTCAACTTTGAATAGACCTTGTCGCCCTCGATGAGCGCGGTGGCTTCCTTGTAGCCGCCGATGCCGGACTCGGACGTGCCCAGAATTTCCATGCGCCAGCCCTGACGCTCGGCGTAGCGGCCGTACATGCGCAACATCTCTGCGGCAAAGAGCGAAGCCTCGTCGCCGCCCGTGCCCGCGCGGATTTCGAGGATAACGTTCTTCTCGTCGTTGGGGTCGGTCGGCAAGAGCAGCAGGCGCAACTCTTCCTCGGTCTTCTCCAACTGTTCTTGCAGCGTCTCAACTTCGACGCGCGCCAGTTCGCGCATCTCCTCGTCGTCTGCGTTCATATCAAACATTTCGCGCGCGCCCGCTAGTTCTTCTTTGAGCGTCTTCCATTCGCGATAACGTTTGACTATGTCGCCGAGACTGCGATGCTGCTTGGCGGCTTTCCCGTAGGCCGCCTGATCGGCCAGCAGTTCCGGCGAGTAAAGTTCTTCCGACAACGTTTCGTAGCGTGCTTCGATCTGTTCGAGTTTCTCTAACATAATTCTTTATGAGAGCGGCGTCATGGCAGCTTCCTGCGGCCGCGGTTCGAGTTTGAGCGATTCCTTGAGCGCGTAGAGGGCGACTTCGAGTTGTTTGTCGTCCGGCTCTTTCGTCGTGATGTTTTGCAGCCAGAGGCCGGGCAGCGTCATCAACTTGAAGACGAGGCTGCCTTCGCGCTTGGCCGAGAGCCGGATGATCTCGTAGGAGAGACCGGCGACGAGCGGCATGAGCGCGATGCGCGTGAGCAGGTTCAGGCCGAGCGAGTCGAACTTGACGATGGAGAAGAGCACGATGGAGACGAGCATCACGACCATCAGAAAACTCGTCCCGCAGCGCGGGTGCTGGCGCGGTTGCACACGCGCGTTTTCGACCGTCAGCGGCAAGCCCGCTTCCCACGTGAAGACCGTCTTGTGCTCCGCGCCGTGATACTCGAAGACGCGACGGATGTCCTTCAACAAAGAGAAGGTGAAGATCATGATCAGGAAGAACGTCATGCGCAGCACGCCGTCCACCAGGTTGAACGCCACCGAAGGCCGCACCGGATGCAGGTAGCCGCTGACGCTCCCCCACGCGCGCTCGTACCAGGCGCGATCATTAGTCGCCGTCGGATTCGTCGCTGCTGCCTCGCCCGCGGGGTTAGAGACGGTCTGAGTTTGCGTCGTTTGATCTACGCCGACAGCGGCGGGCACGGTCGCCCAACCGGCGGCGATGAAGAGCGCGTTCGTCAACACGAGCGGCGCGACGATGAAGAGCATGACGTTGAAGAAGAGCGCGAAGATGATCGAGCCGATGACGGAGGCGTTCGCGCCGCGCTTCATCTCGTCTTCGGCGCGCCGCTCGGTCGGGATGGGGATGAGGCCGGGCACGCCGCCCGTGATCCCCGCGAAGTCGCCTTCGCCCTCGACAACCGCAGGGGTCAGCGCGACCGCCACCTCTTTCTCCTCCGCGTCGGCGAAGGCTTCGCTCGCAGAGTAGTTGAGAGCCTTGATGCCGAGCGCCATCGATTGCACGAGCACCGCCGCGCCGCGCAGGACGGGCAGGCGCAGGATGCGATGCTTGTCGCTCCACTTGGGCAAGGCTGCGCCCGTGAACACGATCTCGCCGTCCGCGCGCCTGACGGCGACGGCGTAGGCGTTCGGCGTTCGCATCATCACGCCTTCGACGACCGCCTGGCCGCCGACGATCAAATCTTTTTCGTTTGCGCTCACGTCTGTTTTGCTCTCTGGGGGTTGGCAGCAGGTTGATACAACAACGCCGACGCATCAGGTTCGGAGGTCGCTTGCGGCATCGGGCTTACTGGATGCGCGGGGACGACCGCCGCGCTTGACAAGCGTCGGCGTCAGGTTTCAGGTCGCTAAGACTGGCCGGGTGTGGTGGTGTGGTTCATCTACACTGTTAGCGCCCGCAGTTGAAAGCGTGCGGGCGTGTTCGTCTGTTACTGTCCGCTCGCCGCGGTTTCGGTCTTTTTGCCGTAGCGTTTGTTGAAGCGGTCGACGCGGCCGGCGGTGTCCACGAGTTTCTGTTTGCCCGTGAAGAACGGGTGGCACGCCGAGCAGATTTCCACGTGCAGGTCGTCCTTGCGGGTCGAGCGCGTGGTGAAATTCTCGCCGCAGGCGCAGACGACTTTGATTTCGTTATATTTGGGATGAATTCCGTCTTTCATATTTTCCTTCCTCGCGACAGGTGCGAATTTGGGTCACCTGTCAATCCGACATGATACGTTTCGCATGAGATGAACGTCAAGTTTTAGATGCCACCTGCCGCGCAAAGGTGTTCTCCGGGGCGGTAAACGGCAATTATATCTTGACAATAGTTTCAGGGGGAGAATAATCTTTCGCTGCAATACACTTTGTCAGCGTCAGGTGCTACTTTCACGAAGCACTTCCCCGGCAATTCGACGCATCTCCGTTTCCATTTGAACTCGCTTAAAAAGTTCGCGCCGTAACCTAGTAGGTGCCGCCCTCACCGGATCGTCCGTTTGACGCGGATTAACACAGGCATCATACGAATAAACCGATGAAAAGCGATAAGCCTTGTAGTCGCCGGCAGAGCCGACCGTTGAACTTTCTCCTGAGCATGTTGGCGCTGGTGTGGGCTGGTGCCGTGGTCTTGTCTCAGGTGGCACCACCGCGCGACCCGCGCTCAGGCGCGGTGGATTGGATTCTCGTCGTGGACACCTCGCAATCAATGCGCGGCGGCGGCGGGACGAAGGATATTTTCGACTCGGTCAAGAGCGCGGTGCAGGGCTTTGTGCGTAACACGCGCCAGGGCGACACCGTGACGATCTATTCTTTCGATAGCGACACACACTCCCACCCGACCGTGCGTATAGAAGACGAGACGGACGTGCGCGACCTGATCTCGACGGTCAACGAACTCCGTGCGGAGGGCACGCGCACGCACACGGGTAAGGCCATCCGCGACGCGCTCGTGCGCGCCGGGGAACTGAGCCGCCGTTCCGAGGCGGCCAACCGCACGCCGAGCATCGTGCTGTTGACGGATGGTTT
>DASVPS010000190.1:0-7702 GCA_036389555.1 Pyrinomonadaceae bacterium
ATTCTCTTTGTGGCGGCCGAGGCGGCGTTTCGCGGCCCGTTCGGCAGATTCGGTCTGCTGAAGAGATCGAAGGTTTAAAGGAAGCGTTCGGCCGGAAGGGGTGAAGACCGGCTGAGGAGCGAAAACCGGCTGGCGGCTCGCCGCCCATTGATTCTATCGATTGCTTATGCGAGACATCTTCACACTGGCGCTGATCTTTTCGACGATTCGACTGGCGACGCCTCTTTTGCTGGCGGCGCTCGGCGGGCTGTTTTCGGAGCGCGCGGGCATCATCAACATCGCGCTCGAAGGATTGATGCTGGCGGGCGCGTTCACGGCTGCGGCCGTGACGCATTACACGGGCAGCCCGTGGATCGGCCTGCTGGCCGGAATCGCGGCGGGCACGCTCGTCGCCGCCATTCACGCCGTCGCGTGCATCCGCTTCAACGCAGATCAGGTGGTGAGCGGCACGGCGATCAACATCCTGATGACGGGCGTGCCGGCGATGCTGAGCGGCGCGCTGTTTCTCTCTTCCGGTTCGACGCCGCAGATTCCCAAAGATGATTTGATCCCGTGGACGCCGGTCGTGCTCGCGCTCCTGCTCGTGGGCGTGACGTGGTACGTGCTCTATCGCACGTCGTTCGGCCTGCGCTTGCGCGCGGTCGGGGAAAACCCGGAGGCGGCGGACGCGGCGGGCGTGAATGTAAACGGCGTGCGCTATTCGGCGGTGCTGTTGTCGGGCGCGCTTGCGGCTATCGGCGGCGCATATCTGTCCATCGGCCAGTCGTCGCTCTTTACGCGCAACATGACATCGGGGCGCGGCTTCATCGCGCTCGCCGCGCTCATCTTCGGCAAGTGGCGACCCATGCAGACGATGCTCGCGTGCCTGCTGTTCGGTTTCACCGAGGCCGTCTCGATCCAGATGCAGGGCGTCTTCAAACCCTGGGGCGAAGAAATCCCAGTCCAGTTCATCAGCATCGTGCCCTACGTTCTGACGATTGTCGTTCTCGCGGGCTTCATCGGCCTCTCACGCGCGCCGCGCGCGTTGGGCATCCCGTACCAGAAGGAAAAGTGAGCAGTGAGCAGTAAGCAGTGAGCAGTTAAAACTGTTCTCTGACTGCTTACTGCTCACCGCTCACTGCTCATTAATAAAGATATGGAAACTTCGAGCACGGACACATTGTATGAGCGCGCCGAACACGCGGCGCGGACGATTCGCGCGCGTGGCTGGGACGAGGCGCGCGTCGGGCTGGTGCTCGGCAGCGGCCTCGGCGCGTTCGCCGACGATTTGGAAGATGCGGTCGGGATTCCTTACGAAGATATTCCGGGCTTCGCGCGTTCGACCGTGGAGGGGCATGCGGGGCGTCTGGTCGTCGGTCGTGTGGCGGGCGTGCCGGTCGTCGTGCAGCAGGGGCGGTTTCACTTTTACGAAGGCTACGCGCTCGACGAGGTGACGTTTCCCGTCCGCGTACTCGGACTGCTCGGCGTCAAAGTGCTCATCCTGACCAATGCGGCGGGCGGGTTGAACAACTCGTTCAAGCAGGGCGCGCTGATGCTGATTAGCGACCACCTGAACCTGATGGGCGTGAACCCGTTGCGCGGCGCGAACGATGCGCGCTTCGGCGCGCGTTTCCCGGACATGTCCGAAGTGTACGACCGCGAATTTCAAGAGGCCGTCATCTGCGAAGCGCAGGCGATGAAGATCGAACTCAAGCGCGGCATCTACGCAGCCCTGACCGGCCCCAGTTACGAGACGCCCGCCGAGATAAGAATGCTGCGCGCGCTCGGCGCGGACGCCGTCGGCATGAGCACCGTGCCCGAAGCCATCATCGCGCGCCACATGGGCGTCAAAGTGCTCGGCATCTCGTGCATCACGAACATGGCGGCGGGCGTCCTCGACCGCCCGATTGACCATGCCGAAGTGATTGAGACCGGCGAACAGGTGCGCGCCACCTTTACGGAATTGCTGCGACGGACAATCCCGAAATTATCGTGAATCGTGAATCGTAAATCGTGAATAGAAGAAGACAGTTTTTTATCTATTCACGATTTACGATTCACGATTCACGAGGAGCGAAGCGACCGAATGATTATCGGAATTTGCGGGGGCACGGGATCGGGAAAGACGACCGTGGCGAACAAGATTTTGCAATCGGTGAGCGCGAACGAAGTGGCGTTCATACAGCAAGACTCTTATTATCGCGACCTCGACCGGATGCCGCTCGATTACCGGCAGCAGGTGAACTTCGACCACCCGGACGCGCTCGACAACGATCTGTTGGTGGATCACGTTCGCGCGCTGAAGGCAGGGCAGGCGGTCGAACTCCCGATGTACGATTTCAAGAACCACCGGCGGCGCAAAGAGACGCTCAGGATGGAGCCGAAGTTGATCACGATCATCGAAGGCATCCTCATCTTCAACGAGCAGCGTCTGCTCGAAGAGATGGACATCAAGGTGTTCGTGGACACGCCCGACGACATACGCTTCATCCGCCGCCTGCGCCGCGACATCGCCGAGCGCGGCCGCACGGTTGATTCCGTCATCGAACAATACCTCGCCACCGTCCGCCCGATGCACATGCAGTTCGTCGAGCCGTCGAAGCGTTGCGCGGACGTGATCATCCCCGAAGGCGGGCACAACATGGTAAGCATCGGCCTGCTCAGCGGGAAGATTCGCGAGCGTCTGGCCGATGAGCAGCAGCGTCGTCGCAGCAGCAGTAGCAGCAGCAACGCCGGGGTCGGTAATTGAGTGAGGAAGAGGAGTACACAAGGGTTTGACTACAACAGGAGTTGATGAAGCGATTATCGAGGCGGCGACGGGCGCGCGCGATTGTGCGCTGGCGCAGTTCTCGAAGTTCTGTGTCGGCGCGGCGCTCGAAGCCGAAGACGGGACGATTTACACGGGCTGCAACATCGAGAGCGCGGCTTACGAGTTGACCATGTGCGCCGAGCGCGTGACGATCTGGAAGGCGCTCTCAGAGGGCGCGCGCAAATTCAAACGCATCGCGGTCGTGGCCGACACGGAACGCCTCACGCCGCCGTGCGGTGCGTGCAGGCAGATCATCTGGGAATTTTGCGGCGACATTCCCGTCGTGCTCGCCAATTTGCGCGGCGACACCGAGACGCTGCAAATGGCCTTTCTTTTGCCGCGCCCCTTCGAGGCGGATTTTCTCGATGAGACCGGCGAAGAAAGTTAAGACCGTCGAATAAAATTTCTCAGGCAGGCTGATTGCTTTGATGTCGAAGTTAATAAGGATTGACGTAAACGGCGTGATGAAACTATCCAGAACTTTGTGGCGGCGAGTGTCGGTAATTCTTCTTCTGTGCGCTTGCGTCTTCGCACCGGCGGCGAACGTCGAGGCCTTTGCCCCGCGCGCGCTCGATCTGGTCGTGCGCGGCGGCACGGTGGTGACGATGGACGGGCGCGGCAGCGTGATCGAAGACGGCGCGGTGGCCGTGCATCGAGGGCGCATCGTGACGGTGGGGCGGCGCGCCGACGTTGATAGGGATTTCGCGGGGCGCGAGACGATTGAGGCGCGCGGGCGCGTTGTGATGCCCGGCCTCATCAACGGCCACACGCACGTGCCGATGACGTTGTTTCGCGGGCTTGCCGACGATCTCGACCTGAACGAATGGCTCACGAAATACATCTTCCCGGCCGAAGCGAAGAACGTGACGGAGGACTTCGTGCGCGTCGGCACGCGGCTCGGCCTCGCAGAGATGATTCGCGGCGGCACCACGACCTACTGCGACATGTATTACTTCGAGGATGCCATCGCCGACGAGACGGCGAAGGCGGGCGTGCGCGGCGTGCTCGGCGAGACGGTGATAGATTTTCCGGTGGCGGACAACAAGACCTTCGCGGAGGCGATGGCCTACACGGAGAAGTTCATAGAGAAGTGGCGCGGGCACGCGCTCATCACGCCCGCGATTGCGCCCCACGCGCCTTACACCGTCTCGGAAGAGCACCTCAAGGCCGTGCGCGATCTCTCGAATCGCCTGCGCGCGACCGTCGTGATCCACGTCGCCGAGACGCGCAAAGAGGTTGAAGACGTGACGCGCGACCACAATGCTTCGCCCGTCGCTTATCTGGCGCGCATAGGCTTTTTGTATGACCGCGTCATCGCCGCGCACACGGTTCACCTGACGACGGAAGAGATCGAGTTGTTGAAGCGTCTGGGCGTCGGCGCGGTGCATAATCCGCAGTCGAACATGAAACTGGCGTCGGGCGTGGCGCGCGTGCCGGAGATGCTCAGGGCGGACTTGAGTCTGGGCTTAGGGACGGACGGCGCGGCGTCGAACAACGATTTGAGCATGTGGGAGGAGATGGACACGGCGGCGAAGCTGCACAAGTTGACGACGAACGATCCGCGCGTGGTGTCTGCGCGCGAAGTGTTGGAGATGGCGACGATTCGCGGCGCGCGCGCTCTGCACCTCGAACGCGAGACGGGATCGCTCGAACGTGGCAAACGCGCCGACCTCATCGTCGTTGACATGGACGCGCCGCACCAGACGCCGATGTACAACATCTACTCGCATCTGGTTTACGCCACGAAGTCAACAGACGTGAGAACCGTCGTCATAGAGGGGCGCGTGGTGATGCGCGACCGTCGCCTGTTGACGCTCGACGAAGAGGCCATCAAGCGCGACGCGCGCGCCTATCGCGTGCGGATTTCCGAGAGCCTCGCCCCGGCCGCCGTCAGTCCGGCCACACGGCCGGGCAGAGTGCGCGATGGCGGCGGTGCGACGCGGACGCCGAAGCGCCAGCCCACGACGCCTGTGCGGAGAAAACCGGCGCGGCGGAGTTGATCGATTCGCGTCGAAGGGCGATAATATTCGCGCTGATCAAAGATCATCCTTCAAGCGAGCGTCAACGCTCGCTTTCACATTTATGGAGTTGTCATAGTGAAGGGAAGTCGTCTCATACGTTCTACGCCGCACCTCTTTAAAATCAGTTTCGCTCTACTCATCATCGTCGCCCTCGCAGCGGTCTTGCGCGCCCAGACTCCCGCGAGCGAACTGGACGCAGACGGCATCCAGCGACGGATCACGCGCGCACGCGCGCTGGCGGCGGCGGGCAATCTTCCCGCCGCGCGCAGCGAACTCGAAGCGCTGCAACGCACGGCGGGCGTTGACCCGTCGGTGCGCGAGATCACGCTCGTGCTGCTCGCCGGCATCTACATCGATCAGGCCGATTACAGTTACGCCGAGAATTTGTTGAATACCGCATTTGCCGCGCGCGCGTCGGGCGGCGAGAGCGCGGCGCGCGCTTACTTCGTGCTGGCCGGACAACTGCTGGGCGGCGTGCGCGCGCGTCTCGAACGCTATCGCGTGTTCGGTCTGAACGTGGCCGACGAGGAGTTGCCGGCGGAGGCTGCGGGCGATCTGGATCGCCTGCGGACGCTCCTTGAGCGTGTCTTCGCGCAAGGGCGACAATTGCGCGATGAGAACGCGCGCAACATGGATGCGACGGCTCTGCTCGAAGAGGCGGCGGGCGTGCGCCTACGCCTGGCGCGCAAGGATGATGAGCGCGGGCGCTGGCAGGCGGAAGTGACGGACGCGCGACAACGTCTGATCGGCGCGGATCGGCGCGTGGCGAGCAACGGAACGACCGCCCCTCTGGCTCCGCGCACGCAGGCGGCTTCAACGCCGGTCGGCGCAAGCCAGCCCGTCGCACAACCCTCCCCGACCCCTGCGAACACTGCGCCGGCAGTTCCGGCCAATGCGTCCACGGCCGGAAGGAACGCGCCGACGGGCACGACGCAAAGCGGCAACACGACAACGACGACTACTCAGGCCAACTCTCAAACTGCCACGCCCGGCGGCTTGACGGACGGCAAGCCGCTCGAAGTCGGATCGCTGTTGCCGAAGGCGACGGATAAACCGGCTCCGACCTATCCGCCGACGGCGCGCGCCGCGCGTGTCACCGGCCGCGTCACAGTCTTCCTGATGTTGGATGAGAAGGGCGCGGTCGCGAAGGTCGAGCGCACGGATGGGCCGGAACTGTTGCGCGGGGCGGCGATAGATGCCGCGCGCCGCTGGAAGTTTCGCCCGACGGTCGTCAACGGTCAGCCCGTGCGCGTCTCCGGCTTCATCAATTTCAACTTCACGCTTTAGCGTTTGCGTCAGACCGGCAAACGGCGCGCAGCGCAAGGAAGCAAAAAGTAGAGTCGGCGGAAGGACGCGCCGCCAGGCCAGTGTCATCTCCACAGAAGAGAGAAAAGCCGACGTGAGATTTAACTCCGTCGGCTTTTTCTTCGTGTAGTCGTAGACGCGATCTTACGGCGTGCGCCGTCGCGCGGATGCGCTCCCGGCATTCGTGATCTGCACGAGAACGTTTTGCTGATTCGCAGTTGTGGCCGCCGGCCGCTCGTCGCCGCAACTGCCGCAGCCGGTCGCGCACGAAGAGGTCTGCCCCTTCCCGCCCGCGCGGAATGAGCGAGCGCGCGCCCAACCGCGCCGCCCCACGTAGGCGAGCGCGGCCAGAATGATCAAACACACCGCGACCGTTTGCCAGTCCTGAAACATACGTCTAACTAAACCCCAACAGCCGCCCGCCCTGATACGTGATGAACGAGGCGACATAAGCCAGCACGAGCATGTAGCTCACCATGAAGAGCGGCCACCGCCAGGAATTCGTCTCGCGCCGCACGATGGCGATGGTTGACATGCACTGGCAGGCCAGCACGAAAAAGACCATCATCGAAACCGCCACGAGCGGCGTCCACGCCGGGCTGCCGTCCGCGCGCCGCGCATTCCGCACCGCCTCGATCAGCGAACTCGATTCTTCCGTCGCATCCTTGCCGACGTTATAGACGATGCTCAAAGTCGAGACGAGCGTCTCGCGCGCGGCGAACGAGGCGATGAGGCCGATGCCCATCTTCCAGTCGAAGCCGAGCGGCGCGATGGCCGGTTCGATCAGACGACCGAGCCGCCCCGCATAACTCTGCCGAATCTGCTCGCCCTCGTCGCCGTCC
This sequence comes from Pyrinomonadaceae bacterium, assembly GCA_036389555.1. GTDB lineage: Bacteria > Acidobacteriota > Blastocatellia > Pyrinomonadales > Pyrinomonadaceae > JAIVJZ01. Next base: position 6,957 of record DASVPS010000190.1, read on the forward strand.
ACCGCCTCCGCCACGTTCGATGCGCCGGCGGCCGGCTGCACAGTCTCTTCGCGCGCGGCCGTCGTCGCGCCTTCGCCCGGTGCGTTTGCCGTCGCGTTTGTCGTCGCTGCGTCGCTGTCGGCGCGACCCGCCGTAGCATTCACGCGCGGGAAGGTGACGAGCGCCCAGAGCAAAATCGAGATGGCGAGGATGACCGTGCCCGCGCGGCGCACGAACATCCAGGAGCGCGCGCGGATCGTCTGCAGCACGTTGAAGGGGTTCGGCATCCGGTAGGGCGGCAACTCCAGTACGAGCGGCGGCGGCGGCGACTTCAGTATCGTGTGCTTCAAAACCCACGCGACCGCGACCGCCACCGCGACGCCGAGCAGGTACATCGCCATGATGATGACGACGCCCACCGACAGCACGCCGAACAGTTTTTCCTGTCTGGAGAAGAAGGCCGCGATCATCAGCGTGTAGACCGGCAGCCGCGCCGAGCAACTCATAAAGGGCGCGATCAGGATCGTCGCCAGACGATCCTTCGGGTTCTCAATCGTGCGCGTCGCCATGATGCCCGGAATGGCGCACGCGAAACTGCTCAGGAGCGGCATGAAAGCTTTCCCGTGCAGTCCGACGCCGCGCATCAACCTGTCCAACAGGAATGCGGCGCGCGCCATGTAGCCGCTGTCTTCCAGAAGCGAGATGAAGAAGAAGAGCAGGAGAATCTGCGGCAGGAAGACGAGCACGCCGCCGACGCCCGCGATCAC
>DASVPS010000191.1:0-6070 GCA_036389555.1 Pyrinomonadaceae bacterium
TCGATATTCTCCTGAACGAGCAAACGATAAATCGGTTGTTGCAATTGATTGAGGAAAGAGGCGCGAAATGAACAGGCTAAAGATATATACTTTGAGCCTGGTGATTGTTTGTGTCGTCTTAACGTCAGCCTGCGAAGAAACGTGTGTCGGTGGGTGTGGTCAATTACAACCCGGCACCATCGTTGAATATGTGGATGCTGAAAGCAATCTGCACTCATTCACCGCTGACGAAAATGGGTGCATTAGTTTTTAGGCTGAGAATTGTAGCGATTACCAACCGATCCGAATAATTGCCCCCGTGCCGCCTCCACAAGCCTGACGTTTGGAGCAGCCAATCCGCAGAGAAGCGTGGAAACAAAAAGTTGTAAAGTAATAATGCTCGCGAGCCGTAAATAGCTTGCGAGCATTATTTAGTATTCGACCGAGTTGGTCGCCCGCCACTCGCGGGATCATTACAATTCGATGCCGCGCTCTTTGGCGATGCCGCGCGCTTTCATCACGATGTCGTCATCGACGGGTTCGTCCGCGCTGCCCGTCATCCAGCCCTGCACCACTTCGACGGGGCGGCCGAGCGCGACGGCCAAACGCTCGTCGTCCGACTCGAACCCCGCGTCGCGCAGCCGCTTCAAAATCTCGCGGCCGCCCGCCTCGCTCGTCCCGCGGTCATCAACCGCCTGCTCGTTTTTCTCTTCCATGTAGATTCCCCTTTACACTTTTTATGCTGTGGCTTCCGACGATTGCGACCCGTCTCCCGTAGTCGCGTCGTAACCCAAATCCTGAATCTTCTTGATGAGCGTTTTTTCCTGCACGACCGCATCATCGTAAGCGACGTTGGCGGTCTTGCCGCCGTAGGTCACATCCGCGCGAAAGACACCCGCGGTCGTCTCCAACGTCTCCTTGATGTCCACCGCGCACGACTCGCAGTGCATGCCCTTGATGTGAAACTCCGATTCTCTCATCTTCAACCTCCCCTCAGTTCGAGCGCGAAAGCGCGACCTCGGCCGCTCGCACGGCGAATAGACCTTTTGCGACTCTTAAGCCGGCGCGCGCCCTTCGTTAGATTGTCATCTTGCTTGATGTGCGGAGTATTATACAGCACAAACGAGATGAGCGAGCAACCGCAACGTGCCATGAAGATCAGAGAAGCTTTGACGGAAGCCTCCGCCGTCTTGCACGCCGCCGGCATCGCCGACGCACGGCCGGACGCCCGCGCCCTTCTCGCGCACACGCTCGCGCGCGACCACGCCTTCCTCATCGCGCATTCCGAAGATGAACTTGACCCGTCCGCCCGCGCGCTCTTTCGCGAGCGCATAAGCCGGCGCGCGGCGGGCGAACCCGTGCAATACATCACGGGGCGGCAGGAGTTTTACGGCCTCGATTTTGAAGTCAACCCGGCCGTGCTCATCCCGCGCCCCGAAACTGAACTGCTCGTTGAAGTCGCGCTCGAACTTTTGCGCGCGACGCAAGCGCCGCACGTCTGCGATGTCGGCACGGGTTCGGGATGCATCCCCGTCGCGCTGCTCCACGAACGCACGGACGCCCGCGCCTGCGGTCTCGACATCTCGACCGTCGCGCTCGACGTGGCCGCACGCAACGCCGCACGCCACGCCGTCGCAGAGCGCCTCACGCTGCTCGTCTCTGATTGCTTCGACGCGCTCGACGGAGTGCGCGCACAGACCTTCAACCTGATCACGTCCAACCCGCCCTACATCGCGGAAAGCGAAATCCCGCACCTGCAACGCGAAGTGCGCGAGCACGAACCGCGCCTCGCACTGACGCCGGGCGGCGACGGCTTCTCCATCATCCGCCGCCTCATCAGGGAAGCCCCGCGCTTTCTGGACGCGGGCGGCCATCTCCTCTGCGAGATCGGTTACAACCAGCACGAAGCGGTCGCAAGTCTCGTAGACGAAAACATCTGGACGCTCGTAGACATCCGACGCGACCTGCAAGGCATCCCGCGCATCGTCGTTCTGCGACGGCGTATCGCCGACGAGCCTGCGGAACTTCAGGCCGCCATCTAGTCGCCGTCCGGCCGCCGTGTTAGAATCCGCTGAAAAGCAGAGGTCAGAGGTTAGAGGTTAGAGGTCAGTTAAAACAAAAACTGTCTTCGCTGACCTCTGACCTCTAACCTCTGACCTCTGAAAACAATAATTTTATGGATAAATTTCGCATCATCGGCGGGCAGGCATTGCGCGGCCGCATCAACGTGAGCGGGGCGAAGAATTCCGCCCTTCCGTGTATGGCCGCCGCGCTTTTAACGGGCGAGAGCGTGACGCTGCACAACGTCCCTTACGTCCGCGACATCATCACGCAGAGACGCTTGCTGGAAGACCTCGGCGCGCATGTTTTGACGCCCGAACTACGCACGCACAAAATTACCGCCGCCCACATAGAGCTATTTGAAGCGCCCTACGATCTCGTCAAGACGATGCGCGCTTCGGTGCTCGTGCTCGGCCCCTTGCTCGCGCGTTTCGGCAAGGCGAAAGTTTCTCTGCCGGGCGGCTGCGCCATCGGCTCGCGCCCGATTGATCTGCACCTGGAGAGTTTGAAACAACTCGGCGCGGAAGTGTCGCTCGAAGCCGGCTACGTCGTGGCGCGCGCGCCGCGCGGCGGTCGCCTTCTCGGCGCGACGGTCAACTTCGACAAAGTGACCGTCACGGGCACGGAGAATTTGTTGATGGCCGCCACGCTCGCCTCCGGCACAACGACGCTCAACAACGCCGCCTGCGAACCGGAAGTGGCAGACCTCGCCGAACTGTTGAACCGCATGGGCGCGCGCGTGCGCGGCGCGGGCACGCCGCAGATCACGATTGAGGGCGTCGAGACGCTCGGCGCGGCCGAGCACACCATCATCCCCGACCGCATCGAGACGGGCACGTTCATCGTCGCCGCCGCAATCACGAACGGCGAATTGGAGTTGAAAGATTGCATGCCGGAACACTCCACCACCGTCATCGCCAAACTGCGCGAGGTGGGCGTCGAGATCGAAGAGGTCAACCAGAGCACGCTGCACGTTAGACGTTCCCCGCAAGGGTTGCGTGGGTCGGACATCACGACCGAGCCGCACCCGCTCTTTCCCACCGACATGCAGGCGCAGTACATGGCCTTGATGACGCAGGCCACGGGGCGCTCTCGCATCACCGAGACGATCTTTGAGAATCGCTTCATGCACGCCTCTGAGATGCAGCGCATGGGCGCGCACATCTCGATTGACGGGCGCACGGCCATCGTCGAAGGCGCGGCGCGGCTCGCGGGCGCGCGCGTGCAGGCGTCTGACTTGCGCGCCTCCGCCTCGCTCGTCCTCGCCGGACTCGTCGCCGAAGGCGAGACGCTCATCGAGCGCGTCTATCACATCGACCGCGGCTACGAAAAGATCGAAGACAAACTGCGCCACGTCGGCGCGCAGATCGAACGCCTGCGCGATTCGGTCACGGCCAGCCTGCCGCCCATCGCGGAAGTGGGTGTTCTATGATTTGTGAGTTTCTGCGATGAGCCGCCTGAGATTAGCGAGCCGATCCGTCGCCAGCGCGGTGATCTTGATGTCGCTCTCTCAACTGTTTTCCGGGTCGGGCGGCGACTTTATCGCCATTCCCGGAATGATCGCCGAGGCGCTCGTGACGGTCGTCATTATGGTATTGAGCATGATATTGAGCGAGCCGGATTACTACCGCTTGGTCGGGTTCGCGTTTCCGTTCAATCTCATCTTTTACTCGACTTCCTTCTACGCCGTTTTATGGCTGTGGGTCTGTTTGAAGGGAAGTCACACCGGCGCTTCCGTGGATGCGGAAGCAGTAAATTGAGGCACTCACATGGGCGAACCGGATTGCATCTTTTGCCAGGTCGTCGCGGGTGAAATTACCGCCGATATAATTTTTCAGGATGAGCGCGCGTTGGCGTTTCGCGACATCAATCCGCAAGCGCCCGTCCATGCGCTCGTCATCCCGCGCGAGCACATGGACTCGCTCGACGACGCCACAGGGCGCGATGAGGGCGTGCTCGGCCACCTCTTGCGCGTCGCTGCGCGCGTCGCCAACGCGGAGGGCTTGTCGGAGACGGGTTATCGCACCGTCATCAACACGGGCGCGGGCGCGGGTCAGTCGGTTTTTCACCTGCACCTTCACGTCATCGGTGGGCGGCCGCTCAATTGGCCGCCGGGGTGATTTGAAAAAAGGAGTCGAGCTTATGTCCGAACAATCAGAAGACCTCAAGGCTTTCATGCGCCGCTGGTTTGAAGAGGTGTGGAACAAGGGGCGCGAAGAGGCGATTGACGAGATGTTCGCGGAGGATGGCGTGGCCTACGGATTGGCCGACGAGACGGGCGCACCTCTGCGTGGCCCGTCTGGATTCAAACCCTTCTTCCGCAATTTTCGCGGCGCGTTCCCGAACATCGAAGTCGTCGTCGAAGACATGTTGGCGGAAGGCGATAAGGTGGCGGCGCGCTGCACGGTGCGCGCCACGCACGCGGGCGACGGCCTCGGATTCGCTGCAACGCAGAGGCCGATGGACATCACCGGCATTGCCATCGTGCGCGTCCGCGACGGCAAGATCGTCGAGGCGTGGAACAACTTCGACTTCATGAGCATGTTCCAGCAACTCGGCACACTACAGAAATAATTGCGGAATGCGGAATGCGGATTGAAAGCCACTCACTTTGTGCTTTTCAATCCGCATTCCGCATTCCGCATCCGAAATTTTCTACCCTGCCAGTCGTCGCTTGAGTTGCTCCTCCTCCTGCTGTTGCTCCGCCTGTTGCACTTTCTCTTCCTTGAGCAGTGAAGTTTCGTAACGCACCCGGCCGACGAGCGTGTCGGAGATGGCCTTGACGAAGCCGATGATGGCCGGGCCGAGGACGATGCCGGGGATGCCGAAGGTGTAGACGCCCGCGATGAGCGCGAGAAACATCCAGTAGAAGTTGAAGCGCCCCGCGCCGCTCGCCGCCACGCGCGGGCGCAGGAGCAGAGACGAGCCAATCGTCATCAAGATGCCGACGACGAGATAGACAGCCGCGCCGACGGGGTCGTTGCGGAAGACGAGCAGGTAGACGCTGACGGGCACGTAGATCGCCCATTCGCCGAGCAGCGGGAAGAAGCCCGTCAGGAAAGTGACGATTGACAAAACGAGCGCGAGCGGGATGCCGAAGACGAGGTTGAGCACAAAGATGACGACGGCCTTCAGAAACTGATCTATGAAGACGGCTTGCAGCGCGCCGCGCAACGCGCCGCCGACGTTTTCGGCGAGCCGCTCGTAAAGCTCTATGTAGTTGCCGGGCACGCGCACCTTGATGTAGTTGGAGATGTGCGTGCGGTGCGTGAGCACGTAAAAGACCGTGAACAGGAAGACGGCGAGCGAGGCGAGGATGAGCGCGGCGCGGCTGCGCAAATCCTGAATCGCCGCCGCCGAGCGCGTGAGTCCTTCGGTGAAGGCGGCTTCGAGCGTGGCGCGCGTGCCCGCGCGGCTGACGGGGATGTAGCGTTCGAGCGCGCCGCTGATGGCGTCGCTGATCTTGGTGCGCTCCTGCTGCGAGATGTTCGTCGAGTAGCCGGACAACTCGTGCCAGGTGTAACCGGCGAGCAGGACGAGCGGCACGACGATCAGCGCAATCGTGATCAGCGCGCTCCCGGAACGCGCGCGCAGATGACGCTCCAGCCATTCCTGCACCGGCAGCAGGAACGCGCCCGCCACGAGGCCGAGCAGGAGCGCCACGAGCACCTGCCCGACGAGCAGTACGAACAGCCCCACCGCCAGCACGAGCGCCACGCCGTACACGACGATGCGCTTGGCATCGCCCACCGTCAATTCACTTAAACGCCTTGAATCATCATTCGCCATGCGTGGCGTTAATCTAACACAGGAAAAGCCGTAAATCGTGAATCGTAAATCGTGAATAGAGAAAAGACGTAAATCGTGAATCGTAAATCGTGAATAGAAAGAATCGGGTTTCTTCTATTCACGATTTACGATTCACGATTTACGGCATCAGGTCTTACCTGATTCGCACGGTGAAGGTGACGCTCCCGGAAGTGCCCGCGGGCATGGTGCCCGTTAGTTTCCATGCCACGTAAGTCACGTT
>DASVPS010000192.1:0-2380 GCA_036389555.1 Pyrinomonadaceae bacterium
ACCCGGCGCGGCCGACCTTAGACTTCGCACACACTCCCCCGGCCGATTCAACCGAACGAACTATTCGCGACGAAGGAGCACTCGCCTGATGAACGCCGCCCGCCGAATTAGCGCCGCCCGCGCCCGCCGGACGCGCCCGCAACTCGCCGCATGCCGCGGCATCTTCTGCTGCTGCCTCTTCCTGCTGCTCTGCCAGCCCGCGCGCGTGGCCGCGCAGGCGAAGCCCGAAGGCGGCGGAGGCGCGGCCGCTGCCACAGCCCGCGCCCGCGCGCTCGAACTCTTCGCCGAAGGCAAACACCTCGAAGCGTTGCCGCTTCTCGAGCAGGCGGCGGAGGCGAACCCCGCCGATGGGGCGGTGCTCCAACACCTCGCCTTCGCGCTCATCACGAAGTCGTACACGCTGCCGGACGCGGCCGCGCGCAAAGCCATGCGCTTCCGCGCCCGCGCCATCCTCCTGCGCCAGGTCGAACTCGGTTACAACGTCGTTGTCGCGCAGTCGCTCATAGGCAAGATAGCGCCGGACGGCGGCGAGGACGACGCCTTCTCCCCCCGCGCCGAAGTCAACAAGGCGATGCGGGAGGGCGAGACGTTTTTCGCCAGCCGCCAGTACGACAAGGCGCTCGCCGCCTACGAGCGCGCGCTCGCTCTGGAGCCGAAACTCTACGAGGCCGCGCTCTACATCGGCGACGTTTACTTCCTGCAGAAGGACTGGCCGAAGATGACCGAGTGGTACGCGCGCGCCGTCGCCATCGACCCCGAACGCGAGACGGCGCACCGCTACTGGAGCGACGCTCTCCTGAAGCAGGGCAAGATGGCGGAGTCGCACGCCAAGGCCGTCGAAGCGATCATCGGCGAGCCGTACAACCGGAGCGCGTGGGTGGGGCTGATCCAGTGGGCGCAGGCCAACGAAGTCCAACTCGGCCACCCGCGCATCGAGTCGCCCGCGGAGGCGAAGCGCGAGGCCGAAAAGGCCGGGGCGAACGTCAACGCGGAAGCGCCCGCGGGTCAGGGCGGCGCGTCCAACTGGGCGATCTATGAGGCGACGCATGAGGCGTGGGTCAAGGGTCGCTTCGCGAAAGAGTTTCCCAGGGAGGCGGCCTACCGCCACAGCCTGCGGGAAGAGGCCGAAGCCCTGCGCGGCGTGGCCGAAGCCGCCGCCAGAGAGTTGCAGTCGGGCAAGGTGAAGGCGCTCGACGACTCGCTCGCCTCTCTCGTCAAGCTCAACGCCGAGGGCTTGCTCGAAGCCTACATCCTCTTCGCGCGCGCCGACGAAGGCATCGCGCAGGACTACGCCGAATACCGCAAAGCCAACCGCGACAAGTTGCGCCGCTATTTGACGGATCATCTGACGGTGAAGAAGTAAGAACGGTAAAAGGGCAGGGGGTAAAGGGAAAGGGTAAGACGGTGAGCACTCAGGCTCTCGGTCTTACCCTTTCTCTTTCCCTTTACTCCTTAACCTTCCCTCTTACCTCGGCGGCGCGGGTTTGCGCGGGAGTTTCTCGTCGCGCATGGCGGTCTGGTAAACGAAGGCGGCCATGACGGTGGCGGCCTGTTTCATGTCGTCGGCCTGAATGCGGTCGAAGACATCCTGATTGGAGTGGTGCGTGCGCGTGTCGTATTCCACCTCGTCCTGTATGAACTGGAAGCCGGGCAGGCCGATGGCGTCGAAGGCTAGATGGTCTGTGCCGCCCGTGTTGGAGATGGAGAGCGTCTGCGCGCCCAGGTCGCGAAAGGGCATGAGCCACGAGCGGAAGAGCGGGCGGACGGCCTCGTTGCCTTGCAGGTAGACGCCGCGGATTTTGCCCGTCCCGTTGTCGAGGTTGAAGTAGCCCGCGAACTTGTCATACTCCGGCTTCGTCACCAACTTGCCTTGCGGCGGCGGAGTGGGGCGCGCGGTGGGTTGGCCTTCGCCCGCGCCGGGAGGCGTGGGTTGCGGCGTCGGCGTGACGATCTCGCCGAAGTGCTCTTTGACGTAAGCGCGCGAGCCGAGCAAGCCTTGCTCCTCGCCGCTCCAGAGGGCGACGCGAATCGTGCGGCGCGGTTTGAGTCCGAGCGTTTGCAGGATGCGCGCGGCTTCCATGGCGACGGCGCAACCGGCGGCGTTGTCCGTCGCGCCCGTGCCGCCGTGCCAGGAGTCCATGTGGCCGCCCAGCATCACCACTTCGTCCTTCAAATCCGAACCCGGAATTTCCGCGATGGTGTTGTAGCCCATCAAGTCCTGATCTTGAAACTGCACGTCGAGGTTGACGTTCATGCGAACACGCTCGCCCGCCTGAAGCATACGCATCATGCGGTTATAGTGCTCGCCCGCGACGACGATCTGCGGAACGAGTTTGGGCGCGCTCTTGTCGTAAGGCGGCGTGCCGCGCCGGAAGAACGA
>DASVPS010000193.1:0-1527 GCA_036389555.1 Pyrinomonadaceae bacterium
GGGGGTTCTTTCTATTCACGATTTACGATTCACGATTTACTTTCTTCCTCTATTCACGATTTACGATTCACGATTTACGGCTTTTTACTTCGATTTAGAAATTCGACGAGCGGCGTTCGCGGTCTTCGGGCGTGCCGTAGATGGGGGCGTATTCCTCGTCGTTTTCGGCGGCTTGGAGGGCGCGTTTGAGTTCGGCGAACTGGCGCGAGACGGCGTTGAACTCGTCGGCGTCGAAGTGTTCGTAACCGCCCGCGATGTCGAGCACGCGGTCTATGCGGCGGTTCGCCTTGTCCAGGACTTCGACGCTGATCCGCTCTTCTGCGACCGCGCGGCAGATGAGATCGCGCGCGGCCTTGAAGTTCGCCTCCTGCTCGCAGATGAGGATCATGTCCGACCCCGCCTCGATGGCGCGCAAACTCGCCTCGGCCACCGAGAGCGTCTGCACGACCGCGCCCATCTCCATGTCGTCCGTGATGACGAGGCCGTCATACTTAAAGGCTGTGCGCAGCATCCGCATCACGACGTTGTTGCTGATCGTGGCCGGGATTTGCGAGAAGTCTTCGAGCGACGGCAGTTCAGCCGTGCGGCGAAACCATGCCTGCAAAAATTCCGACACTTCCGGGAACGCGGCGTGGCTCACCATCACCGAATGGAGTCGCTCGCCGGGGCGGTGAAACATCAGGTCGAGGAAGGGCACGAGGTCGTGTTCGAGAATCTCCGGCCACGAATGCGTGACGACGGGCAGGCGTCGGTGCGAGTCAACCTGCGAGCCGCCGAGACCGGGGAAGTGTTTGCCGCAGCCGACGATGCGGTGCGCCTGCAAGCCGTCGAGGTATGCGCCCGCGAGACGGGCGACTTCCCCCGGCGTCTCGCCGAACGTGCGGCCACGCAATCCGTTCTCCTCGTTGCCGCCCTTGAGATCGACGACAGGCGCGAAGTTCATGTTGAAGCCGAGCAGGCGCAGGGCGCGCGCCGAGAGTTCGCCGAATTTGCGCGCGAGTTCGGTGCGACCGGCGAGGCGCACGGCTTTGGCCGAAGGCATCGGCTCGCAGATGTCGCGGAAGCGATCTACGAGTCCGCCCTCCTGATCCACGCCGATGATGACGCGCCCGCCGAGCGCGTCGCGAATCTGCGCGTTCAGCAGCGCGACCTGTTCCGCCGATTCGACGTTGCGCCCGAACAGGATGACGCCGCCCGGTTGTATCTCGCGCAACATCTCGCGCAGGCGTTTATCCAGGCGCGTTCCCGGCAGGCCGACGAACAAAAGTCGTCCGGCCTTGCGCGCGATCTCGTCGGTCGCGCCTTGTCCCCTTGTAGTTTCGGTCATCGGTTCAGTTAAATTTCCTCTCGCTAAAGATTAAAGGTTTCGCGCGCGAACGCGCAAGGCATCCCGCGCGAGCAGACCGCAACGCGAGCGCGCGCGCGGAAACGGCACCTGCGCGCGAGCAGAAAACGGCATGCGCCGGCGCGGCGGGAAATGGCGCACGCGCTTTGTTATACTCGCCTCATGGTCGCGGAGCTTACACA
>DASVPS010000194.1:0-58939 GCA_036389555.1 Pyrinomonadaceae bacterium
ATTATGTCCTTCGTTTTCGCGCCGAAGGGGTGGGCTTTGTGCAACGGACAACTCCTGCCTATCAACCAGAACCAGCCGCTCTTTTCATTGCTCGGCACGACTTACGGCGGCGATGGTCGTGTCAACTTCGCCCTGCCCGACCTGCGCGGACGCACCCCCATCCACTCCGGCAGCGGCCACACCCTCGGCGAAAGGGGCGGCGAGCAAGCACACACGATCACGCTGTCAGAGATGCCACTGCACACACATCTGCTCAACGCCAACACCGGGAGCGGACAGAATAATCCGCCCAATGCGGTGCTCGGTAAAGCGGCCGCCAACATGTACGGGCCGCCGAGTGCGTTAGCGGCAATGGGCGCGAACTCCGTGACCAACACCGGCGGCAGTCAAGCGCACCTCAATATGCAGCCTTTCCTGACCCTGTCGTTCTGCATCGCTCTGCAGGGCATTTTCCCCAGCCCGAACTAAGGAGATATATCTATGGCACAACCATACGTCGGTGAAATTAGAATGTTTGCGGGTAATTTCGCTCCCGCAGGCTGGATGTTTTGCGAGGGTCAACTGCTCCCTATCTCCGAAAACGAAACCTTGTTTCAACTGATCGGCACGACTTACGGCGGCGACGGTGAATCGACTTTCGCGCTGCCCGATCTGCGTGGACGGCTCCCGATTCATCAGGGCAACGGCTTTATCCTGGCCGAGACGGGCGGGGCGGAGGAGATCACTTTAACCGTCAACCAGATTCCGGCTCACGCGCATCCGCTGCTGTGTTCATCGGGTTCGGCATCCACCCAAGACCCGGGCAACGGGGTTCCGGCCGTGTCCACGGCGCAGGCTTACTTCAACTCCCCCGCCAACATGACGAACATGTCGGCCCAGTCAATCGGGCCGGTCGGGGGCAGCCAGCCGCACACCAACTTCCAGCCCTACCTGTGCGTTGATTTCATCATTTCGCTGTTCGGGCTCTTCCCGAGTCCCACATAAGGAGAATAATATGGCAGACCCATTTGTCGCTGAAATCAGAATCTTCCCCTTTAGCTTCGCGCCCAAGGGCTGGGCTTTCTGTGCCGGGCAGTTACTGCCGCTCTCGCAGAACACTGCCCTATTTTCGCTCCTTGGCACGACCTACGGGGGCGATGGCAAATCTACTTTCGCACTGCCAGACCTTCAGGGCAGAGCGCCGATGCATCCCGGTCAGGGGCCGGGACTGTCGCTCCACGACCTTGGCGAGACCGGCGGCGCGGAGACCGTCACGCTGCTCGAATCCGAAATACCCGCGCATAGCCACACGCTGCGGGCGGTTGAGGACGACGGCTCGTTTTTCACCCCGGTGAATATGTATCTGGCCGCCGGCAATTCCATGTACGTCAACGCGAACCCGAATACGACGATGGCATCGCAGGCGCTGACACCGGCCGGCGGCGACCAGCCCCACAACAACATGATGCCTTACCTGACCTTCAATTTCTGCATTGCGCTTCAAGGCGTCTTCCCGCCACGGACTTAAGACGGAGACACGGAGTAGCTTGAAATTGTTTTAAAGTTCCGGCGGTGAAATGCTTTGTCAGAGACTTTGAGTGAGCGGCGGGCGGCATCGGCCAGCGGTCATGGGGCGGGTCGCCCGTCGCTTTCACAAAGGTTCGCCGGTAGAGGGTCATTGTCAAAGTTGAATAGCGAGTAGGATTCAACAGGAGTAGACACACGCTATTGAAATCTATCCTCTCCAGTGGACACCTGCCGCCTCCGGCCGGAAAGCAAAGTCTCTATCTGCGCAGGAAAGAGGCCGTAGGAGATCGGCAGCGTGCATGGCATGAGTGTTGCTATTTAATCCTTATTGGGTATTGCTGTTTAATCATGATTGAGGCTCTCTATTTAAAATGACCCACTAGCCGTTCGCCTTCAGGGGTGGTCAGTCCACACGGGATCGTGGTATAAAGTTTCCTGCGGCAAAGTGCGCCCACGCCGTGTCTCCGGCGTTTTCCTACGAGACGCCACTAGTTAAGACCGTTTCTCTACCCGACATCTGCGCATGCAATTCTCTGATAGACCGCACGACCAATTAATAATCTAAACTGCAATAAACGGCTTGCACATCGTCGCTCCAACACAAATTGACCCCTAACCCCGAGCCATTTCCGCATGCCGCCCTCGCGAATGTTGAAATAAAAAAACATCTAAGGAGAGTTATGAAGAGTTTGACCCCCACAACCAGCTTGAGCAATTCCAGAGCCTTCCTTGCCAGTCTTCTCACCTGCATCATGCTGGTGGCTCCACTAACTCCCATCGGATTCGCTGCGACAACCAGATCACAGACAATTCAATCGAAATCAAAGAGCACGGCGAAACAACCGTCCGCTCCGGCCAACGCCGCGCCGCGTCAGCAAAAAGAGCAGCCGGTAACGACATCGGCCGTCGGCATCACGGCGACGAAGACGGACAACCGCACCGCCATGCAGCCCGTCGGGCCGACCAACACGATCAACTACACGGTCACGATCAGCAACGGCGGCTCGACCGACGCTCTCGGCGTCCTCTTCAGCGACACGATTGACTCGAACACGACGCTCGTCCCCGGTTCGATCCAGGCCACGCCCCTCGCCAACCCCGACACCTTCAACGTCATCGGCAACGTGCGCATCCAGCCGAACGCCGCGCAGGGCTTGCTCGCCAACGACTTCAACCCCGACAACGGCAACAACACCGGCATCACCGCTTCCGGCGGCACGACCAGCACGCAGAACGGCAACGTGACCATCAACTCCGACGGTTCGTTCAGCTACAATCCCGCGCCCGGTTTCACCGGCACGGACACGTTCACCTACACCGTCACCAACACGACGACGAACAAGACCGACACCACCACCGTCACGCTCAACGTCGGCAACGGCACGAGCACGCCCGGCTCCGCCGTCATCTGGTTCATCAACAACTCCAATGCGGCAGCGGGACGCGACGGGCGTCTCACCAACCCCTTCAACAGCATCGCCGAATTCAATTCGACCGCCGCGGACGAAGTCGGCGACATCATCTTCATCTACACGGGCAACGGCACATCCTACGTCGGCCCCGTCGTGCTTCTGAACAACCAGCAGTTGATGGGGCAAGGCGTCGATCTCACCACCGCCAGCGGCTTCACCGTGCAGCCTTATAGCGATGCCTTGCCGGGTGCCGGCACAGCCCCGGCCATCAACAGCGCGGCACCCGCCGGTTCCAACACCGTCACGCTCAATTCGACGGGCGTCGCCGGTGCGAACACGATTCGCGGCGTCACGCTTGCCAACGCCTCCGACTCGGATATCGCGGGCACGAACTTCGGCACGCTGACCGTCAGCGCCACAACCATCAACGGAACGGGGCGAGCGCTCAGCCTCTCGAACGGCACGCTCGCCGCGACGTTCCTCAGCATCTCTTCATCTTCCAGCCCCGCGCAGGGCATCTCCCTCTCGTCAATCGGCGGCTCGCTCTCGACGCCCGGCACGACCATCTTCGGCAACCCGACGCAGTGTATCCTCGTCTCCGGCTCGACCCTGAGCGCGGACTTCGGCAACACCTCCTGCACGGGCGGCACGGACGGCATCAGCCTCCAGAACAACTCGGGCGCGAACGTGCGCACCTTCGGCACGCTCTCCGTCTCCGGCGGCAGCGGCAACGCTTTCCTGCACGCCACGGGCGGCGGCAACACGACCGTCACGGGCGCGGCCACCCTCACGAGCAACAACAACCCGATAGAGATTCAGAGTCCCGCGACCGGCCAGGCGATCAGCTTCGCCGCGACGACCGTGACGAAGACGACCGCTGGCGGCGCGGGCGTCAACTGGGCTGGCACGAACCCTATGACGGCGCTCAGCTTCGCATCGCTCGGCATCACGACCTCGAACGGCTCGGGTCTCGTCGCCGCGGGTAGCGGCGTCACGATCAGCGTCACCACCGGCACGATCAGTTCGACGGGCAGCGCCGGGCAGGCCGCTCCGGCCATCAACGCCAACGGCGTCAACTTCAACGCGACATTTAGTTCCGTCTCTTCGACGAACAGCGGCAACAGCGGCAACGGCATCCTCCTGACGAACGTGTTCGGCACGCTGACGATGAACGGCGGCGCGATCTCCGGCGCGGCGGGCGACGCCTTCCGCGTCAACAACGGCCCCGCCAGCATCACCTACAACGGCACGATCAGCACGGCGGCCGCGCGCCCCGTCAACATCGACAACAAGATCGGCGGCACGGTGGCCTTCGGCGGCGCGATCAGCAGCACCTCGAACGGCGTCCTCGTGCTCAACAGCTTGGGCACGACGGTCAACTTCACCGGCGGCCTGAATCTCAGCACCGGCGCGAACGCCGCCTTCACGGCGACGGGCGGCGGGACGATCAACGCGACGCAGAACAACACGAGCATCCTGAACACCGTCACCACCACCACCGGCACGGGCGTCAACATCCAGACGCCCACGACCATCGGCGGCAGCGGCGTCACCTTCCGCAGCGTGACGGTCAACAACGGCGCGTCCAACAGCGCCGTGAACGGCATCATCCTCAACGGCACGAGCGGCACTTTCACGGTCAGCGGCGATGGCTCGCAGACCGGCGGCTTCTTCGACCGCGACGGCTCCGGCGGCACGATCAACCGCACGACGGGTCATTCCGTGTCGTTGATTAACGCCTCGAACGTCACCCTGCGCCAGATGAACATCACGAACACGGCGTTTGGCCCCACCGGCGCGGGCGGGTGTCCGGGCAATTGCGTCTCGAACGCCGTCAACAGCACCGACGGCGCGAACATCACGCTCTCGGCGATGTTGTTGCAAAATCTCGGCGGCAACGGCTGGAGGGCGAACAACATCCTCGGCTTCAACGCCATCAACCACAACAGCCGCATCGAAACGTGGAACACCGCGACGACGAACGGCGTCTCGGTCGCCAACACCACGGCCAACGCCCCCGGCGGTTTCACCGTCGACAGGTGCGTCTTCACCACTTCGGCCACGGGCGCAGACGGTTTCCTCTTCGACGTGGATACGAACGGCAGCAACGGCACGGTCACCGTCACCAACAGCGAGTTCACCCTGATCGATCAGGACGCGGTGCAGATCAATCACGACGGCGCGGGCGTCCTGAACGCCATCGTCCAGAGGAACAACTTCCACGACGCGGACGCGACGGGCGGCGACGGCAACAACACGCTGATCCTCGCGATGGCGGGCGGCGGAACATTCAACTTCACCATCGGCGGGGCGAACGCGGCCGACGGCAACACCTTCACCAACCTCGCGCGGCTTTCGGCCAACAGCGGCGTGCTACAGGTTCTCGCGGCGGGCGGCGCGGCCGGCAGTTCGACCGGCGCGAAGTTGAACGGCACGATCCAGAACAATACCCTGACCAATCCGGGCTTCGTCAGCCAGCGGCGCGGCATCATGGCTGCGGCCGAAGCGTCGGCGGGCAACCACGGCGGGCACGTCGTCTCGATCAAGAACAACAGCGTCCAGAACTTCTTCCTGCACGGCATCTACACGTCGTTTACTTCCGTCAACGGCAGCGACAACCTCAACAACAATCTCACCATCAGCAACAATCAGGTGGGTAATATCAACGCGGTCGGCCAGGGCGGCGGCGACAGCGGTTCGGCCATCGAATTGGAAACGAACGTGGCCGCCGACAACAGCGGCGGCGACATCGCCGTCAACTCCCTGATTCAGAACAACATCGCCACGAGCAACAACACCAGCGGCATCGGCGACACGCTGGACATCAGCAACCTGAGCGGCCCCGTGACCGGCGCGGGCAACTCGGCCACCATTAATGCGACGGTTCTGGGCAACACCCTGACGCAACTGAATGCGGCCGGGCAGGTGTTCAGGGCGCGCAACGCGCTCACCTCGACCAACTCGATGTGTCTCGACCTCAACGCCGCCAACACCTCGCCGAACACCGCCACCGGCGGGAGTGGTCAGGGATTCCGCGTGACCAACGACGCGGGCACCTATAGCATCGAGGGGATGGGCGCCGGGGCGCAGTCTGCCGCCAGCGTTCAGACGTTCCTCGCCGCGCGCAACGTCGGAGTAGTCACCGCCACCGGCTCCTTCGTCGGCTCGTCCGGCTGCACGGCTTCGACCGCGCCCATCGCGCCTCCCGACCTCGTCGCCCACGCCGCGAACCTCGCGGCGGCCGCGACGGCCAAGGCGAACGCGAACGCTGCCGCAGCGACGGCAGCAGCGACGAAGGCTAACGACATCACCAGCGCACCGTTCATCTTGATGCCGCAGGCGCAACCGGCACAGCAAGCCGCCGTTAACGCCGTGCTGCCGAACGGGCAGAAATCAACCGGCAAGACGGACGCTGAACAGTCTCAAGCCAGCGCGGCGAAAGAGCCTGTCGTCACGCCGTCGGTCGCCAACTTCCCGATCTCTATCGGCACGCTCGGCGCGGGCAAGTCCGTCACGATCACCTTCTCCGTGACGGTCAACAACCCGCTCCCGTCCAACGTCACGCAAATCAAGAATCGGGGCACGGTCTCCGGTTCCAACTTCACGAGTGTGAACACGACCGATCCGGATGGGTCAGACCCGGATGGCTTCACCATCACGCCGGTCATCCCGCAGCCGACGATCACCATCAACAACGCCAGCGCGCCCGAACCGACTTCCGGTTCAGCGCCGATGCCGTTCTCCGTGGTCTTGTCGAACGCTTACACCGTGCCCGTCTCGGTCAACTTCCAGACCGCCGACGGCACGGCCATCGCGGGCACGGATTACACCTCGACGTCCGGCACGCTCAACTTCGCCGCGGGCGATACGTTCCAGACCATCTCCGTGCCCATCCTCTCCGACGGCGATTCGAGCGAATCGGACGAGACCTTTACCGTCACGTTGAGCGCCCCGGTGAACGGGACAATCAACGGCGCGGGCATCGGGACGGGCACGATCACGGCGGCTAACCCGCCGGGCACGGTGCTCATCTCCGAGGTGCGCACGAGTGGCCCCGCCGGCGCGAACGACGACTTCGTCGAGTTGTACAACAACACCGACGCCACCATTAACATCGGCAACTACGCCCTCGTGAAGAGCGGCGTGGACTGCAACGTCACACCCATCGTGGTGGCGGTCATCCCGGTGGGCACGATGCTCCCGGCGCGCGGCCACTATCTCATCGCGGGTTCGGCCTACAGTCTCACGACGACGGCTGCCCCCGACCAAACCCTGCTCGTGACCAACGATATTGAAAACGACCGCAACCTCGCCCTGTTCAACACGGCGACGCCGGCCAGCTTCTCTACCGCCACGCGCCGCGATGCGGTCGGCTTCGGCACGAACACAATCGGCAACTGCGAACTGCTTCGCGAAGGCTCAACCCTCCCGACGGCGGGCGGCAGCACCTCCGAGTACAGCTTCGCACGCAACCTGACGACCGGCTTACCGAAGGACACGAACGACAACGGGGCGGACTTCATCCTCGTCTCGACGACGCCTGCGGTGTCCGTCGGCAACAACCTGACGCCGATCCTCGGCGCACCGGGAACGGAGAACCTGGCTTCTCCCATCCAGCGCAACGCCGTCATCAAGTCGTCGCTGATCGACCCGATGGTGTCTAAAGACGCGCCTCCCAATCGCGTTCGCAGCTCCTTCGGTGCGAACCCGACGAACGCGGCCTTCGGCACGCTCTCCATCCAACGCCGCTTCAAGAACACGCTCGGCGTGCCCGTGACGCGGCTCCGCTTCCGCATCGTTGACCTGACGACGCTCAACAACCGGACGCCCGGACAGTCTGACCTGCGCGTCCTCAGTTCGACGGGCGTGGTCACAAACTCGGCGGGCAACACCGTGGTCACGGTCAATGGTCTGACGCTTGAAGCGCCAACACAACCGAACGGCGGCGGCCTGAACTCCTCGCTCACGGTGGTCTTGCCGGGCGGCGGTCTTGCGCCGGGCAGCACCATCGACGTGCAGTTCCTCCTCGGCGTGCAGGAACAAGGCGGCTTCAGCTTCTTCGTCAACGTGGAAGCTTTGCCCGGCACCGGCACTGTCGCTGATGAGGCCACGCGCACGATGAAGTCCGATGCGACGACGGCCAAGCAGCGCAACACAGACACGGGAGGCGCGGCGACGCCGCAGAAGCAATAACCGCCACTCCCTTAGCCTTTCGCCGGCGCTGAAAAGCGCTGTGCGAAAAGAAGAGGCCGCCAGTGCAGCGAGGGCACTGGCGGCCTCTTTCTTTGTCGACACATCTCGCGCCGCACCGGGCGACGGAGATGAACCATTTTTAAACGCGCCCGTTCAGCCGCGAAGGGCGCGCGCGAAATCTCCCGCTGCGCGCAGATATTTTCCGCCCCTCGCGTCGGCTATCGTGCCGGCGCCTTCAATCATTCCACACGCGCACGAAGGCCTGCGCCAGTTGGTCGCGCCAGTTCGTCCAGTTGTGCCCGGCGGCCGTCTCCGCGTAGGCGACCGGGTAGCCCTTGCCCGCGAGCAACACGCGCACGCGGCGGTTCACTTTCCAGATCGGTTCCAACAGTCCCACGTCGAAATAAAACTTCAGCGGCCGCGCTTCCCGCAACGGCTCCAGAGCGGCGAGCGCCGTCACCACGCGCTCGTCGTCAATCTGGAAGGCCGTTGACTGTCCGGCCACGCGCGCAAACACGTCCGGGTGCTTGACGGCCGTCCAGACCGAGATGACGCCGCCGAGGCTCGCGCCCATCAGCGCGCGCCCGCCGCGCTCGGCGCGCGTGCGGAAGCGCGCGTCAACAAACGGCACGAGTTCCTTTGCCATGAAGTCTGCGAATTTGTCGTTCGCCCAGTACTCTTTGAAGCGATCCAACGGGTCAACGAAGACGATGATGAAGGGCGCGATGCGCCCCTCGGCGATCAACTGATCGGCGATGAAGGGCGCGCGTGCGCGCGTCAGGTACTCCGAGCCGTCCTGCAAGTACAAAACGGGATAGCGCGCCGCACCGCCGCGCGCATACGACGGCGGCAGGTAAATTTGAAGCTTGCGCTTCCCTCCTTCGAGCGCGGCGGCCGGTGCGTCCAACTGCTCAACCGTGCCGCGCAAAGTCCACTTCGCATCCGCGAGCGCGGAAGGCCGGTAGGCGGGCATCGTGAAGAAGTTGTTGAAGCCGCCGACGCCATTGTCCAGTTTGCTGTCGCTCAAAGGATCATTCACCCACTCGCCGTCGGCGATGAGCTTGTATTCGACCCGCGCGTCGCGCGCGAATTTCATGGTCAGGTATTTCACGTCCGTCCCCGCCAGTTCGCGAAGCACCAGGCGACGCGGACTCCAACTCGTGAAATCCCCCACCACCTCCACGCGCTTTGCCTTGCCGCGATACACAAACGTCACCTGTTCGTCTTCCACGATGGGCGAGCGCTCGGCCTTACGCAGCCGCTCCGCGAGCGCGGGCGAATGAGGCTCTCCGGCCGCTTCGTGCGCGCGCAAATTTTCCTTCGACAGCCCGCTGAGCGTGATGCGTCGAAAGGCCGTCGCGCCGTTCGATTTGTGGATGCCGATAGCCACCGTCGAGTCTCCTTCGGGCACGCGCACGTCAAACTCAAACGCGCCCCGCTGATTGACCTTCAACTCGCGCGCCTCGCCGTTCGCCCACGCATAGACGCGCGCGCCCGCTTCGACCGCGCCGCCCAGCTTCAACATCGTGCCCGCCTCCACGGGCGGCCGCACCTCTTCTGCGTCGCCGCTCGCCGCGCCGCCCGCATCCGCCGGGATGAACTTCGTCGTGTAGCGCGCCGCCACGATGTCGGGCGTCTCAAGGTTGCGCCCCTCCGAGAGGTTCGAGGCGAGGCGTATGAACTGCGCCATCGTCCACGCGAGCGGCGTCGCCGAACCCGTGCCCTCACCAAACGCGAACTCCGCATTCGGTGATTCGCGCCTGTCCCAGATTTGTTCGGGCAGCATCAAGCCCTCGTTCGCGAACCCGAGCATATGATCGAGACGCATGCGCGCCGCCGCGCGCTCGCCGCGCGCGAGTTCGTATTGCCCGCGCTCGCCGGAGAGCAAAGCCCACAGACGCCCCTTGCCCGTGTACTTGCCGTCGAAATTCCAGGGGCGTCCGTCGTCCATCTCGCCATAGCCGTCGTGGTTGTAGCGATACCACGCCGCACCGTTCGGCGTCTCGACTTTGATCACCTTGTCCACCACCGCGAGCGACCGCGCGATCAAAGGATCGTCGGCGCGGCGTATGCCGAGGCGCACGAGTTCGAGAAAGCCCGCGTCCACGTATTCGCGTTCGTCGTAATCCGCGCCGCCGTTCCCTGCGTTCATGAGGTCGGCGTCGTTCGGGTCGTCGTCCGTGTGCGCGATGCGTATGTAGTAGGTGCCGTCGCCGTGCATGCCGGTCGAGGTCGCCGTCCAGCGTTCGACGTTGCGCGCCCACTCGTCGGCCGCCGCCAGATAGATCGCGGCCGAGGCTCCCGCGTCGTTGCGCCGCGCGATCTCTGCGGCGCAGACGAGTCCGGCGATCTCCGCAGCGATGGTCGAAGGCGAATAGCCGCCCTTCTCCTCCCAGCGCTCCTGCGGCGTGCGCGGCCCCGTGCGCACGAGGAAGTCTGCGGCCGGGCGCACGTGCTTCATCCACGTCTCGTTATCCGTGCGCCCCAGGGTGTAAGCGAGAATGAGCGGGTAAGCGACTTCGTCCAGTTGCAGCGAACCCCAGAACGGCCGCCCGTCGAGCCAGGAGTTTTGCGGGAAACTGCCGTCCGTCTTCTGCTGAACTTTGAACAGGTAATTCAGAGCGCGATCCGCGCCCGCTTTATCGCCGAGCGCGTGGAGCGCGGTCGCCACCTGATAGAGATCGCGCGACCACACCAGATGATAGCCGCCGACGTTCGGCTCGTTGGCCGTCGCGCCGCCGCCCCACGGCACGGAGAGCGAAGCGATGTTCGCCCCGCGATAGGTCTTGTCCTCGTGCGCTCTGAGGATCATCGCCGCCATGTCGAACTGCGGCTGGTACTTTGCCTCGACGCGCCTGAGCGACGCGAGATACTCGTGCCACCCTCGCTCGTAATCGGCGCGCACGCGCGGGAAACCTCTTGCCAGCGACGCACGCGCGTTACCCAGAGCCTCTTCCGCCCCCTGCCCGAAACCGAGCGCGAGGGTGAACGGCTGCCCAGCATGCACGCGCCCCACCTGCACTACGTTCCCGTCCGCCGCGCGCGCGTACTGCTCCGTGATGCGCCCGCGCGCGCGACGCAACTGCGTGAGGCCGTCGCTCGTGCCGAGATAGCCGTTCGTCATCTCGCTGAAACCCGTGCTCGACAACAGCGCGGAAGTTTCACCGGCATCCGAAGCGACGAGCGCATCCCCTTGCGTCCACGCCGAATCGTGGAGGCCGCTATTGTGCAGAGACGGATCGTAATAGACATAGAGCGCGGCCGGCGCGCGGCTCTTGAACTGCACATCGACGAGGACGGTGTGGCGTGCGGGGTCGGTCGTGTAAGTTTTAGTGATCGTCCATGCGCCGCTCTTCGCAGTGTTTGTTTGACGAAACGACAGCGCGCGCGGGTCAACAACCTCGATGCGGTGCGTCGCGTCTGCCGCTTCCGTCTTGACGCGCCCGCCCGCGGAGACGACGACGAACTGCAACTCCTGCGAGTTCGCTACGTCCACGGTCGGGTAATAGACCTCAGTCATAACGCCGGCGCGCAGTGTGAACCACACCTTCGATTCGAGCGTGTTCGACGTGCCTACGCCCTGCTTGCCCGCGCTCGGCCACCTTGCCTCCGCGCCCGGCGCTCCCGGCGCAAGGTTGCTGCCCGCCTGTTGCGCCCGCGCCTCGCCGCCCAATGCCCACGCCAAAACAAAAAGAACGCACCACATAGATGCGTCCCGCACAAGTTTAGCTTTCATCGTGTGTCTCTTCCGGTTAATTGTTCGTCAACTGCCCTCATCCCTTCTTCCCTTGCGCCTTTGCGCCTTTGCGTGAGATTTCTCTTTGAGAAAGAGGACAACTCACGCAAAGGCGCAAAGGCGCGAAGAAGAAGTTAACTCGCCACTCGTCACTTCCATATTTTACCCCTGCTTGCGTCCGAGCATGTCGAGGCCGACGGCCGTGACGAGGATCGCGCCCTTGATGATGTACTGCGAATAAGGCTGCACGTTCAAAAGCGACATGCCGTTGTCGAGGCTCGCCATAAAGAGCGCGCCGAGGCACGCGCCGAAGACCGTCCCGCGCCCGCCCATCAAACTCGTCCCGCCGATGACGCACGCCGCGATGGCGTCGAGTTCGAGCAGGTTCCCCGCGTCCGGCGACGCGCTCCCGACGCGCGCCGTGTAGATGAGCGAGGCGACGCCCGCCAGCACGCCCATGATGCAGAAGACCGCCCAGATGTGATTGCGCACGTTGATGCCGGAGAGCCGCGCCGCGTCCGGGTTGCCGCCGATGGCGTAGAGATAGCGGCCGAACGTCGTGTTCTGCGTGAGGAACGCGCCAAAGAGCGCGACGACGATCAAAATGATGACCGGGATCGGCATCCCTTCGTAAGCGTTCATGCGCAGGATGAACAGCACCACGACGAGCGACGGCAGCACGATGCGAAGCGCGAGATTCAACACGCTCGACCGCCCCAGCCCGTAACGCTCGCGCGCGCGGTGACGCCTGACGTTCATCCACACGATGGCGGCGACGGCCAGAAGCGCGAGCGCAAGCCCCACGGGGCGCGTCACGAACTGCTGCCCGATGGCCTTGAAGCCCGGCAGCGTGATCGGGATCGTTTCGCCCCGCGTCATGCCGAGCACGACGCCGCGCCACGCCAGCAACCCGCCGAGCGTGACGATGAAGGCCGGGATGTTCGCATAGGCGACGAGCGCGCCCTGCGCCTGCGCCACGCCGAGGCCGACGATGATCGCCGCCGCAACCGTCGGCACGAGTCCCCAGCCGTTCGCCCCTTGCGCGGTGGCGGCCACGCCGCCGATGAACCCTACGAGCGAGCCGACCGAGAGGTCTATGTTGCCCGTCACGATCACCATCAGCATGCCGACGGCGAGCACGCCCGTCACGGCCGTCTGCCGCATCAGGTTCGAGAAGTTGCGCGAGTCGAGAAAAATCCCGTCGGTCGCGTAGTTGAAATAAATCCAGATGGCGACGAGCGCGAACAGCATCGTGTAGGCGCGCAGCGCGTCGGTCGGAATCTTGAAGTTGCCGATGCGCGTCTGCCGCGTCAACTCTGCGCCCGTCGCCGCAGGCGCAACGTCCGCGTTGACCGGCGGGCGATCAACTACCGGCTCATTTGCTTGATCACTCATTTGAGACTCCGATGAGAACCGTCAACCTAAAATTTACGCGGCATGTGGCGCATGGCCGGTCGCGCAGGCCATGACTTTTTCCGGCGTCGCGCTGCTGCGCGTGAACTCGCCCGTCACGCGCCCTTCGTGCAGGACGAGCACGCGGTCGGAGAGGCCGAGCACTTCCGGCAACTCCGAAGAGACGAGCACGATGGCGAGGCCGGACTTAGCGAGCGCGTTGATCTGCGCGTAGATTTCCTGCTTCGCGCCGACATCTATGCCCCGCGTCGGCTCGTCCAGAAAGAGCACGCGCGGGTTCGTCAATAACCACTTGGCGAGCACGACCTTCTGCTGGTTGCCGCCCGAGAGCGTGCCCGCCACGGTGAAGACCGAGTTGGCCTTGACGCGCAACTCCCTCATCGAGCGATTGCCTTCGGCCGCTTCGCGGTCAACGTTGGTCACGAAACGGCCGGAGATGCGCGCCAGCCCTGCAAGCGTCATGTTGTTCAGGATCGTCTGGTCGAGGACGAGGCCGAAGCGTTTGCGATCCTCCGTGACGAAGCCGAGACCGTGCCGGATGGCGTCCGCCGGACTCTCGATCTGGATGCGCCTGCCCTC
Source organism: Pyrinomonadaceae bacterium (assembly GCA_036389555.1). Taxonomy (GTDB): domain Bacteria; phylum Acidobacteriota; class Blastocatellia; order Pyrinomonadales; family Pyrinomonadaceae; genus JAIVJZ01. The sequence continues at coordinate 13,840 of DASVPS010000194.1, forward strand.
GATGCGCACCTCGCCCGACGCGCGCCCCGCGTGCGCGCCGAAGATCGCCATCAGGAGATCGCTGCGCCCCGCACCCATCAAACCCGCCACGCCCAACACCTCGCCGCGCCGCACAGAGAAACTCACGTCGTCAACCAGACGCTTCCCAGACACGTGCGGGTCTTCGACCGTGATGCCCCGCGCCTCGAACATCACCTCGCCCCGCGCGTGATCGGGCGTGGGGAAAATGTCTCCGACCTCGCGCCCGACCATGCGCGCGATGACGCCCCGCTCGTCGAGCGCGCTCGCCGGCTTCGTCCCGACCGTGCGGCCGTCGCGCAGCACGGTGATGCGGTCGCTCATGCGAAACACCTCGTCGAGTTTGTGCGAGATGTAGATCATGCCGACGCCGCGTGCGCGCCTGAGATCGTCGAGGATGCGGAAGAGGGTTTCGACTTCCGCATCGGTGAGCGCGGCCGTCGGCTCGTCGAGGACGAGGAGGCGCGCTTCGTGCGAGAGGGCTTTGGCGATTTCGACGAGTTGCTGCTGGCCGATCCCTAAGTTGCGGATGGGCGTGCGCGGGTCGAGCGGGAGGCGCAGGGAGTCCAGGAGGCGGCGGGCGCGGGCGTAGAGTTCGTCCCAGCGTATGACGCCGAAGCGCCGCGGCTCGCGCCCCAAAAAGATGTTCTCGCCGATGGTCATCTCTTTGACGAGCGAGAGTTCCTGATAGATGACCGCGATGCCGGCGGCCTCCGCATCGCGCACGCTGCTGAAATGTTTGATTGCGCCTTCGATGCGAATCTCGCCGCCGTATTCCGGGTAAGGATAGACGCCGCCGAGCACCTTCATCAGCGTGGACTTGCCCGCGCCGTTTTCACCTACGAGGGCGTGAAACTCTCCGGCACGCAGGTCGAAGGTCACGCCGTCGAGCGCGCGCACGCCGGGGAAGGTCTTCGTGATGTCGCGCATCTCAAGGAAAGGCGCGCCGTCAACGCTGCTGTTCGTTTCGGTCGTCATCCCGTTCTCATGACGTGCGTCTGGCGGGCGCGTTCCCGTTCCAGATGTCTGCGTGCAGTTTCCACACGCCGCCGTCTCGTTTCCAGAGCACGATGTACTTGCCGCTCTGCTCGGCGCGTTCGCCGCCCGGCGCGTCCATGCTGAGCGTGAACTGCCCGATCTCTGTGGCGAGATCGCCGCCGCTCGTTTCAACCTCTATCGTTTCGAGCGTGGCCGCTTTGATCCCAAGATTCATCGCGCCCTGCCAGAAAGCCGTGATCGCCTCTGTGCCGCGCATCAAGGGCGCGTCGGGCGGCATCAGGCGCGCGTCCGGCGTGTAGAGCGCGGCAATGCCCGCCGCATCGCCGCGCTCGAATATTTCGGCAAACTTCAAATTGGTGTTCCTGATCGCCTCGCGGACTTCTTCCATCACTCGTGCCTCCTCAAATGTTTCTCACCTGCCTCGCGAGGTTACTCGAACGCACCGCACCCGACTTTGCCACCGGGACTTCGAGCGGGCGCGGCGCGTTTGCGTGGCGGCCGCTTGTCTGCTCACACGACGGACAATTTACTGACCGGCAGCGCCCGCCGTCTCGACCTTCGGACACTGCCCTGCGGGAATCTTCTCGCAGATTTTTTCGAGCGTCTGGTAGCCGTCTTTGACGACGATGCCGATGTTGTTCTTGTCCAGCGCGAGCGGCTCGTAGAGCATCGAAGGCACTTTCTTTCGCCCGTTATCTATCGTGTCGTTCGTCTGGGGGGTTTCGCCGCGCACGAGTTTGATCGCGGCGTCAACCGCGCCGTAGGCGAGCGGCTGAATCGGCTTGTAGATGGTCATCGTCTGTTTGCCTTCGACGATGAGTTGGAGCGAGGCGAGGTCTGCATCCTGACCGGATACGAGAACTTTGCCCGCGAGCCGCTGCCCGTCGAGAGCCTGAATTGCGCCGCGCGCCGTGCCGTCGTTGGCGGCGATGACGGCCACCACTTCGTTATTGACCTGCGTCAGCGCGTTCTCCACGATGTTCAAAGCCTCGCTCGCCAGCCACTCCCGCGCCGGTTGATCCACGACGATCTTGATGTCGCCGCGATCCACTGCGGGCTTCAGGATGTTCATCTGCCCGTCGTGCAGCAGGCGCGCGTTGTTGTCCGTGGCCGAGCCTTGCACGATGACGTAATTGCCCTTCGGCGCGCGCTTGAGGATGTAGTCGGCCTGCAACTCGCCGATCTTGACCACCTGATGCGAGACGTAGAGATCAACGTCGGCGTTCTTGATCAAGCGGTCGTAGCTGATGACGGGCACGCCCTCTTTGTGCGCCATCTCGACGATGGTTGCCGCGATCTCGCTGTTGTGCGGCGCGACGATGAGCACGTCAACTTTCTGCGAGAGCAAATTCTCGGCCTGTTTGATCTGCAAATTGTCGTCGCCGTTCGCCACCTGCACGGAGAGTTGCGCGCCGATTTCCTGCGCGCGCTTCTCCACCAAATCCTTGTCGCGCTGCCAGCGTTCCTCCTTGAGTGTGTCCATCAGAAAGCCGATGAAGATTTTGTCGTTCGGCCCCTTCTTCCGGCGCGCCGTCCCTGCGCCGCTCCCGGCGTTGCCGCCGCCGCTGCTGCCCGTCCCGCTGTCGCCGCTCGTACACGCGGCCGCCCCCGCCAGCAGCAACAACAGCGCCGGCAAGATGAAAAGTTTGCGTCTAGACATGAATCAAGCTCCTTCTTTTATTACTGCGCCGCCGGAAGAATTGAAGCGCGCGCCGTACAGAGGTGAAAGACGGGCGGAGGCGTGAGACCTCAAACTCGATTTCTCGCCGTCCGACGGATCAGTAAACATAAAACTGTCTGATCGATGGCGTTAGCTTAACAAGGCGGGGCGAAGAATTCCATTGAATTTTTCCCATGCGAGTGCTACTTTGCGCTTACACGTTCGAGCTTCCCCCGTTTTTGTCAGTCATCGCCACGTCAACTTTGCCGAGTCGTCCCCCGACTCCCTAATGCGTCCGTTAAATGTTCCGAAGCAATATTCCGACTTCGCACGCCTCCGCGTCCTTAAGTGTCGAACGCCGACGGACAGCGAGCGCGCGTGAACTCCCGTCTCCTGAGAGGATTAAATTATGGGTTTAGCACAGCGCAGTTCTCTCCGCACGATCTTCCGTTGCGGACTCTTCCTGTTCCTCGCCGTCGCTACGGCCAACGCGCAGTTCAGAGCCGCCGTGCAGGGTTCCGTCACAGACCCGCAGGGCGGCAGCATCGTCGGCGCGACCGTCACGCTCACCAATAACGAGACCAACCGTGCGCAACAGGCCACGACCGGCGACGAAGGCTTTTATCGTTTCTCCGGTCTGCCGCCCGGACGCTACACGCTCACGGTCGAGCAGGCGGGCTTCGGCAAAAGGACGCTCGAAAACGTTGTCGTCAATGCAGAGGCCACCGAAGGCATCAACGTCACGCTCGAAACGGCCAGCCTGTCCGAGACGATCACGGTGACGGACGTGCTCGCACCGCCGCTCGAAACCGAGAACGCCAACATCGGCAAAGCGATCACCAATCAGGAGATTCGCCAACTGCCGCAGTTCGGGCGCGACCCTTACGAGTTGCTGCGCCTCACGCCCGGCGTCTTCGGGCAGGGCGCACGCGGCGGTTCGGGCAGCGCGGTCAACCTCCCCAACCAGACGGGGCCGGGCGGCTCGGATCGCGCCATCTTCCAGACCGAGAATCAGGTGCAGATCGTCGCCAACGGCCAGCGCGTCTCGGCCAACAATTTTCAGATTGACGGCACGAGCGTCAACAGTTTGACGCACGGCGGCGCGGCCATCATCACGCCGAATCAGGAATCGGTCAAAGAAGTGCGCGTCATCGCCAACAACTATTCGGCGGAATACGGGCGCAACTCCGGCGCGCAAATCCTGACCGTCTCGCAGAACGGGACGAACAACTTCCACGGCAGCCTCTTCCTCAAGAACAACAGTCCGGGCTTAAACTCCTTCAACAAGTACGGCGGCCTCTTCAACGCCCCCGCGCAGCGCGTTAACCAGCGACTCAACCAGTTCGGCGGCTCGTTCGGCGGCCCGCTCCCCCTGCCGCGCTTCGGTGAAGGTGCGCCGCCCGCCTTCAAGCTCGGGCGCGACCGCGCCTTCTTCTTCTTCTCCTACGAAGGCTTGCGCAGCAGCACCGTCTCCGCCTTCAACGCCATCGTCGAGACGCCGGAATTCAGAAACCTCGTCCAGCAGAGGCGCCCCGGCAGCGTCACGGCGCAGATCTTCGCCGCGCCCGGCATCGCCCCGCGCGTCATCAGCGTCATCCCCATCACCTGCGGCGGCGCGGGTTTCAACAACGACAACTGCCGCCAGTTGGCGGGCGGTTTAGACATCGGCTCGCCCGCGGGCGCGACCGGGCAATACCTCAGTTTCGGCAACTTGCAGGGTGGCGGCTTCGATAACATCCCCGACCTCCAGTTTGCACAGCTCGCCCTGCCCAACGTGAACCGCGGTAATCAATACAACCCGCGCCTCGATTTCAATTTCACCGACCGCGACACGCTCACCGTCAGTTCTTACCTGTCGCGCTTCAACGGTGTCGGCAGCGACCCGGCCGGGCGCAGTCGGCCGATGGGCGACATCGGCACCGCGCCCGAAAATTCCTTCGTCACGGTAGCCTACATGCGCACCCTCTCGCCGACCATGCTCAACGAGGCGCGCTTCAACGCCACGCGCTATGCCTACAACGAGATCGAATCGTCGAGCGGCACGCCCTTCAACATCCCGCGCATAGAGATCGAGACGCTCCCCGGCGACCGCCTGCGTTTCGGCCCGCCGCGCGCGGAGACCACGCCCGGCATCTTCGCCGAGAACACGTTCGAGTTTCGCGACACGCTCCGCTGGGTGCGCGGCGCGCACGGCCTCAGCTTCGGCGGCGAACTGCGCAAGGAACAGGACAACAACAACCTCGGCGGCGGCGCGCGTCCCCTCTACACCTTCGCCGGTCTCTTCAACCTCGCCAACGATGCGCCGCTCTTCTACTCCATCAACGCAGACCCGCGCACCGGCGGCCCCGCAGAGGCGCAGCGCTACTTCCGCACAGACACCTACGCCTTCTTCGTGCAGGACGACTGGAAGGCGCGCCCCAACCTGACGCTCAATCTCGGCATGCGCTATGAATACTTCTCGCCCCTGCGCGAGAAGCGCGGGCGTCTCAGCAATTTCATCTTAGGCGCGGCGGGTCAGGAATTGACGGGCGGCCGGATCGCCGTCGTGGACGAACTCTACGAAGCGGATCGCAACAACTTCGCCCCGCGCCTCGGCTTCGCTTGGAGTCCGTCGAAAATTCTCGGCACGGATTTCGCCGACAAACTCGTCGTGCGCGGCGGCTTCGGCATCGCCTACAATCGCCTGCCCGTCAACGTCTTCGAGAACACGCGCGGCAACCCGCCCTTCTTCGCGCGCTACAACATCTGCTGCGGCACTGCGGCGCAGGATTTCAGCACGCCCTTTGCGGGCGGGCAGATTCTCTATGCGCTCGGCACGAGCAATTCGCCCTTCAGTTATCCGGTCAACCCGGCGCTGGCCTTGACGTTCAACCCGACGAACGGCATCCCGGTCGTCCGTCCCGGCTCGGAGGTGGAAATCTACGGCGCGCCCGCAGACGTCGCCACGCCCTACGTCTACACTTATTCGCTGGAGACGCAATACAGCCTGCAGGGCAATCTCACGGCCGAAGTCGGTTATCAGGGAAGTTCGAGCCACAAGCTCGTGCGTTTAGTTGACCAGCGTTTTCTCTACCCGAACGACCCCGGCAACTTCTTCGCCTCGCGCATCATCTTCCCGCTCACGGACACGAACGCCAACTACAATGCCATGATCGCGCGGCTCTCGCGCCGCTTCTCGCGCGGCTTCCAGTTCGACGCGCACTATCGTTGGAGCAAGAGCATAGACGTGATTTCCAGCGAACAGGTCGGCGCGCCAAACCCGACTTACCCGCTCGACCCGCGACAGGAGCGCGGCCCTTCGGACTTCGACGTGCGCCACCACTTCGTCGCCTCCGGCCTCTGGGAGTTGCCGATCTTCAGGAATCGCAAAGACACGGTCGGCAAAATTCTCGGCGGCTGGCAGTTGAGCGGCATCCTGACCAAACACACGGGCTTTCCCTGGACGCCGCTTCTTTCCGATTGCGTCAGCACGCGGGGGCCGAGCCTGTGCCCGGCGCGTCCCGTCGCATATTTCGGCGGCGCGGGCACAGACACTTCCAACGAAGCCTTCCTGAGCGGCAGCAACTTCCCCGGCGGCGGCACGCGCTTCTTCAGCACCACCACGCCCGGCGCGCAACTGCCCGGCATCGGGCGCAACACCTTCCGCGGCCCGCGCTACTTCAACATTGACATGTCGGCCACCAAGCGGTTCGGGATGCCGGGCTTCCTCGGCGAAGGCGCGGCCTTCGAGTTCAAGGCGAATTTCTTCAACGCCTTCAACATCCTCAACCTACAGCAGTTCGGCTTCAACAGCGCGCCCACGATCATCACCAACCCGAACTTCGGCCGCGCCGACGGCGCACTCGCCGGTCGCGTCATCGAACTACAGGGGCGACTCATCTTCTAACTCTCTCCCCACACACTCGCGCGGACGGATGAGCGATATTCAATCTCATCCGTCCGCGCTTTTTTTTGCGAGCTGCAATCGAGCGTAAGTAGAAGCCGCTTAACCAGAGGGCTAAATTTGCGGAGGCGTCGGCGCGGCGGGAGGCGGGTTATTGATCTCTTCGTCGTCCGCTTGCCCTGTGGCGCGGCGACGCGCGCGCGCTTCGTCGAGCCGCTTGAAGATGGCGAGGGCGCGCTCGGCTTCCGCGTCTCGCTTCAGCCGCGAGAGCGCGATGAACTGTTGATAATGAACGCCCGCGTCCTCCGGCCTGAGCGCGGCGGCGTGCCGCAGGGAGGCGAGCGCATCCTCGTATCGCCGCGTTTTCACGAGCAGCCGGCCGAGGTCGTAATGCGCGTAAAAATGCTTTTCGCCAAGCGCCGTCGCGCGCCGCAAGACGCCTTCCGCTTCATTGAACCGGCCGCGCTCGCCGAGGATGAAACCGAGTTGGGCGAGCGCGTCAACGTTATCGGGTCGAAGCGACAGGGACTTGCCGAAGGCCGCCTCCGCCGCGTCGTAATCAGCCCGCGCGCGTGCGGCGATGCCGACGAAATAATGCGCCTCGGCCACGCCGGGGAAACGCGCGGCGGCGCGCCGGAAAACCTCAGACGCCTGCTCATGTCGCACGAGCAACATGTACGCCCCGCCGAGCCTCACGTAATAAACCAGCTTCGCAGGGTCTTGCCGGAGCGCGCGCTCGTAGAACTCGGCCGCGCCCTCGTAACGTCTCTGCCGCCTCAACTCTTCCGCGAGCGCGAAGTTCGCTTCCGCGAAGTTGGGACGCAAGGCGAGCGCGTCTTGCCAGAACCGGGCGGCCTCTTCGCTTTGGCCGCGCGCGGCGGCGACGAGGCCGCGATAGTAGAGCGGTTCGGGCATGGCGGGCGCGAGCGCGGCGGCGGATTTCAACGCGGCGTCGGCCTCTTCGTAACGCTTGAGATGATAGAGCGCGAGGCCGAGATTGAACGTCGCGGGCTGATGGCCGGGCGCGTCGGAGAGCACCGTCTCAAAGGCCGCGACCGCTTCGACGTGACGCCCCGTGCGCGCCAAAAGGACGCCGAGATTCGCGCGCGTCGCGACGGACTTCGGGTTCAAGCCGAGCGCCGCGCGATACTCGCGTTCCGCCTCAAGGCTTCGCCCGCGCTGATCAAGTATGACGCCGAGCAGATTATGCGCGTCCGCATCTCGCGGCGCGGCGGCAATCGCGCGCCGCACAATCGGTTCGGCCTCGTCCAGTTTGCCCTCGCGCAGGAGCGCGGCGGCCTCACCCAGTTGCGCCGGAAGGTTGTGTTTGCCGTGCGCGCCCGCCCTGCGCGCCGTTGCCCCGGACGGAGCGCGCGGCCGTGGCGTCTGCGAGAAGGCGTGCGAGGCAAAGAGAGCGAGCAGGATGAAAGCTGTCAGCACGCGCGTCGCGACGGGAAGCGACGGCGCGGCGATGCGACGGGGCGGTCTGCGATAGAAATTCAGAGGGCTTGCCGGTGGTGCGTATGGATGGGACATTTGTTGCTCGACATCTCGGAAGACGTAGGCCGCGGGTATCAGGCGTTGTAGTATACTGACCGAAATCGTTTTACCGCAAACTACTCAAACGGCCATCATTTTCCAGTGTCGATCAACATGAGGATGCCGGGCTTCAACTCTCCATTTTCCAGACGCATCCTCGACGCGACCGTCGCCCCCCGGCCTTCCACGCGAACGCAACTTGCGAAACATCGGAGGAGATTTTTGATGCGACCTGCCACACAGGTGCGACTCTTACTGGCTCTCGCGCTCGTCGTCGCCACCACGTTGCCCGCCGCCTCGGCGCAACGCGCGCCGAGGCGGCGGCAACAGCAGCCCACCGTCGAAAGCAAGATCAACGCTCTCCTCGCGCGCATGACGCTCGCCGAAAAACTCGGCCAGCTACAGATGCTCGACGGCGAGGCCAACGGCAACTTCCGCCCCGAACATCGCGACCTGGTGCGTCGCGGTCTGCTCGGCTCGACCCTGAACGTGCGCGGCGCGGCGCGCGTCAACGAGTTGCAGCGCATCGCTCTGAACGAGTCGCGTCTGAAGATTCCCGTGCTCTTTGCCTTCGACGTGATTCACGGCTACCGCACGGTCTTCCCCGTGCCGCTCGGCGAGGCCGCGAGTTTCGACCCGGCGGCGGCCGAACGCGCGGCCGAAGTGGCGGCGGCCGAAGCTTCGGCGGCGGGCGTGCGCTGGACTTTCGCGCCGATGGTGGACATCGCGCGCGACGCGCGCTGGGGGCGCATCGTCGAAGGCGCGGGCGAAGACCCTTATCTCGGCTCGGTGTTGGCGCGCGCGCGCGTGCGCGGCTTTCAGGGCGCGGACTACAGCGCGCCCGACCGCATCGTCGCCTGCGCCAAGCACTGGGTCGCCTACGGCGCGGCCGAAGCCGGGCGCGATTACAACACCGTGGACATGTCGGAGACGACGTTGCGCGAAGTTTACTTCCCGCCGTTCAAAGCGGCTGTTGACGCAGGCGTCGGCACTTTCATGAGCGCGTTCAACGATCTCAACGGCGTGCCGACCTCGGCCAACCCGTTCACGCTGACGACGGTGCTGCGCGACGAGTGGAAGTTCGACGGCGTGGTCGTGAGCGACTACGAATCTGTGAAGGAGTTGATGAACCACGCGCTCGCGGCGGACGAACGCGATGCGGCGCGCGCCGCGCTCACGGCGGGCGTGGACATCGAGATGGTCTCACGGCTTTACAACAAGCACGGCGAAGGGCTGCTGAAAGATCGCAAACTCACGCTCGCCACGATAGACGAGGCCGTGCGTCGCGTGCTGCGCATCAAGTTCCGGCTCGGCTTGTTTGAACGTCCCTACGCGGACGAGACGCGCGAGCCTGTCGTCATCATGTGCCCCGAACACGTCGCCGCCGCGCGCACGCTGGCGGCGCGCTCGCTGGTGCTGTTGAAGAATGAGCGGGGGGCTTTGCCTCTGTCGAAGAGTGTGAAGTCGATTGCGGTCGTCGGCCCGCTCGCCGATTCGCCGAAGGACATGCTCGGCTCCTGGACGGGCGACGGGCGCGCGGAAGATGCTGTGACGCTGCTTCAGGGGATCAAGGCGAAGGTCTCTGCGCAGACGAAAGTTTCATACGTGAAGGGCGTCGCTGTCGAAGGCCGTGGCGTGACCGGCAACTACGACGCGCCGCCGCCCACGGCCACGAACGCCGGGGGCACAAACGTCGCACCGACGAGCGACGAGGCGAGGAACTCTATCACCCCGACCGACCGCGACCGATTCGACGACGCCGTGAAACTCGCGCGCGCGGCGGACGTGGTCGTCATCGCCGTCGGTGAATCGGCGGAGATGAGCGGCGAGGCGGCGTCGCGCACGTCGCTCGATCTGCCGGGCAGACAGTTGGAGTTGATACAGAAGATTCACGAGACGGGCAAGCCTTACGTCGTCGTGTTGATGAACGGCCGACCGCTCACGATCAACTGGCTCGCGGAAAACTCGCCCGCGATTCTTGAGACGTGGTTCGCAGGAACGCAGGGCGGGCACGCCATTGCCGACGTGCTCTTCGGCGACGTGAACCCCGGCGGCAAGCTGCCCGTCACGTTCCCGCGCGCCGTCGGCCAACTGCCGCTCTATTACAACTACAAGCGCACGGGGCGACCGCCGACCGATCAGAAGTACACCTCGAAATATCTGGACGTGCCGTGGACGCCGCTCTACCCTTTCGGCTACGGCCTCAGCTACACGCAGTTTCGTCTGTCCAATCTGCAATTGAGCGCGCCGAGCATCCGGCCGGACGGGCAACTGACGGCAAGCGTCGAGGTGGAGAACACGGGCGCGCGCGAGGGCGATGAGGTGGTGCAACTGTACGTGCGCGACGTGGCCGCGAGCGTGACGCGCCCCGTCAAAGAGTTGAAAGGCTTCGAGCGCGTGACGCTTCGTCCCGGCGAGCGTCGGCGCGTCGAGTTTCGCCTCACGCCCGCACATCTCGGATTTTATAACCGTGCGCTGCGCTTCGTCGTCGAACCCGGCGAGTTCAAAGTCTTCGCCGGAACGAGTTCGGCCGACGGACTCGAAGCCACTTTTACGGTCGTCGAGAAATAAACGATGCGCGGTCAGTCTCGCACACGCATGTCCATGAATTCGCGCCCGCGTTCGCGCGCAGGCTTTGCGCTTCTCTGCGCCGCCCTCGTTCTCTTCAACACCGTCTGCGCGACGGCCGCGCGTGGCGACGCTCACGTGCGCAAGGCTGCAGTGCGAGGCGACATTTACGCGCGCGCTGCGGCCGCGAAGGTGCGCGACGTTCGCGCGCCCTCTGCGCCGCCGCGTGCGCGCGCCTCTTCGCGTCTCTCCGCGCGCGACGAAGCGTTTCTCGAAGACATGTCGCGCCGCGCCTTTCGCTACTTTTGGGAGCAGGCCGACACCACGACCGGCCTCGTGCGCGACCGCGCGCGCACCGACGGCTCGCCGCACGACGAGACGCACCGCGACGTCGCGAGCATCGCCGCCACGGGCTTCGGCCTCACCGCACTCTGCATCGCCGCCGAACGTCGCTGGCTTGCGCCGGACGAGGCGCGCGAGCGCGTGCGCGCGACGCTGCGCTTTTTCGCCACGCGCGCCACCCATGAACACGGCTGGTTTTATCACTGGATGGACGCGAGGACGGGCGCGCGTCGCTGGCAAAGTGAAATCTCCTCGATTGACACCGCGCTCCTGCTCGCCGGAGTGCTCACGGCGCGACAGAAGTTTCAGGGCGATGCGGAGATCGTGCGCCTCGCCACCGCCATCTACGAGCGCGTGGATTTCCCGTGGATGCTCAACCGTCATCCGACGCTGCTCTCGCACGGCTTCAGACCCGAAACCGGCTTCATCAAGTATCGCTGGGACGCATACAGCGAACACCTCATCCTCTACCTGCTCGCCATCGGTTCACCCACACACCCCATCACGCCGCGCTCCTGGCTCGCGTGGCAGCGCGCGCGCATCACCTACGCGGGCTACACCTACATCACCGGCGGGCCGCTCTTCATACACCAGTACTCGCACGCCTGGGTGGACTTCCGCGCACGGCGCGAGAGCCACTATCCTTTCACAGACTACTTCCAGAATTCCGTCGCCGCGACGCGCGCGCACCGCGCCTTCTGCCTCGCGCTCTCAAGCGAGTTTCCCGGCTACACGGACGACGTTTGGGGCATCACCGCCTCCGACAGCGCGCGCGGCTACGTGGCCTGGGGCGGCCCGCCGCGCGACCCCTCTATAGACGGCACGGTCGTGCCCTGCGCAGCCGGCGGTTCGCTCATGTTCACGCCGGATATCTCGCTCCCCGCGCTTCGCGCCATGCATGACAAGTACGGCGCGCGCGTCTACGGCCAATATGGTTTCGCGGATGCCTTCAACCCCAACAACGGGTGGGTCAACCCCGACGTGATCGGCATCAACCTCGGCATCATGTTGCTCAGCACGGAAAATTTGCGCACCGGCAACGTCTGGCGCTGGTTCATGCGAAACCCGGAGATGCCTCGCGCCATGCGACTCGTCGGTCTTCGTCTCTGACGGCAAAAGCCGACGGTTAATCTCCGCCGGCTTCCCGCTCCAACCAAAATGTATCCCGCGTTTACTTGCCCACGCGGCGAAAGACGCGATAGCCCCACGCATCGAGGGCGAGCGCGGGGAGGCCGACCGTGCGTGCGCGCGGCTTGTGTTCCGGCGCGGGCGCATCGGGCGGGAGCGGCGGCTGAACGTCGGGCGTTACGTCCGTGAACGCTGCGCCGCCCGGCGCTTCGACCGTGCCCGCGAACGCGCGGTTCGAGAAATTGATCGCGACGAGCATCTCTTCGTCGCCCGCGCGGCGCAGGTAGGTCACGAGGCGCGCCTCGTCTGAGTTGCGCAGCCATTCGACCGAGCCGCGCCGCAGCGCGGTGCTGGTGCGCCTGAGTTCGATGATCTGTTTGTAGAAGCGCGGGAATTCAGGACGCCGCTCGGCGATCTGCCAGAAGACCGGGAGCTTCTCGAACAGCGCGGGCGCGCCCGATTCGGTCGTGTCGCCGACCTCCATGCCGTTGTAGATGAGCGGCACGCCGTCCATAGTAAACATCAGGGCGGAGGCCGCGAGCACGGCGCGTTCGCCGAAGCGCGCGATGGCGCGTCGCTCGTCGTGGTTGTCGGAGAAGCGCAGGTGCAGCGCGCCGCGCGGCCACTTCGCGTGCTCCGCTTCCCATGCGGCGCGCACATGCGCGGCGGGCTGTGTGCCCATCAACACGTCCGACATGGCGTGATGCAGCGGCCACGAATAGTCCACGTCAAAGGCTTTAATCAACAACTCAGGTTCGTGCCATTCGGCGAGCAGGAAGATGTCCGGCTTGACGCGCTCAAGCTCTACGCGCGCCGCTTCCCAGAAATCCGTGGGAACCATTCCCGCAACGTCGCAGCGAAAGCCGTCGAGATCGTATTCGCGCAGCCAGAACTTGAGCATGTCGATCATGTAGGTGCGAACGGCCGGGTTGTCATAGTTGAGATCGGCCACGTCCGCCCAATCGGCGACGGGCGCGATGATCTTGCCCGCGCGGTCGCGCGTGTAGAAATCGGGCTTCGACATCAGCACGCTGTCCCAAGATGTATGATTCGCCACGATGTCTATGATCACTTTCAGGCCGCGACGGTGCGCCTCGGAGATGAGACGCTTGAAGTCTGCGGGCGTGCCGTAATCCGGGTTGACGGCGTAGTAATCGCGCACGGCGTAGGGGCTGCCGATGCTCCCCTTCGCGCGCTCGCGCCCCGTCGGGTGAATCGGCATCAGCCAGAGTATGTTGACGCCGAGTTGTTTCAGGCGGTCGAGTCCGGCGGTGACGCCGTTGAAATTCCCTTGCGGCGAAAAGGCGCGCGGGAAGATTTCGTAGACCACGCCGTCGCGCACCCACGCGGGCGCAGACCGCGCCGTCTCTTTCGAGAAGTCGCGCGGCGTTTGCGACGCCTGCGCGCGCGCGGCATCGGTGTCAGGTAACGAGGACATAAAGATCAAGAGCAGCGAAAGGGCGAAGTTGCACGACGAAGCTTTCGCTGCCGGGTTGCGGGATGAAGTTTTCATATCGTTGGCGCTGGCTACTTGCGACGGTAGTGCGGGCAAAAGCCGCCAGGCTCCGTTATGACCAGTTTGATCGGCCCTGCGCCATCTTTCAGGGTGAACTTCACCGGCTCGGCGTGCATCTGATGGACCCCGCTCTCGACATTGACGTGGGCACGCGCCCAGTAGGTGATGCCGTCGAAGCCCGTCGCCTGATAGTGACCTTCCTGCCCATCAACTTTTTTAGCGCCGATTATACTGCCATCCCAATCGTAGTCCGGGTCTTCCAGCGTCACCGAAGCGCCGTCCACGGGGCGGCCGTCCGGCCACGTCACGACGATCTCGACGGCGCGTTCGGGAGGCGGCAACAGTTGCAAATCATAAGCGGGCAGATTCACACCTTCGGCGACGATAATCACCGCCGCCTGCGCCGCGCTCCAGACGCCGGGATAGTAAGCGCGCGGCGGGGAGGGGCTGCGCGCGGCGGGCAGGTAGGGGCTGCGCGCGGCGTGTGCGCTCGGCAAATCAAAGAAGAGCCGGTAGCGCCCCGCCGGGATGCCTGTCAACACGTAATCCCCTCCCCCGCCCGTGTGGGTGTACAAGCCTTCGCGGACTACTTCGGTGGCTTCGGCATGGATCAGACCGACCTTGACTCCGAGCAGCGGACGCCCCTCCGCATCGATCACGCGGCCTTTGAGGCGCACGCTCGAATGGGTGTCGAAATCGAGTTCGGCGCAGCCGCGCGCGACGACCCGTGCGAGTCCGGAATCGTCGTCCGTGGAGAGATGCGGCGGGTAGGCGACCGTCACCTGATAACTGCCGGGCGGTAAATCCTTCAACTCATACTTGCCCCCGGCATCGGTCAACGCCTCGAATGTTCGCTTGCCGCTGCGAGCCGTTACCTTGATGCCCGCGAGCGGCAACCTCTTTTGCTCGCCGAGTTCCACACTCAGGTCGGCGCGCACGATGCGCCCGAAGATTCTGGCGGTCGGGGCGGCGCGCGGCAGTTCGTTGACGAACTTCAAGTCCGCAGCGGCGTCTTCCAGTTTGCGCGTGCGGTTCATGGGAACGTTCAGCGTGCCGTCCTTCTTCGAGACGAGGTTCGCGTAGACGAAATAGGTCTCGCCCTCGTCGAACCTGTAATCGCAGTCCGTAGGGGGCGGATGCATCAGCGTCGGCGTGCGCTGCTCTCCGTCGGCGAGGGCGTCGGCAGCCCACGTGTGCTCCTCCGTGACGACTTCCACCACCTTGCCCTCCACCCCCTTATAGGCCGTCTCGACGGAAAAGCGCGTGATGCGGCGACGATAATTCCAGTGGTTGTCGCCAGCCCGCTTGTAGATGCCGGAGTAGGACACCTTCTTCACCGTGCCGACGAAGACCGCCTGCGCGCTCCAATACGCTTCGCACGGCGGCGGCAGGACAAAGCCCAAACACATGGCTTCCGCGCGCCCGGCGAGCATAATCGTCAGGCCGAACACCGCGAGCGCGGTCGAAAGATAACGAGACTTCATGGCTATCACTCCTAACTACTGCCATCTCCGCACGCTTATGTTTTAAGAACGCTTATGTTTTAAGAACGTTGCCTCGGCTCGTCGATCAGGCCGGTGCTCGGCACGGGTTGGGCGGAGCCTTGCGGGATGAGCGGCGTGTGTTCGTCGCCACGGATGACGGCGCGTTCGGGCACGTCCTCGTCGGCCACATCGCGCACACGCATCACGAGCAGGGCGGCGATGAGCATGAAGACGCCGCCGATGAGTACGATGTAGAGCGGACTGCGCGGGTTGTTTTCGCCGAATACGTTGCGAATGATCGGGCCGAAGGTGAGCGCCTGAACGATTTCAGGGATGACGATAAAGAAGTTGAAGACGCCCATGTAGACGCCCATGCGCGCGGCGGGCAGCGCGCCCGACAAAATCGCGTAAGGCATTGAGAGGATCGAAGCCCACGCGATGCCGACGCAGATCATCGAGAGCAGAAGCAGCCACGGCTCGCGTATGAAATAGATCGAAAGCAATCCGGCCGCGCCGAACAGCAGGCAGAGCGCGTGGACGGTTTTGCGGCTCGTGGCGGCAGCGAGTTTGGGCAGCAGGAACGCGACGGCGAAACAGGTGATGTTCATAAACGACATGGCGAAGCCGCCCCATTCGACGCCGCGCGTGTAGGCTTCCGACTGTGGGTCGAGCGCGCCGAAGACGTGGCGCGCGACGGCCGGCACGTAGAACAGCCACATGCAGAAGAGGCCGAGCCAAGTAAAAATTTGCACGGGCGCGAGTTGGCGCATGGTCTGCGGCATGTCGCGCAGCGCTGAGAAGATTTCGGCGAGTCCCGCGCCAAGGCCACGCTTCTCCTGCTTCATGCGGCGGAAGGCTTCCATGTCTTCGGGCGGATATTCCTTCGAGGTGAAGACCGTCCACAGAACGGCGACGAGGAAGGCGAGCGCGCCGATCTGGAAGGCGTACTTGATCGTGAGCGGGATGCCGCTCGGCGTGTTGCCCGTGACGCCGAAGTAGCGAAAGGCCAGCGGCAGCCAACCGGCGAAGGTCGCGCCGAGGCCGATGAAGAACGACTGCATGACGAAGCCTGCGGTGCGCTGGTCTGTGTTGAGTTTGTCGGCGACGAAGGCGCGAAACGGCTCCATCGAGATGTTGATGCTGGCGTCGAGAATCCAGAGCAGCCCGGCGGCCATCCAGAGCGAAGAGGAGGTTGGCATGAAGAAGAGCGCGACGCTGGCAAGGAGCGCGCCGACGAGGAAATAGGGGCGGCGTCGGCCGAGCGGCCCCCACGTGCGGTCGCTCATCGAGCCGATGATCGGTTGCACGATGAGTCCGGTGAGCGGCGCGGCCAGCCACAGGATGGGCAACTGATCCGGGTTCGCGCCGAGCTTCTCGTAGATCGCGCTCATGTTGCCGAGCTGCAAGCCCCAGCCGAACTGGATGCCGAGGAATCCGAAACTCATGTTCCAGATTTGCCAGAAACTCAAACGTGGCTTACTCAAAGGTGGCTGGTGCTGCGTCATTTCTCTTGCTCCTCTCAAAGCAGAAGTCAGAGGCTAGAGGTCAGAGGTTAGTTAAAACAAAAACTGTCTTCACTGACCTCTGACCTCTGACCTCTAACCTCTTGCGTACAGATTAATGTCTTCGAGTATGACTTCGCGGTCGAGCGATAGCGCGAACAGCAGAGCGCGCGCCATGTTGCGGACGTGGATCGCGCCCGCGCGTGGTTCGTCGTCGCCGCTTGTGTGGTCAACGTCAACGAGGCCGGGGCAGAAGTTGAAGACGCGCAGGTTCGCGCCCGTCTTACGCGCATGGTCACACAAACTCTCCGCATAACCGAGCAGGCCGAATTTCGAGGCGCAGTAGGAAGGCACGTCCGAATAGCCGTGCTTGCCCGCCTGCGAAGAGACGTTCACCACGTCGCCGAAGTCTTCGCGGAGCATGTAGGGGAGCGCGGCGCGCACGAGCCACATCGCGCCGCGCAAATTCGTCTCCAACACCTTGTCCCAACCCGCCTCCGTGATGCTCTCGACCGATTCGGCGACCGCCAGCCCCGAATTGTTGACGAGCACGTCAATCGCGCCGAACCTGTCCGCGACGTGTTTAACGAGCGCTTCGGTCTGCGCGAGATCGCGTATGTCGAAGGCGTAAGGATGGACGCGCTCCGCGCCCGTGCGCGCGTTCAACTCGTCGGCCGTTTGCCGGAGCACGTCCTCGCGCCGCGATGCGATGACGACGGCGCGCGCGCCCGACTCCGCCAACACCGCTGCGAACGCGCGCCCGATCCCTGTGCCGCCGCCCGTGATGAGTGCGACCTGTTCGGTCAAAGGTTTATTGCGCAGCAGAGCCATCAATTATCTCCCGCTTGGTCGCCGGTCAACGCGCCGGAATGTTCGTCAGGATGCTCGCGGAACGCGCGGGCAGCGTGAGTTTCAACACGCCGCCTTCGGCGCGCACGTTCTTGAGCGTGTCGAGCCGGTCGTCGAGCCGCGCGTCGTCCGGCAACCCGGCGGCGGCGACGCTGAACTCTATCGCGGCGGGCTTCGTGTCGTTGTTGAAGACGACGACGACCGCGCCGCGCTCCGACACACGCGCGTAGGCGTACTGCTGAGCGGCGGCGCGCAGGGTGACGAGCGCGCCGCGACGGAGCGGTTCGAGTTCGGCGCGCAGGCGCGCGACGCGCCGCGTGTGCTCGAAGATGTCCTGCTCGGCGTCGTTGCGCCCGGCGCGTGTGAAGGCGTTGCGTCGGTCGCCGGGGAAACCGCCGGGAAAATCCTGCCGCGTCGTAGGCTCGTCCGCGCCCGTCATGGCGATCTCGTCGCCGTAGTAAATTTGCGGCACACCGCGCGTCGTGAGCAAAAATGTGTGCGCCAGTTTCAGCCCCGCGACGGTTGCCCCCGGCTCGCTCATGAAACGGCCGTCGTCGTGGCTGCCGACGAGCGTCACGAGCAGATCGGGGTTCGTGTAGAGCAAATCCTTCGCGACCATTTGCGCCACATCTTTGAGCGGCTTGCCGCTGGCGAAGGCGTGGCGCGCGGGGTAGAAGAGCGGGAAGTCGAGCAGCGAATCGAGGCCGGAATCAACGCCGTCGAAGCGCACGCGCCCGCCTTGAAAAAAGGAGACATGTACGGGATCGCCGTCCTTGACCTCGCCGAAGACGCGCACATTTGGGAACTCGCGCTTGATCGCCGCCGTCCACTCACGCCAGAAACTGTTCGGGACATATTGCCAAGTGTCCTCGCGGATGGCGTCGAGTCCGGTCGTCGCGATCCACCAGAGAGTGTTCTGGATGAGGTAACGCTTCGTCTCCTCGTCGTCCTGATTGAAGTCCGGCAGGAAGTCCAGGAACCAGCCCTCCATCGTGGCGCGCTTAATCTGCGGGTCTGGGCGCGGGTCGTGCAGCGCCCACGTCTCGAAGACGTTGGCGAGGTGCCGCTCGCGCGTGCCGTTGAACCACGTCGGCGTCGGCTGATCGGCGACCCAGGGGTGATACGGCCCCGTGTGATTGACGACGCTGTCCTGAATGATCTTGATGCCTTGCCGGTGCGCCTCATCGACCAACTCGCGCAATTTTGTAAGCGTGCCGAAGTGTTCTTCGACGGCGTAGAAGTCCTGCGCGTTGTAGCCGTGGAAACCCGTGCTCGGCCGTCCCTCCTTCAACTCGATCTCGTTCGGCCGGTCGTAGTTGTCATACCAAGGGCTGAGCCAGACGGCCGTCACGCCGAGGTCTTTCAAGTAAGGCAGGCGGTTGATGACGCCCTGTAGATCGCCGCCGTGATAGTAGAACTTGTTGGCGCGGTCGTAGATGCCGCGCGATTGCGCGGGGTCGTTGTTCGAGGGATCGCCGTCGCTGAAGCGGTCGATCATCAGCATGTAAATCAGATCGTCGGGCGAGAACCCCTGAAAGCGACCGGCGCGAACGGGCGGCGGGAGTATCTCGAATCGCGCCTCACCTGCACCCGCCGGAGTCGCCACGCGCAGGCGACGAAGGCCGGGCGCGGCCTGCGGGTCGATCACAACGTCTACGAAGAGATATGTGCCCGCCGCATTGATGCGCGTGAGACCCGTCCGCACGCCCGCGCCGACGGCTTCGACCCGCGCGCTCGTCAGATTCTTCCCACGCAGCATGACGCGCACAGGGTTCAAAGTGCTGCCCGCCCACCAACTCGGCGGCTCCACCTTCGACACCTCCGGCACACCCTGCGCGGAGGCGACGGAGACGACAGACAAAGACAGAGCGACGAGAATAAAGAGACGCGGGGAAAGTTTATTGTGCTTTGTGTTCATACTCACGAAGAGTGCCGCCTATGAGCGTCTGGCTTATGAAGCATCCGGCGAATCAAGCCAACGGCTTTATCAGCCCCGTCAGGGGCGGTTGGTAATAGCCCGGCGATTCATCGCTGGGTATAATGGTCACCGAATACAAAAAAGAGTGCCGTAGGGACGATTGAATTCATCCCCACACTTGCCGCTCGTCATATTCAATACCGTGCTTTTGCAGGAACGCGCGGAACTCTTCCTCAAAAGTTCTCTTGCGATGATGCTCTGCCTATCTCTGGATGTAAGCGACGGTCTCTTCAACGTGGGAGATGCTGACGCTGAACGCACCGTAACCTTCCTGCCATGCGAAGCTTCGCTGATCCGAAAAGGTCTCATGCACGAACTTCGACGAGCCGCCTTTGATTAACTGCATCGCTTTCGCGACCGGCATTGGCGCGGGCAACGAGAGGAGCACATGAATGTGATCGGCGACTCCACCGATGGCGAGTGCTTTCATATCATTCTTCTTTGCAGTGCCGCCGATGAAAGGCCAGAGACGTTGTTGCACTTCCGGCGTGATGAATTTGCGCCGCTCCTTAGTGCTGAATACGCAGTGCATCAGATTACTCAGGTAAGAATGCGGCATCGTAGTTTCAACCGTCCCTACGGGACTCGAAATGTTTTTTCCGGCGTTCCATACCCAGCCATAAATGGCTGGGCTATTACCAATCGTCCCTGCGGGACTCAAACAAATCTTCGCCGAATTTAATGTTCGCCCGTTTAATGTTCGTCCGTTTAATGCTTGTCCGTTTAATGTTCGTCCGACTTCAAATCGCTGACTTCCGCCTTCAGGTTGCGCCCGTAGAGTTCGGTTAATCCCTTGAGGCGTTCGCGCAAGTCGTCGGTGAGCGCGCCCGCCGTGTAACGCCAAGACCAGTTGCCGGTGGTGCTGTTGGGGAGATTCATGCGCGCTTCGTTGCCGAGGCCGAGGATGTCCTGTAGGGGGATGATCGCGATGTTGCCGACGGAGGCGAGGACGGTGCGGATGAAGTCCCAGTGAATCTCGCGCCCGTCCGAGTTGAGATAGTCGAGACAGAACTTGCGCTCGCTTTCGATCTGTTCGTCGTCGCGCGTAGAGCCTCCGTCGCCCGCTTCGGATTTGAACCAGCCGAGGGTCGTGTCGTTGTCGTGCGTGCCGGTGTAGACGGCGATGTTGCGGTGATAGTTGTGCGGCAGGTCTATGTTCTTGCTGTCGCCGCCGAAGGCAAACTGGAGTATGCGCATGCCGGGAAAGCCGAAGTCGTCGCGCAAAGCTTCAACATCGGGCGTGATGACGCCGAGGTCTTCGGCGAGGATGGGCAGGTCGCCGAGCGCGCGTTTGATGGCCTCGAAGAGTTCGCGCCCCGGAGCGTTGACCCAGTGGCCGCGCTCGGCGGTCGTGTCGCCGCCCGGTATCTCCCAACTCGCGGCAAATCCGCGGAAGTGATCTATGCGCAGGATGTCCACCGTGCTGAGCATCGAAGAGACGCGCGCGATCCACCAGCGGAAATCTTCCGCGCGGAGGCGCTCCCAGTTGTAGAGCGGATTGCCCCAGAGTTGGCCGGTCGCGCTGAAGTAATCGGGCGGCACTCCGGCCACGACGCGCGGGCTGCCGTCTTCGTTCAACTTGAAGAGGTGCGGGTGCGTCCACACGTCGGCCGAATCGTGCGCGACGAAGATCGGGATGTCGCCGATGATGGAGATGCCCCGCTCGTTCGCGTAACGCTTGAGCGCGTGCCACTGTTTGAAGAAGAGAAATTGATAGAACTTCTGCGCGCTCGTCTGTTCGCGCAAGCCTTCGCGCGCGGCGGCGAGGGCGTCCGCCTCGCGCCTGACCATCGGCGGCTCCCAACGGTTCCAAGCCACACCCTTGCGCGCGTCTTTCATCGCGCGGTAGAGCGCGTAGTCGTCGAGCCAGGCCGCTTCGCGCTGGTTGAACGTCTCGAACGCGCCGCGCAAAGACGTGTCGGTCGTGTGGCGAAAATTCTCAAACGCGCGGCGGAGCAGTTTGCTTTTGAACTCGATGGCCGCGCCGAAGTCTACGCGCGCGGCGGGGAATGCGGGCGCGCCTTCGAGGTCGCGCGTGTCCAGCAAGCCTTCACTGATGAGGCGTTCGGGGCTGACGAGCAGGGTGTTGCCGGCGAAGGCCGAAAAGGATTGATAAGGCGAGTCGCCGTAGCCGGTGGGGCCGAGCGGCAGGACTTGCCAGAGCGTCTGCCCGCTCGCGACGAGAAAATCTATGAAGCGATAAGCCTCTTCGCCCAGATCGCCGACGCCGTACTGCCCCGGCAGGCTGGTCGGATGCAAAAGGACGCCGCTCGAACGTGAAAAACTCACAGACGAATCCCTCAATCGTAGAGTTGGACAGAGCTAATTTCGTGTGTCGCGCTTAAAGACTACTTTTACAACAGAGGCCGCGTATCATCAAGTTGCTCGTCCCGCCGGAATCTAAGGCGCGACTCGCCGCAAGACTCTATAAGCGACGGCCGTGCGCGCCGGTATTTCAAAACTGATCTCGCCGCCCGCGATGCGCCCGCGCTTTGTCGTCGAGATGAGCGGAGCGAGTTCCGCACCGTCAGCGAGACCGGCGAACGCGGCGGGCGCGGCGATCTTCTTCGGCGCGGCGGCGCGGTTGAAGGCAACGATGATTGTCTCGCCGGCCAACTGGCGCGCGAAGACGTAAGCGTCTTCGTCGAACGCGAGATCGATCTGGCGGCCGCGGCGCAAGGGGGCGTGCTCGCGCCGAAGTTTCAGCCAGTCGCGCGTCCACTCGAACATGCGCCGCTCGCGCACGGTACGGCCGCTCGGCTCAAAGGCGCTCCGCGCGTCGCCGGGGAAGCCGCCGGGAAAGTCGCGTCGGTTGTCGGGGTCGTCGCCGCCTTCCATCGCCAGTTCTTCGCCGTAGTAAATTTGCGGCGTCCCGCGAATGGAGAGGATGAACGCCATGTGCAGCATCGCGCCTTCGAGCGTCGCGCCTTCGAGCGACATGAAACGCTTCACGTCGTGGTTGTTCGTCAGCGTGACGAGGCGCGAGGCGTCCGTGTAGAGCGCATCGTACTTGAGCGTATCGCGCAGGTGGCGCACAGGCTTCTTGCCCGTGAAGGTGTCGAGCGACGCCTGCCAGACGGGAAAGTCGAAGACGGCGTCGAGTTCCGTGTCTATGCCGTCCCAGCCGATGCGCCCGCCGAGGAAGAAACTCGTGTGCGCCGGGTCGCGGTCGAAGACCTCGCCGACCATCCAGAACTTCGGGTGCTGGCGGCGCAACGCGCGGCTCAAGTCGCGTATGAAGGGGCGCGGCATGTACTGGATCGTGTCCTGCCTGATGCCGTCAATGCCCGTCTTCCCCACCCACCACAGGGCGTTCTGAATCTGGTAGCGCGCCACCTCCGGCTCGTCCTGATTCATGTCCGGCAGATCGTCGGAGAACCAGCCGTCGAGCGTGGGGCGTCGCGCCTCCGCGCCCGCGTGCGGCGAGAGCAGGAGGTCTGCGCGGAAGGGATTCTGCGTGTGGCGGGCGAGCGTGCCGTGAAACCAATTGTCGAGCGGCGGGTCTGCGACCCACGGGTGCTGCGAGCCGACGTGGTTGGCAACCTGATCCTGTATGACCTTGATGCCGGAGGCGTGCGCCTTCTCGACAAACTCCGTCACCCACCCGACGTTGTCGGCGAAGCGGTTCTCGACGGCGTAATAATCCACTGCGTGATAGCCGTGATAATAGGTGTAGGGACACCACGGCCGGTCGCAGGATTTGACGCCGTCAAAGTTGTCGTACCAGGGAGTGAGCCAGATGGCGGTGACGCCGAGTTCGCGCAGGTAGCCGAGGTGTTCGATCAGGCCGTGCATGTCGCCGCCGTGCCATGCGCGCGGGTTGCGCCGGTCGCTGGCCGCGCGCGGCGAACCGGGCGGCGAGTTGTTCGCAGGGTCGCGGTCTGCGAAACGGTCGGGCATGATGAGGTAGATCACGTCGTCGGCGTTGACGCCCTGAAAGCCGAGTTCCGGGTCGTAAGTTTCTTCGACCCGGAACGGGATGGAGGTCTTGCCCGCGCGCGTCTCAACCGTCAGCGGGTAGTCGCCCGGCCGCGCGGCGGGGCTGATCTGGACGTTGACGAAGAGGTATGTGCCCGCCGGATTGACGACGACGGCGCTCGCGTCCGTGCCCGCGCGCTCTGGCGTCACGCGCGCGCCGTGGAGGTTCGCGCCGCGCACGAGCAGGCGCACGGGGTTGATCGAGTGCGCCGCCCACCACGAAGGCGGCTCGACTTTCGAGACGACCGGGGCAGAAGCGTTTTGCGCCCGCGCGCTCGCGGCCAGACACGCGAGCACAAGGATGACGAGGACGAAAGGGCGTGGCGAGAGCTGTGCGAACTTTGTCGGTAGCATGCGCTGGCGTCGTGCCTCGAAACGGTGGAGAGGGCTGTGTAAATTACTTGCCTTTGAACGTTCGCACGTAAGCGACGAGCGCGGCGATCTCTTTTTTAGACAGGTTCTCGCCGAAAGGGGGCATGTTGTCGCGGCCTTTGCGGATCGAGTTCGTCAGGCGTCTATCGGTCGGCCGTTCGCGCTTCCACCAATCGGCGTCTGTGAAATTCACCGCTTCGAAGGCTTTGCCCATCGTCGTCTGGGCGCGTCCGTCCGCGCCGTGACAGCGCGCGCAATTTTGCGTGTACAAAACTTTCGTGGCCGCCAGTTGCCTGCCCGTCAACTTCTTCTGCGCGACGCCCGCTTCCGCGCGCATAAAGCGACCGAAGTAGTCGCCGCCCGAAGCCATAACGGCGAGCAGCACCAAGATCAACACTAACAACTTTCCTCTGCTTCCCATAGAAACTCCTTGACGTTTGATTTCACGCGCGGCTGAACGTGCCGGCGCACTTGACTGACTATGTACATTCTTCGCGCCTGCGATCAGCGCGGCGGTTTCACGCCCTCGCCGGACACGGAGGCGGGCAGGGGCGCGGGGGCGGCTTTGTCTTCGTCGCCCGTGCCGGCCGCTGTGGCCTCGCCGCCGAGCGGCGTGGGGGCGTGTTTGCGCGCCTCTTCAAAACGCTTGAAGATGGCGAGTTCACGATCCGCGTCGGCCTTGCGTTTCAGACGCGAATAAGCGGTGAAGAGTTGATAGTGGACGCCTGGATCGTTCGGGTTCAGCGCCGCGCCGCGTTCGAGGAGCGGCAACGCTTCATCGTAACGTTTCAGTTTCACCAGCAGGCGACCCAGATCGTGATGCGCGGCGAAATTGTTCGCGTCGAGCGCGATGGCCTGTCGCAGCAGACGCTCCGATTCCACGACCTGCCCGCGCTGGTTGGCGATGTAGCCGAGGTTGGTGAGCACGTCCGGGTTGTCGGGTTGCAGCGCGAGCGAGCGGCGGAAGGCGGCGATGGCATCGTCGTACTGTCCTTCGGCGCGCGCCGCATAGCCGATCAAATAATAGAGGTTGGAGTTGTCCGGGAAACGCTTCAACGCCGCCTCGAACACATCGCGCGCCTGCTGGTAGTGCTTGCTGCGAAAATTCGCGACGCCGAGACGGATGTGATAGATGACTTTCGATGCGTCCTGTTCGACGGCGCGCCGGTAAAACGGGATCGCCTCATCCGTCGCGCGCCGCTTGAGCAACTCTTCGCCGATCATGAAATTCGCTTCGGCGAACGACGGACGCAGCGCGAGCGATTTGCTCCAGAGGTCAATCGCCGCCTGCGATTCGTTGCGGGCAGAGGCGATGAGGCCGAGACGGTAATAGGGTTCGGCATCGCCGGGCGAGAGTTCGGAGGCCGAGCGCAGGGCGCGCGCCGCTTCGTCGAGGCGGTCGAGATTGTAGAGCGCGACGCCGAGGTTATAGAGCACTTCGAAGGTTTGCGGGCGCAGCGCATTGGTGCGCTCGAAGAGCGGAACGGCGCGTGCGTATTCGCGCGCTTCGGCGAGACTGAGCGCGAGCGTGAATAGAACGCGCGGATCGTCGCCCGCGAGCGTCTCCACGCGAGTTGCCAGTCGCGCCGCATCCTCGCCGCGCCCGTCGTGCGCGTAGGCGTTGGCGAGCGTCAGCAGGAGCGCGAGGTCGTTGGACGCGGCCGACGCCGCAGGAGAAGCAGCAGCAGTGCCGATCCCGGCGGCGCGTTCGAGCAGGGGGATGGCGCGCTTGTAGTCGCCGCGCGCGGCGTAGAGCGCGCCGAGGTTGAAGACGGCGAAGGCGTTTGCGGGCGCGACCCTGAGCGCCGCCTCGAAACTTTCGATGGCCTCTGCGACGCGGTTCGTGCGCGAGAGCAGCACGCCGAGATTGGCGTGCGAGGGCGCGTGCCCGGGCGAGACGGCGAGCGCCGCGCGATATTCGCGTTCGGCCTCAGCGGCGCGCCCGCTTTTGTCGAGGATGACGCCGAGGAGCGAGCGCGCATCCGGGTCGCGCGGCGCGGTGTCCAAGGCTTTGCGCGCCGCCGCCTCTGCTTCCGAGAGTTTGCCGGACTGTAAGAGCGCGGCCGCTTCACGCAATAAAGCCCCTGTGTGCGCGCTGCGCGCAGGAGGGGGAACGGATGACTGCTTCGCGGCAGCCTGCCGCGCGGGCGTGCGTCTCTTTTGCGCTCCCTGAGCGCGAGAGGGCGCGCAGATTCCGGCGAACAACAGTAGGCACAGGGCGAGAGCGGAGGCGTGAGAGAGGCCGCCGCGAAAGCTGCGCGTGGTGCGTGTGTGAAGCATTGAATCAGCAGCCGGAAGTTTTGCGCGATCACTCGTCGCTCCGGCACATATACGTCTAAGGGGAGCAGTTAAGATTAACGTCCGGCGACCTCGAACTCAAGCCTCGGGGCGACCCGTGCGGGCGGGCTATAAAGTAAACGAGTGGCGAGCGCTGGTTGCTCGCCACTCGTTTGAGACCACGCGGGTCGAGCCGCCCTTTAGAAGAGCAGCCTGAGCGCAAATTCCATCTGACGACGGCGTTGCTCGCTGATGTCGCGGCCGAAGTCGTTCGCGTTGTTGATGTCGCCGTTCGGAGACGAACGGTTGACGCGGTTCAACACGTTGTAGGCCGAGAGACGGAACTGCACCCTGAAGTCTTCGCTGAT
The DNA here is from genome assembly GCA_036389555.1 of Pyrinomonadaceae bacterium. GTDB lineage: Bacteria > Acidobacteriota > Blastocatellia > Pyrinomonadales > Pyrinomonadaceae > JAIVJZ01. The sequence continues at coordinate 40,301 of DASVPS010000194.1, forward strand.
CCAGGTGACGGGGAAGTTCTTGAACAGCGAAGCGTCCCAGTAGAACTGCTTCCGGCCGCGGAACACGTTGCGGCCGAGCGTGCCGATGCGCGGGCCGTTCGGGTCGTTGGCGAAGACCGGCGTGACGGCGGAACGGAAGGCCGCACGATTCAACTGCCGGCCAGCGGCGCGATCCGCCGCCGTCGGGGTCGGGTCGCCGATGATGTCCACGCGCCCGCCGTTGGCCGTGACGTTGTAGACGGGGCCGCTCTGGAGCGTGATGATGTTGTTGAGTTGGAACCCGCCGAAGACGAAGTCGAGCGCGCGCGGAATGTCTGTGCCGAAGGCTCGGCCGCGTCCGAAGGGCAGATCGTAGACGTTGGCGAAGGTGAAGCGGTGGCGTATGTCCGTGTCGGAGTTGCCGCGTTCGAGTTCCGGCCGGAGCGGATTATCGGGGCCGCAGTCTCGCGCGCTCGCGCCGTTCGAGCAGATGCCGCCGGGCGAATCGTCTATGGCGTGCGCCCAAGTGTAGGACGAGAGGATCGACAGGCCGCGCGAGAAGCGTTTCTCCAGTTTGGTTTGCAGCGCGTTGTAGCTGGAACTGCCCGTGTAGCGGGTGGCGATCACCTCGTTGATGCCGAGCACTTCGCGCGAACCGGGGCCGCCCTGATCTCCCGCCGTCCCGATGTTGGTCAAGACCAGCAGGTTTCTGCCCGCCGAGCCGACGTAGCCGACTTCGGCCAGCCAGTTCGGCGCAAACTCGTACTGCGCTGTCAAGTTGTACTGATGGTACATCTCGTCCTGACGGTTCGGGTCGATGAAGAGCAGACGCCCGCCCGTGGGGGCGACGAAACTCGTCCCCGGCGCGGCCACCGTGCCGACCGAGGTGGGCACGCCCACGTCGAACAGGTAGCGGCGGGGAATGCCGGCGCAGCCCGCGCCGTTCGGGTTGGTGATCGGGTTACAGTTGTAGCTGGACGCGCCCGTGCCGGGGTTGGCCGTCAGAGGCTGCGCGGCGCTGATGTCGGTCGAGTAGAGGATGCCGTAGCCGCCGCGGATGACCACAGACTTGTCAGCTTTGAGTCCGCTGTAGGCGAAGCCGATGCGCGGCCCGAAGTTGTTCATGTCGGTTTCGGCGAGGTCGCGCCCGCCGGGTGCGCCTTCGCCCGCGACGTTGAGCCTTCGGGTCGCCGGGTCGAAATTCGTCTGCGCGTCGAAGCGTTCGGTCGGCGCGGTGAAGATGTCATAGCGCAGGCCGAGGTTGAGCGTGAGATCGGGACGCACTTTCCAGTCGTCCTGCACGAAGAAGGCGATCTCTTTGCTCGACTGGAAGAAGGGGCCGCCCGGGTCGCCGCGCGTCAGGAAGCCGGGGCTGTAGCCGAGCAGGAAGTTGGCGAGCGCCGAGCCGGAATCGTTCGGGCCGATGCCGTTGTAGTTGCCGGAGACGAAGCCGCGGTCGATGTTGTCGCCCGTGAGGCTGGTCACGTTCGACGTGCCGTACTGGTAGTTGCCCTTCGTGCCGCCGTTGCGACCGCCGTCGAAGTTGCTGTTCTGGCGGACGCGATAGTCTCCGCCGAACTTGAAGGTCGAGCGGCCTTTGACGACCGTCACGGCATCCGCGAAGTTGAAGTTGTTCGAGAGGAAGTAGAACGGCCCGCCGTCGCCTGTGAATTCGGTGGCGCGGTCGGTGCCCGTCAGGTTGTCCACGATGCCGACGAGGACGATGCCGCTCGACGTGTCGCCGAGATTGATGTTGCGCGCGCCGAGATTGGCCGAGACGTTCGAGGCGAAACCGCCCGTGCCGTTGACGCCCGTGTTGAAGATGCCGATCTGGACTCGCGTCACGCCGAAGCGCGCATCGTTGACGACGGAGGGCGTAAACGTGTGCGAGTCGCCCATCGTGAAGCCCTTCGAGTTGCCGAACTCGTCGCCCGCAGAGGGGCCGGCCGGCAGGTCGTTGCCGTTAGGCGAAGCGCCGAGCGGGAAGAAGTTGTCGCGCGAGCGCGCAGTGTCCGATTTGCTGTAGCGTGCGAAGAAAGAGTTGTTGTCCGTGAAGCGGTGATCGATCTTCACGTCGTAGCTGTCAACGTTCGAGCGCTCCGAACGGTTGGTGCTGTAGTTGCGCCCCGCGCCGCCGATATTCGGGAGCGGGAAGGCGTTGACGTAGTTCAGGGCGAAGGGCGAGAGCGGGCCGCAGCTCGCGCAGTTGCGTAGATCGTTGCCGGGTATGGGCGTGCCGTTGGGATCGAAGATCGTGCCGACCGGCGCGGTCACCGTGCGGGTCGTGCCGTCGGGGTTGCGCACCGTGTAGTTGACGAGTTGACCGGGGCGCAGCAGTTCGCTGAAGTTGCCGAGGCGCATGAGCGCCGTCGGGACGGGAACGTCGGAGGGCGATTCGCCGCCGCCGAAGATGGGCGTGCGGTTGCGCTGGCCGGCCACCGAGACGAAGAAGAAGCTGCGGTCGCGGCCGTCGTAGAAATAGGGCGTGCCTTCGCCGAAACGCGGCAGGAAGATGGGGCCGCCGACGACGCCGCCGTAGTTGTGCGTGATGTAGTTCGGGACGGGGGTGTTGGGGTTGTCGTCGAAGCGCGAGGCGGCCGCGCTCAGGAAGCGCCCCTGATACTGCTCGAAGGCCGTGCCGTGAACGTCGTTGCCGCCGGACTTGAAGGTCGTCGAAATGACGCCACCGCCCGCGCGTCCGCTCTCGGCCGTCGGCACGCTCGATTCGACTTTGAACTCGGCGATGGCATCGGGGTTCGGGTAGATGGCGATCTGGCCGAACTGCGACTCGTTGTTGTCCACGCCGTCGAGGCGGAAATTATTGTTCGTCGCGCGCGCGCCGTTGATGACGAGGACTGAACCGCCCGATTCGCGGAAGCGCGTGGACTCCGTGTTGTTCTGGCCGCCGCCGCCCGCGACGAAGTTGCCGCCGCCGCCGAGCAGGCCGAGGTTCGGGCGCGTGACGCCCGGCGAGAGCGCCGCCAGCAGCGTGAAGTTGCGCTGCGAGATCGGGAGGTCTGTCACCTCGCGCCCCGTGATCAGGTCGCCGCGCACGCTCGTCTCACTCTCGACGAGCGGCCCTTGATCCGTCACCGTGACAACGTCGCCGCCGACCGCGCCGACTTCCAGTTGCGCGTCAATCGGCAGGCGCGCGTTGGTTTCGAGTTTGACCGACTCGTTGACCACGGTCTTGAAGCCCTGCGCTTCGATGGTCACGCGGTACAGGCCGGGGTCGAGGTTGGGAAGGGTGTAGATGCCTGATTCGCTGGTCGTGTCTTCGGCCGTCGTGTTCGTGGCGAGATTGACGGCGGTGACTTTCGCGCCGCTCACCAGTCCGCCCTGAGCGTCGGTGATCGTGCCGAGAATCGTGCCTTTATTATTTTGAGCGTGGAGCGATACCGCGGATGCGGCGAAACAGAAGAGTAGCGCGAAGAGTTGAGCGGCTCGACGCGGGCTGATGGGGTAATGTGTCATAGCTGGGCCTCGTGCTGCGGAGATGCCGGCAAGTTGCTGCTCACGTGGGCGCGTGCGAGGCTCGGATAAGACGTGAGCGCGCCCGTCGGTTTATCGAGAAAAACAACCCTTGGCGAGAAAATTTTAGCCTGTCAGAGAGATCGGACGTACGAAAGGACAGTTTGTTGCTTGCCCGAACGAAGATTTTTAATACAGATATTGACTCTCTGTCAATTTATTTTTGCCGGGCACGCCGCACGGGTCTTCACCTCCACGCAAAAAGCTGCTCGGTGACGGCGAACGGGTCGTTTAAATCCTATTCCCGAGCGGAAGAATCCAGCCCGCGCTTCGACCGGTATCAAGAAGCGTTTCCCGTCGAACGTCTCCGCGCGAAAAGACGTATTAGACACACAGAGAGGGAGGCGCAACCTATGTTTTGCCCGTCTTGCGGAATAGCTTTGCAGCAGCAACTTAAGTTTTGTAACCGCTGCGGGGCGCAACTTACCACCACCAAAGAAACCGAGCTGGTCGCAATCTTCGAGAAGCGTATGGATAGCGAAATGGAAGGGCTATTCTGGTTCACCATCTTCGCCCTCGGATTGCTCGTCGGCGGGTTGGTCGTGTTGAAGAAGGCTCTCGAAGTCGGCGAAGGAATGTTAATCGCCTACATGATCCTGTGTGCGACGGCGATGATGCTTTACTTCGGGTTGGGCGTCTGGCAGATACGCCGTCTCGCACGCAGTTCTAAAGAGGCGAGCGGGACTATTCAGCCGGGGCAAGTTGACACTAACGAACTCAGCCGCGCGAAGCCTTTGGCAACGCTTGAGCCTGCGTCGAGCGTGACCGAGCACACGACGCGCACTTTAGAACCGGCACACAGGCGGAGTGAAACGGGCGAGTCCGCATACTGAAGGCCGCACGCATTCCCGACTCGCCCCGAAGCACACTTCCCTACTCCCGACCGCGCTCATCCAGCCCTCGCTTGGCCTCTTCGATCAACTCGTTATTCGTCTCATAAGAAAGCGGCGCGTCCGCTTCGCCGGTATTGGCAGCGCGGCGCGGCGGGTAGACGTGTGCGGAGTAGAGGGGATAAGCCTCTGTGCGCAGGTGCGCGAGCATGTGATGGCCGCGGCGTGTGGCGCGTTCGTGCCGGAGCGCGGAGATGTCCACGGGCGCGACGACGATGCGCTCTCCGGGGCCGGGGCTGGCCTGCGCTAACAGTCTCCCGTCGAAATCAACCACCTGACTGCCGCCCGGCCACGAATACGGCGGATAGTGTCTGAGACTCGCGCCCTGATTGGCGGCGACGACGTAGGCCGTATTTTCCAACGCGCGGCAGCGGTTAACGAGCGTCCACCAGTCCATCGGCTCGGTCGCGCCCCACGGGTCCATGTAAGCCGAGACGCGCACCAGTACCTCCGCGCCGTTCATGGCGAGTTGGCGTATGGCTTCGGGGAACAACCAGTCGTAACAGATGGCGCAACCGATGCGACCGATCTCTGTGTCGGCCACGGGAAAGAGCGGCGCGTCGTAGTCTGCGAGGTCATGCGGGCTGGTGTGTACCTCGTAAGGAATCCACGTGTTCACCTTGCGGTATTTGTAGAGGATGCCCTCCGCCCCGATGAGGCAGGTCGTGTTGAAGACGGCGTCCGGCCACTTCGGATCGGTTTCGAGCATCGAGCCGCTCTGGATGTAGATGTTGTGCTCGCGCGCCTTTTGCTCCAGCAGTTCGGTGTGCTCGTTCGGGATGGGCACGGCCAACTTTCGCCGCAACTCTTCGAGCGTCGGGAAGACCGGCGCGGCGTGCGCGAATTCCGGGAAGACGACGAGCCGCACCGGCAAAAACGGGGCTGCGCCCGCCACCGCCGAATCCACGAGCGACAACATCCGCTCGGTGTTGCGCCGCATCTCGCGCCGCTCGACAGGGTTCGGCTGATCAACCTGACAGGCGGCGACCGAATAACGTATGTGATTCATAATCATCAAGCTGTGACGGGTGACAGGTGACAGGTAACAAGATGAAATCCCGTCTTTACCTTGTCATCTGTCACCTGTTACCTGTCACTAATTGAGGCAGCGGCGCGCCGATGACGCGCGTGTTATAGCGTTCGAGATAATCCAAGTGCGCGGGCGTCTGCGGATATACTTCCGGCCACTTGTACGGGTATTCCTTCATGCGCCGGAACGGGAGCGGCGCGACCTGTTCGGGACTGGCCGAGTTGATGTCCATCTCTTTGCTGTAACCGTCGGCGTAGAGCAGGAACGTGCGCGTCCAGCCGCGCGGCAGGGGCGCGAGCGCGCCCGCGTCGAATGAGAGCGACAACTCATCGCCGGGGCGCGAGATGACGTACATATCATCCGCCGTTTGTACCAACTCGCGCACGTCGCCCTCGCGCGTGTAGCGACCCGTGAAGACTTTCCAGGGCGAAGCCGCTGCGACGCGCGCGTAATCGTAGAGGTAGGGCGCGCGCCCGTCGGGCGACACCTGCGCCGAGAAGCCGCGCCAGCGCAAGTCTGCGCTCGCGGCATCGAGCCGCGTTAATTGCATGGGCGACGAAGGCGCGGGCGACGTATCAAACAGAATCTGATCCCAGTAGATGCGCATGTTCGTGACGATACGCACTTCGCGTCGGCGCGAAAGAAATTTCCCCGTGAGATCGACGACGACCGTCTGCGGCCGACCGACGGGAATGCCGATGTCTTCGATGACCGTCTGCCAGCGCCCGCGCGCGTCTCTCACCTGTAGCGCGGGCGGGCGCAAACTCAGACCGCGCTGTGCGGCGGCCACGTTGTCGCTTGAGAAAGCGTAATCCGTCCAACCCGTGAGCAGGAGCGTCGTGCGGGGGGAAGAAGAAGGGATGAGGGATGAGGGATGAAGGCGTGCTGATTGAACCGGCGCGATTTACTTTCATTCCTGCCCCTTCCGTCTTCATCTCTTAATTCATCCCTCATCCCTCCGCCCTCATCCCTTAGTTCATCCCTCATCCCTCTGCCCTCATCCCTTAGTTCGAGCGTCAGCGTGTGCTCGGCGGCGTAGCCGCGAATTGTTTCGAGCGAGAAGTCGTCCGGGTAACGGCGGTCGAGTTGTGCGATGCGCGCGCTCACGTCGTGGCCGTGTTCGTCTATGGCGCGGGCGGGCGGACGTGCGTCGCGCGTGGCGAACAGTTGAAACTTCGAGGCGAGCGGGCTGCCGAGTCCCTCGCCGGGATAGATTTCCACGCCCACGGGATGCGCGACGGCGAGGAGTTGCAGCTTGTCCATGAAGAGGACTTCTTCGAGTTCGTTCGTCACGCGCAACTCGTAACGCCCGTTGCGCGGCCGTAACTGGTCGCCGCGTATGCGCACATACTCGTCCGGGTCTGGCGCGGCGCGCACGCCCGGCGCAACCCAGTAACCGAGTTCGCCGCCGCCCATAAAATCCGTGATGAACTCGAATCGCTCGCCGTTCCAGGCGAACAGGTAAGGGCACGAAGAGGGCTTGCGATCAAGCTCCGTCACGGTCAACGTCGTGTTCGCGGCCGCCGTCGCAGAGCGCGGATCGCCCTTCGGCCTCTCACCCACGACGCCCGCCACGGATGCCGGAAACTCCGTCTCCGATTGCACCGTGCCCGAAGGCCACAGCACGCGCACGGTATCTGCGCGCTCGCGTCGCCCCAGACCGAAGACGAGATCAGAGGGCGCGGGCTGAGGCGTAGCCGCATAAACTTCCAACTTCTGCCACAGGCTCCCGGCGCGCATCTCGACCTTCGACTCCACGCCGCCACGATTGCTCACGCGCCCCGCGAGCCGCACGCCGAGCGCGCGGTTGCGTCCGTCGCCGTCGTTGCGCCCGAAGCGTAGATCGCCCGCCGCGTCGCGCAAGATGAAATCCGTGTCGCCGTCCGCGTCCACGTCGCCGGAGACGAGGACGCGCGTTCTATCCGTATTCTCACTCGACTTGCCGGGACGCAATCCTTCCGCGACGGCGCGCTCGCTGACATCCGTCCAACCGTCGCCGACGTTGCGCCAGATGCGCACGCCGCCGCGCACTGCGATCATCAAATCGAGCAACCCGTCGTTGTCATAATCGAGGAACTGAGAGACGAACGCATCCTCTGTGCCGTTCGGCGCGGGCGCGGTCTTGAATTGTCCTCTCCCGTCGCTGATGTAAAAGACGCCCGGCTTGTCCCCCTGCCCGCAGAAAAAGTCCGTGAAGCCATCCTTGTTTACATCCCCCGCCGCCGCCGAGAGAAAGAAGTGCGACGCCCTCATCCCGACTTCCTGCGCGATGTCGCGAAACGTCCCGTCGCGCAGGTTGCGAAAGAGCGCGGGCGGCGCGCCGAAGTTGACGACGAACAGATCGACATCACGGCGGTTGTCGTAATCGGTCGGCACGATTGCCGTCGCGCTCGTCGCGCCGCCCGCAACCTTCGCCGCCGCCGTGATGTCCGTAAACTTACCGTCGCCGTTATTGCGCAGGAGCAAATTGGGTGCGCCGTCTAGCGGCTTGCCATCCGGCTTGTACCCCGCGACGAAGATGTCCAGATCGCCGTCGTGATCCACGTCCGCGAACGCTGCCGAGAATGACTGGAATAGATGGGGCGGAATGTTCGCGGCTTTCGACACGTCGGAAAATTTTCCGCCGCCGTCGTTGTGGTAAAGCCTGTGCTGCCCGTCGAAGCGCAGGACGAACAGATCGGGGCGCGTGTCGTTGTCGTAGTCGCCCGCGACCGCGCCCGTCACCTGACTCGCGGCGGTGGTGGCGGCGAACGCGCCCGTGCGCGCGCTCACGTCAATGAATTTACCGCCGTCGTTGCGTGAGAGGCGTTGGCCGCCGCGCGTGCTGTCGTAAAGATCGAGATCGCCGTCGCCGTCATAATCAAAGAGCACGGCCGCGCCGAAAGCTTTCGAGACTTCGGCCTCGCGCCGCTCCCGCCCACTTCTTTGCGCCCCGCGCCTGTTCGCGCGCCGCGCCGTTCGCGCATTCGTGCGCGCGCGCTTCGGCGGCGAAGCTCCAACGGCGTCCGCGCGGCCTGTGCCCTTCGTCGTGGCGGCGGGCAGCACGTTCGCCGTCGCGTCGTTGAAAGTCACGTCCGGCGTTTTGCGTTCGACGAGTCCGGCCTCTGCGCCCGTCGAGGTGACGGCTTCGGCGTAGCGTCCCTGTTCGAGATAGTTCGTGCCGATGCTCGTGCCCGCGCCCGTCTGGCGCAGGGCTTGAAACTGCTGCAACAGGCGCTGACCTTCTTCGCGGCGGTTGGAACGCAACAGGACGTTGGCGAGTCCGTAGAGCGCGGTGGTGTTGTAAGGCTCCGCATTGAGCGCGACGCGGAAGGCGCGCTCGGCCTCCGCGTAATTGCGCTGCTGTGCGTGGAGTTGGCCGAGGTTGACGTTTGCGCCCGTGTCCTCCGGGTCAACTTCGAGCACGCGGCGAAAGGCGGCGACGGCCTCATCCGTTTGATTACGCGAGCGCGCGACGAGGGCTTGAATGTAGAGCGGCTGCGGCGCGCGGGGCGCGAGCGCGAGGGCTGCGTTGGCGGCGCGTGCGGCGGCGTCCGCATCGGGCACGTTGTAGAGCGCGACGGCCAGATTGATGTGCGCGAGCGCGAGTTGGGGGTCGAGTTTGAGGGCGCGTCGAAACTGCTCCGCGCCTTCCGCGTGCTTGAACTGTTCGAGCAGGGCGACGCCTAGATTGTTGGCGCGGTAGGCGGCCTCGCGCGCGTCGGGCGCACTCTGTTGCCCTTCCTGCGCGGAAACGCTGATTGGGTGGGGCGCGTAGTAGCGCCATGCGCCCTGCGATGCGACGAGCAGCAGCGCGGCGAACGACACGACGATTGCGATGCAGAGACGACGTTTTAGCACGGAAGATTTTTATCCGGGGCGCATGGCGAAACGGTTGAGAGGGAGGCACGTTTGAGTGCTCTCCCCGTCGTGTTTGTTAACGCAGAGGGCGCGCGAGGGAAAAAGGCGGAGGACGCGAAGAAAAAACTTGAGTCTCCGCGCCCTCCGCCTTCTTCACCTTTGCGCCCTCCGGGCGTTAACACTTTTCGACCCGATCTCCCGCCCGGCCAAATGGCGGCGACGAAGAACTGCTACCTCAAAGTGATCGTCACGTAACGCCGCCCGCTGTAGAGGCGCACGCCGCCCGCGCCGCGCATCAACATCAGCGGGCGGGGACGGCGCAGGTTTCGGTCAGGCTCTGTGTTGACGGTGAAAATTTGCGTGCCGCCCACGTCGGAGATGGTGAAGCGATTGTTTTCCACGAAGCCGAAGCCGTATGCGCCGACGGCTAGTTCCTGCCCGCCGACGATCATGGGCGTGTCTATGATGAAGAAGCCTTCGTAGCGGGAGCGCACGTCGGCCGAGTAGCCGGAGGTGTCAACCATCCCGACGACGATGTGCTGCTTCGCGCCGAAGCGCGCGGCCGCCGCATTGCGCATCTGCGTGGGCGCGCTCTGTCCCTCGAAGAAGAAACCCGAAGGCACGATGCGCGCCAGTTGCGCGCCGCTGAGAATGACGGGCGCGCCGCCCTGCGCCGCGACGACGGCGGGCAGCGCCGCCGCGGCGGCAGCGGCGACGAGCACGCCAAGCACGAAGAAAGCTGTCAGGCGATTCGGGTGGCTCATGTTACTCATACGTTCTCCTTCAACAAGTTTCACTCCGCTTAAAAACATCGCAGAGAGAGTGTGTGTGCGCGCGTGTGTATCGTCAGCGACGATTCGTGCGCGGTCGTGTTCTCGTCCGGTTCGTGTCGGGCGCGCTGCCGCCATTACTGCTGCGGCCGTCGCCCGCGCCTGCGAGCACGCCGAAGCGCTTGCGCGTCTCGGCAGACCAGCCGGGAATGATCTCCGTCACCACGCCCCTGTCGTCCACGATGACGGACATCGGCACGGAGAGTTCGTCGGTCGCATACAGGCTCTCAATCGCGCTCACGCCGCCGCGGTAGTTCGGGTATTGCACGCGCTGCAACTTGATGAAGCCGTTCACGTCGGCCGCAGGGTCGCTGTCTACGTTCAGGCCGATCAGGTCTATGCCGCGCGCGGCTAAGGGTGCGCGCAGTTTTTCCAGTTCCGGCATCTCCGCCGCGCAGGGCACGCACCACGTCGCCCAGACGTTGATGAGCGCGCGGCGGCCGGGCTTCAACTGCTTGCGCAGAGAGGTGACGGCGCGACCCGCGGGCTGCAAAGCCAGTTCCGGCAAGGGCTGCCCCACCCTGATCTTCAAACCCCGCGCGAACGCCTCTGTGCGCGTCAGAGGGTCGGGCAGATTCGCGCGCGTGAGCGCCACTTCCTGTGCGCGCCCCGTGCCCTCACGAAGTAAGAGGGTCGCTCCCGCACGCGCCTCGCCCGCGAACTTCTCCGTCTTGCCGTGCGGCCACGTCACTTCGATCCACTCGGCGCGTGCGTCCTGCCCCAATCCGAACAGAAGGCGCGGGTCGTGCTGCGAGATGAAACCCGAACCGCCGTCCTTGATCTTCGTGAGCGTGCCCTGCGAAGTCTTGACGCGGACGACGGCGCTGAAAGCGTCGCGCCCGGTGCGCTCGTTTCCTTCGAGCGCGATGCGCAGCCAGTTGTTTCCCTGCCCGATGTTGTTGCGAAACAGCAGGTGAGCCTGACCTTGAATCGTGGTCGAGAACACGTCGAGGTCGCCGTCATTGTCGAAGTCTGCGAAGACGCCCGCGCGCCCGTCCGTGATCGAGTCGATGCCGGAGACGCCGGAGATGTCCATGAACTTCTTCGTGCCCAGATTCAGATAGAGCGGGTCGCGTTCGTAGCCGCTGAAGGAAAAGCCCTCGCCAAACATCAACTGCGTCTGATCCGTGCGCAGCGCGCCCTTCTCTTCCTTGCCATCATTTTTTTGCGTCACGACCTGACGCCAGAAGTGGCTTCAAGTGTCCTTCATGGACTTCCCCGAAATGAAGCCGTTGGGCGTGTAGATGTCCTCCCAGCCGTCGTTGTCGAAATCTATGAAGCCGCCGCCCCACGCCCAGCCGCCGCCGAAGCCGCCGACCTCCGAGGTCACGTCCTTAAACTTTCCGCCGCCCTGATTCTCGAAGAGGTTGTTGCCCGCCGCGAGTTTCTTCAAGACGTTGTCTTTCGCGCTCTGGTTCGGGAAGAGACGCGCCAGTATGCGGTTGCCCGCCGTCGAAGACATGTTCGAGGCGTGTATGTCCAGAAGGCCGTCGTTGTTGTAGTCGCCGAAGGAGACGCCCATGCCGTTGCCGGGGTCGAGCACGCCGCGCTCGCGTGCCTCGTCCGTGAATTTGTCGCCCCGGTTGATGAACATCGCCTTCTCGCCGAAATCGTTGGCGACGTAGAGGTCAACGCGCCCGTCCGAGTTCACGTCGGCGAAGGCCGCCGCATAACTCCAACGGCTGTCGTCCACGCCCCAACGCTTCGCCTCTTCTTTGAAGGTTCCGTCGAGCTGGTTGATGAGCAACAGGTTCGGCGTGCCGTTCGTCGCGCGAAACCACGAATCGGGCGTCACCTGCCCGTAGCGATTGTAGGAGGTGACGTAGATGTCCTGTCGCCCGTCGTTGTTCACGTCGCCCGCAACCGCGCTGAAGCCTACGGCCGTCAAGCCGCCGACGCCCGATTCCTGCGACACGTCGCGAAACTCCAACTTGCCGTCGGGCACGAGACGGTTCTCGAATAGCACCTGCGCGCCGACGTTCGAGACGAACACGTCCGCGTCGCCGTCGTTGTCATAGTCGAAGATGAGCGGGGCGACGCCGGTCGCCAGCAGTTTCACGCCCGCGTCGTCAGACGCATCTTTGAAGCGTCCCTTGCCGTCGTTCAGATAAAGAAAGTTGCGCGCGGGTGCGGTGACAAAGAGGTCTATCAAACCGTCGCGGTTGAAATCGGAGGCCGCCGCGCCGTGCCAGATGAAACCGCCGTTGCCGGCCGAGCCGAAGGCCGGGAGGCTCGCGCCGACGCCCGCCGGAATCGCCACCTCGGAGAAGAGATCGCTCGTCGCCACCATCGAATCCAGACTCGCCAGCGCGAACGTGTCGAACTGCCAACGATTCGAGGCGTCGTAACGCACATTGACATTAACGACGCCGCGCGCCCATTCGCGCTTGCCTTCGGTGTCGCGGCCGATGACGTAGAAAGCGACGCGCGCCTTGCCCTTCGCGCCGACCACGGCCGTCGGCTCTTTCGCGCCCGCGACGGCCTGCGCGCTCTCGTCGAAGTTGGCCTCTTTAACTTTGAAGCGCGCGTCCTCGATCTCGGAGAAGTGCGCGAGAAAGTCCGACCACATTCGCAGGAAATGTTCGCGACGCATCGTCGGCAGATTCGGCTCGCCGGTTTGCGTCGGCGACTGCGGCGCGAGCAGGCGGTCGCTCGTCTTCAACTCGCCGCGGCCTGCGCCGTGGTGCTGCGACGCACCCACGACGGGAACTGCCCACAGATGCGCGCCGATCCACTTCACCCTGGTCTCCAGAGGTGCGGGGTGCGATGGGAAGGGGGAACACTTAAATCGCGCGGGGAAGAACTCGGCCGTGCGTTCGAGGTCGCGGTCGCGCGTGGCGACCGACAGCGCGAGCAGATCGTTGGCGAGCGATTCGGACAGGTCTTCGATGACTTCGAGGCGCGTGCGTTCCGGCGCGTGCGTCGGCGGCGCGGGGTTCTGCGCGTGCGCCCGGCGGGCGGCGAGACAGGCCAGCGCGAGCACGAAAGCCAGCCCGCAGGTCGCGTAAAATTTTGCTGTTGGGAGGCGCACGGAGGGGGATTTCAATAGTCTCATTATTCTTTTGCGTGGGACTTAAACAGACCGCACAGGTTTTCGCGCGTAACTGTACTATGCTGCCCTTTGCCTGTAAAGTTAGCCCACGCCGGGCGCGGCAGCCACGCGCAACCGGGCGGCTCCCGCGCCGACAAGTTAATAATTATCAGCAGTGCCTTAAGTTTCAGATGAACGCCATTTCAAGTTCCCTCGCCCGTCGTTTCCTGTCGCACGTCTCGCTCGCCATCGCGCTGTCTCTCTCGCTCAACTGCGCACGTCCCGCGCGCGCGCAACAAACGACGCCCGCGCCGCAACCGACGCCGCAACGCACAGGACGTTCCTACGGCGCGAGCGACCCGGCGAAGACGCCCCCGCCGCCCGCGCCGCAATCGCCTTCGCCCGTCACCTTCACCGACATCACCGTCGCCGCGGGCGTCAACTTCAAACACGCCGCATCAGTCACCTCGCGCAAGTACCTGATGGAATCAATGGGCGCAGGCGTCGCGCTCTTTGACTACGACAACGACGGCCGCCTCGACATCTACTTTACCAACGGCGCGCGGCTCCTAGACCCGATGCCCGCCGCACATGCTCGCCCGGACAAACGGGACGCGCGTTTCTGGAATCGCCTCTACCGGCAAAAAGCCGACGGCACGTTTGAGGACATGACCGTGCGCGCGGGCGTCGCGGGCGTCGGCTATGACATGGGCGCGGCCACCGGAGACTTCGACGCCGACGGCCACACAGACCTCTACGTCACCGCCTACGGCGCGAACATCCTGTATCGCAACCGCGGCGACGGCACGTTTGAAGACGTATCGCGGAAACTGAATGTGGCGGGCAATGGTTGGTCAACGAGCGCGGGCTGGCTCGACTACAACAACGACGGGCGGCTCGATCTCTTCGTCGCGCGCTACATGGACTGGGATTTCGCGCGCGGCGATCTCTATTGCGGCGAGCAGCGTCCCGGTCTTCGCGCCTATTGTCACCCCGACAATTTCAAAGGCGCGGCCAATCTACTCTATCGCCAGCGGGCGGACGGCACGTTTGAAGACGTGAGCGCGGCGGCGGGGATCGCAGACCCCGGCGGCAAAGGTCTCGGCGTCGCCTTCGCTGATTTCGACTCGGACGGGTTCACGGACATCATCGTCGCCAACGATAGCGTGCGCCAGTCGCTCTATCACAACCGGGGCGACGGCACGTTTGAGGATGTCGCGCTCGTCGCGGGCGTCGGCTACGACGAGAACGGCAAGACCTTCGCCGGGATGGGCGTGGACGCCGCCGACTTCGACAACGACGGCCGCCCGGACATCTTCATCACCGCCCTCTCGAACGAAACTTACCCGCTCTATCTGAACACGGGCGAGATGTCTTTCAACTACGTCACGCAAACGTCCGGCGTCGGCCAGATCACCCTGCTCTACTCCGGCTGGGGCACGCGCTTCTTCGACGCAGACAACGACGGCTGGCGCGACATCTTCGTCGCGCAGAGCCACGTCCTCGACACGATTGAACGAACGACGAGTTATCTCAAGTACAAGCAGATGCCGCTCCTGATGCGCGGCATGCCGGCAACGAAACCGGGCGCGCCGCACAAGTTCGCAAACGTCTCCGCCTCGGCGGGCGCGAGTTTTGGTCAGGTTTATGCGGCGCGCGGCGCGGCCTTCGGCGACCTCGACAACGACGGCGACACGGATATCGTCTTTGGCGTCACGGACGGCGCGCCCGTCGTGCTGCGCAACGACGGCACGAAGAACCACTGGCTCGGCCTCTCGCTCGTCAGCACGAAATCGCACCGCGCGGGCACGGGCGCGCGCGTCGTCGTCACCGATGCGACGGGACGCAAGCAAACTTTCGACGCCACTGCCGCCGGCAGCTATCTCTCCGCGAGCGACCCGCGCCTTCTCGTCGGCCTCGGCGCGGCCACAGGCGTTTCAACTATTGAAGTTCGCTGGCCGAGCGGGCAGAAGCAGACGATCACGAAGCCGGAGATTGATCGTTACCTGACGATTAAAGAACCTTAGAACCTGTTTGAAAAGCAAATCAGTTCTTGTCCCGCAGGGACACTCGATATTGTTCTTGTCCCGTAGGGACATTTGATAATAGCCCAGCCATTTATGGCTGGGGATAAGTTGAAGAATAATGTTGAAGTCCCGTAGGGACGATTGAATCTTCTTCAACAATCAATCGTCCCTACGGGACTCCAAGTTCACTATCCCAGCGATAAATCGCTGGGCTATTGGCAATCGTCCCTGACGGGACTTCTCAAACCGCTTCTCAGAGCGAGCGGTATTATTTCGCTTAACGCAACCACACGCGCTTTAACACGCAACTAAACGCAACCACACGCGCTTTGACACGCAACTAAACGACTCGTTATTTTGTTTATTCCATTCGCTGACCTCGAAAGCCACGCTTAAGTTTTCCGTTGTGCCAGAAAGAAAGTTGATGCTTCATAAAATTTTCGCGGCGTGCCGCGCCGCGCGTGCGCTGCGCGCGTTGTCGCTCAGCCTGTCGCTTGTGTTCCCCGTCGCGCTCGTCGCGCAGACGCCGCCGCAGCAAGGTATGGGCGGAACCGCCACGGGCGAAGCGCGCACCTACGCCACCAAACGCACCGTCAACATCACGGACGCGAAAGCTGCGTCCGTCTTTGAAGACGTGACGGCCAAGACCGCGCTCGCCGCCTTTCGACATCGCGCGGGCAGCGCGGCGAAGGATTACATTCTGGACACGCCTTCGGGCGGCGTCGCCGTCTTCGATTACGACGCGGACGGCCGCCCCGACATCTATCTCCTGAACGGCTCGACCTTCGCCGCGCTCGCGGGCAAAGAACGCGCGCCGCGCGCCGCGCTCTACCGAAATCTCGGCAACTGGAAATTCGAGGACGTGACGGACAAGGCGGGCGTCGCAAACGAACGCTGGGGCATGGGCGTCGCCGTCGGCGACTACGACAACGACGGCCGCCCAGACATGTTCGTCGGCAACTACGGCGCGTCGCGTCTCTATCGCAACAACGGCGACGGCACGTTTACGGACGTGGCGGAGAAACTCGGCGTCGCGCGCAAGGGTTGGTCAACCGGCGCGACCTTCGGCGACTACGACCGCGACGGCCGTCTCGATCTCTTCGTGCCCGGCTACGTCGAATTTGATTTGAAGAATTTGCCTGCGAGTCCGGCGGACGCGGCCAAGCCCGGCGCAACGGGACAAAACTTCTGCCAGTTTCGCGGCGTGCCCGTCATGTGCGGCCCGCGCGGGCTGAAGGGCGAAGGCGACACGCTCTATCATCAAAAGGCGGACGGCACGTTTGAAGACGTGAGCAAGCAGACCGGCACGCACGACCCGCAGGGCTACTACGGTTTCGCCTCGGCCTTCGTCCACGCCAACGAAGACGACTTGCTCGATCTCATCGTCATCAACGATTCGACACCGAACCAACTCTACGTCAACAAGGGCGGCGGCAAGTTTGAAGAGGTCGGCTATGAATCGGGCGTGGCCTTGAACGAGAACGGGCGCGAGCAGGCCGGGATGGGTCTCGGCGTGGGCGACTACGACAACGACGGGCGCGTCGATTTCTACGTCACAAACTTCTCCGACGACTCGAACACGCTCTATCACAACGACGGCGAAGGCAACTTCACGGACGTGACGTTTCAGGCCGGGCACGGCGAACCGACCATCCCCTTCCTCGGCTGGGGCACGACCTTTCTCGACTACGACAACGACGGTTGGAAGGACGTGCTCGTCGCCAACGGTCACGTCTACCCTTCGGTTGATAAATATCAATGGGGAACGAGTTGGGCGCAGCAGCCGCTTCTCTTCCGCAACGTCGCGAACGCGCGGGGCGCGAACGCGGGCGCGAGCGAACGACTCTTCGAGCGCGTCGCCGCCGCGCCGGGAAGCGCGCTTGCGAACGCCTACACCGCGCGCGGCCTCGCCGTCGCAGACTTCGACGGCGACGGGCGGCTCGACGCCGTCTTCAACAACATCGACGCCGCGCCCGCCCTCCTGCGCAACGTGAGCGAGACGAAAAACCACTGGCTCATCCTACGCCTCGTCGGCGACCCACAGAAGCGAAGCCCGCGCGATGCGACGGGCGCGATTCTCTACGCCACGACGGGCGCGCTGCGCCAACGTCTCGACCTCATTAGCGGCGCGGGCTATGCTTCGCAAAACGACCCGAGCCTGCACGTCGGTCTCGGCGCGGCCGCCAAACTCGACAAGCTCGAAGTGCGTTGGCCTGACGGCACGCTCGAAATTGTGAGCGTCCCCGGCCTTGATCGCGTCCTGACGATCACGCAAGGCAAAGGC
Source organism: Pyrinomonadaceae bacterium (assembly GCA_036389555.1). Taxonomy (GTDB): domain Bacteria; phylum Acidobacteriota; class Blastocatellia; order Pyrinomonadales; family Pyrinomonadaceae; genus JAIVJZ01. The sequence continues at coordinate 57,743 of DASVPS010000194.1, forward strand.
GCGAAGTGATAGCGTTCCGCTTCGCGTCGAACTTAATCCAGCCACCCTTTGAAGCGCGGCCTCTATGAATCCTGTCTTCACTCGCGCCGATGCGTCTGACGCTGAACAACTCTTGGAGTTGATGCGGGAGTTTTATGCGTTCGAACACATCGCTTTCAACGAAGCGGCGGCGCGCGGCGCGTTGCGGCAAATTTTGGGCGAAGGCAGGTTCGGCGTCGTCCACTTAATCCGCTCGGGCGCAGATGAGTTGGAGACGTTGGCGGGCTATCTTGTCATCACGTTCGGTTTCAGTCTGGAGTTTCACGGGCGCGACGCCTTCGTGGACGAACTCTACCTGCGCGAGCAGTTTCGCGGGCGCGGAATCGGTAAAGCGTGTATCGACTTTGCCGCTGAAGTCTGTCGCGGCGAGGGGATCGCGGCGCTGCATCTGGAAGTGGAGCGTGGGAACGAGCGTGCGCTGGGGCTGTACCGGCGGGCGGGCTTTCGCGATCATGATCGCTACCTGCTGACGAAGTGGTTATCGTGAATGTGAGTTTGGGTCAGGATAGAGACTTCTCAGCGCAGAGGTCTGAGAGGGATGAACGCCACGGCGGATGAAGCCGTGCGTTCGGGATGCTGAAATACATGAGCGGCTTCACGTGACAGGTGGCAGTGATTGGCCGTGGGATTAATCGCGATGTGGTATGGCTTACTTGCAGATATTATTCTTGCTATTCACGTTGCTTTCGTCGCCTACATCCTCTTGGGGCTGGTGCTCATTTTAGTGGGATGGTGGCGTAACTGGAACTGGGTTCGCAACCCCTCGTTTCGGCTCACCCACCTCGCGGCAATTCTCATCGTGATTTTGGAACTGATCTTCAAAACTAATTGTCCGCTGACCGTTTGGGAAGTAAATTTGCGCACGTTAGCGGGGCAACCCGTGAGCGATGCGACATTCATCGGGCGGTTGATGCATTACCTTCTTTTCGTTGCGGTTCCCGGCTGGATGGCGCAGGCGATATACATCGGGTTGGCGCTGGCGATCATGTTGACGTTTGTGCTCGCCCCGCCTCGTCGGAGACGAGTCAAACAGTCTTCATAAGCTGCGGCGGAGACGAATCGCCTGACAGTCGTTGGAGACGACCGCGAGGTAGTGCCGATGCCATCCGTTGGCTGGAAGGCCGGTTGTGTTCCCGGCATCTCAATTCCAGCGTTCGG
>DASVPS010000195.1:0-4871 GCA_036389555.1 Pyrinomonadaceae bacterium
AGGTCGACGCGGATTCTGCGAATGGCGTTCCCCAGATTCTCGAACTTATGATCGGGATCGCTGCTGGCGTCTATCACGAAGATGGTGTGGCAGCGGCGCAGCACCATCTCGTAGAGGCCGAGGTTTTCAAAGTGCCCCCCGTCGGACAGGTAGACGTAGTCTTTATCCTCGACGGTCTTGCCGAAAGCTTCGTCAAACATCGGCTTGAGCGCCCGCGTCGGCCCCGACTTCTGATACTTCTCCTTGACCGGGTTGCCAAGCCACCACCCGAGCCGCGCGTTGAACAAAGTCATCAGAAAGGTGACGGCCGCCGAAGAGTAGTAGCCCATGTTGGGACTCGCCGCCGCGCCCGAGATGGTGAAGGCCGTGCCGAGCGAGATTGTTTCGGGACTCCTGCCGCCATACTTCTCCGAGCGCCGGTAGCCGTAGAGGTAACTACCGCAGTGGAGCGGCGAGGCGGTGAAGGTCGTCGCCTTCCTGTGTTGCCAGGCGAGGTTTTTTCCCTGAACCAGATTCCACGTCATGTTCACGATGTGGAGCGGTTTGCCCGCGTTCGGATGGCGAGGTTGCTTGCCGGGCGGCGGCGCGTTCTCGTTCGGCCAGAGTTCAGACATGCGTAGGTCGTCGTCGGGGTCAAAGCCGGTGAAGCGGTTCTCCATGCGTTTTCTGGAAGCCCCCAGATACGCCCTGATGAGGCGGTTGCGGTACATCGCGTGGAGGGAGAACTCATTGACGTTGATGCACCGCGCCATGATGAGCGAGATTGCCACCGACGATAGGAACAGACAGGCGAGAAACAGAAATGACGAGTTGTTGATGATGGCATGGTGATCGAGGGTGGGAAATTTTATGGCGCTCCATTCGCTACCACTCGTCAAGGTAGACCACTTGGGCACGTTCTTGATCAACAGGATCAGCAGGTCTGTGAGCAGCGACAGGGCGACGACGAGTGACAGTACGAAGATCGGCGCGGCCAGTTTCACGGCGTAATCCATTAGGGTAGTGAGCCGGCCGGCTTTCTCCGCCTGCCGTTCGTTGGCGGGGGTCTTGGCGCTGACGCCGAACAGGATCGTGACGAACCCGGAGATGATTCCGAAAGGTATCAATACCCCTTTCACCATAGTCCCGCCCAGCCAATCGCGCGCTTCGGCCTGTCCTTTGTTGAGCAAGAGTTCTTTCGGCAGCATCGGGCCATAGAGCACGAGCGCGTTCAGGGCTGCCCAGACGACGGCCACAATCAAGAGCCACGCACCCGCCCGCGCCCACCATTCGCGGTCTTCGTCAGTCGTCATGGAGCGACCGCCAAGCCCGACGGAAAGAATCCCCATGAAGAGAAACACCAGCAGGAGTTGCGGCCCGTCGAAGCAGGCGTACAGTTCCGGGGTGTCAACCGGAACGTACCGCCCTATTTTCTCCGGTATTGATAACAGCCATAAGAGCAGGCCGCCGAGCGCGCCCGTCAAGACGACAATCCCCAGTTCGAGAATCGGCAATTTATTGCGCCAGTAATTACGCAACACGTCCCGGCCGAAAAAGGCTACGACCGCCACATTCGTGAAAACCCAGCCGACCCCGTGCAGCGCCGCGCCGCCCGCGATGAAATGCCGTAAGTTCAGCGCCTTTCCCGTGCTGAGATACCACGCCCGCCCGACCGTCAACAGCAGTATCGACAAGGCCAGAGGCAACATGCACCAACGCAGGAAGTTTCGCTGATTGTCGGGGTCGGTGGGGGCTTGATCCGGTTTGGTCTCAATGTCCTTTGCATCGCCGGGGTTGCCGGAAGTTCCGCCCGGCGTCTTAAAGGGCTTCCTGAGACTGGGACGGTGAGAACCGATGTATGCGAGCGCCACGGCGCCGAAAAATAGTCCTGCGCCTAAAAAAATGTAGGTCTGGACGGTTGAGGAAAAGTAATGCTCCACGCCCGCGCTAAAATAACCGGACACGTTGAAATGAAGCCCGGAGTTGCGGCGAATGAGCGAAGCGTAAATCCTGGGAATCAACAAACCTGCCATCAGCAGCGGGATGAACACGAGCCAGTTGAGGAACAGGTTGCGCAGATAGATAGTTACCAGAGTCCACGTGTCGACGGAAAAGAGGCCGATCTTCGGACTCAGGTAATTGCTGTAAGCGCGCAGGTGGCAGATTTGCGCGTGCTCCGGTGGGAGTTCCAGTTTCTGATTGTTCGCCAGCGCGTTGTTCACCTTAACGATCCCGTCGCGGTGAATCCAGGCCGTGAGCCAACTGCCGATGTAGCCGCCGCCGGAGACGGTCGAGAGATAGTCGAATCTCTCCAACAGCTTGCGGCTCGCGAGTCCCTGCAAGACGCCGAGGCAGAAGGTGGCGCTGCGGATGCCGCCGCCCGACAAACACAACGCCCAGGGCTTCTGTTCGAGTTCGAGTTTGAGGCCGTGGATCGCATCGTAAACCTCCTTGCGCCGCTTGTCCTCCTCCTCCTTCTCCTGCTTCGGACTGCTGGCGGGCGTGGTCGGGGTCTTGAATTCAAACTTGTGATGTAGCCTTGCGAACTCCTCTGCTAACACCTGCGAGAGTTTGAGTGGTTTCTCCGTATTCTGCGCGGAGGCAGGCTTGGCTCCGGGGTCTTTAACTGTCATGGGTGTGGGGGTCTCCTGAAACTGTAATAACGGCGGCGGCCGGCGTGCGGTGATGCCAGGGACAATTCTCGGGTTGAAAAGTATTTCGTGAGGCTCACGAAAGAACGGCGCTTACGACCGGAGACACGAAAGACGTGCCGATTATATTCCTGTCAGATGAGGCGTCAACACTTAACGCGCGCCGTGTCTAAACTCGTGCCGCGTCTATCTCCACACGGCAACGAAAGCGGGCGTCGGCGGCTAGGCGGCCGGGTCGTCGCTCTGGTAGTCGAGCAGTTTGCGGTAGAGGGTTTTGCGGCCGATGCCGAGGGTGCGTGCGGTGCGGGTTTTGTCGCCGCCGGTGTAATCGAGTGTGGCTTCGATGGCGCGTCGTTCGATCTCATCGAGGGTGGAGGGGATGTCGAGTTCGAGTTTGATGTGGCGGCCTTCCGCAGAGGCGCGGGCGCGCTCCGTGCGGGTGTGCGCGCGCGCTTCGACGAGGGGGCGGGCGATGGCTTCGGGCAGGTCGTCGAGGTCGATCTGGCGTCCCGATGCGATGATGACGGCGCGCTCGATGGCGTTCTCCAGTTCGCGGACGTTGCCCGGCCAGTCGTAGCCGGTGAGGGCGTTGAGGGCGTCCTTCGAGATGCCGGAGATGTAGCGGCCAGTCTTCTGTTTGTAGTGTTCGAGAAAATGTATGACGAGCGGGTGAACGTCTTCGGCGCGCTCGCGCAGAGGGGGCAGGCGGATGGGGAAGACCGAGAGGCGGTAGAAGAGGTCGCGCCGGAACGTGCCGCCTTCGACGGCGCGTTCGAGGTCAACGTTCGAGGCGGCGATCACGCGCACGTCCACCTTGATGACTTCGTTGCCGCCGACGCGCGTGAACTCGCCGTCCTGCAAGACGCGCAGCAGACGCACCTGCGCAGACAAACTCATCTCGCCGATCTCGTCCAGAAACAGTGTGCCGCCGTCGGCCTCTTCAAACTTGCCGCGGCGGCGCGCGCGCGCATCGGTGAACGCGCCGCGCTCGTGGCCGAAGAGTTCGGATTCGAGGAGCGTTTCGGGAATCGCGCCGCAGTTTAGTTTGATGTAGGTCTGATCCTTGCTGCGCGAGTTGTAGTGTATGAGATTGGCGAGCAGTTCTTTGCCCGTGCCGGATTCGCCCTGAATGAGGACGGAGGTCTGCGTGTCGGCGACGTTCAAAGCGAGTTCGATGGCGCGGCGGATGGCGGGGGCTTGTCCGATGATGCGGTCTTCGGCGCGTCGCTGGTGCAGGACGGTGCGCAGGCGCATCACTTCCGCAGAGAGTTGGTCGCGCTCAAGCGCCGTGCCGAGTTGATCTGCGATGCCTTCGACAAGCGCGGTCTCGTGTTCGTCGAAGCTCTGGCGCGGCGCGCTCCAGACGAGGCCGAGGAGTCCGAAGGTCTGCCCGCCGATGTGTACGGGCGCGACGAGCGCGGCGTGGCCGCCGAGCGTGGCGTTGAAGACGAAGCGCACGGGCGGCGGCAATGTCTGATCGAAAACCTGGAGCGTCTTGCCTTCCTTGAACAACTCTTGCACGGCCGGATAGTCGGTGATGTCAATCGACTGGCCGTGCTCTTTGATCAGGCCGCGCACGCCATCGGTGGCTGCGTGCGGCGCGGCCTTGAAGGCGGCGAGGCTGACGGCCTTGCCCGTCGGGTTCATCACGCCGAGCGCGCAGTAGTCCGCGCCGACGAGGGCGAGCGCGCGCTCAAGGACGAGCGACGTGACCTCGTTGAAATCCGAGCGCGCGTTGAGAGTGTTGGCGATCTCCAGAAGCGCGCGCGTGCGGTGCGACTCGCGCTGCTGATCCGTGTAGAGGCGCGCGTACTGGTAGCCGACGGCGATCTGGCGCGCGATGGATTGGAGGAAGGAGACTTCTTCGTCGAGCCACTTGCGCGGCGCGCGCACCGTGTGCATGCCGACGAGTCCGAGCACGTCGCCCGCGAGGACGACGGGAACGACGAGGAGCGAGCGCGTGTTGAGGCTCGCGGGCAGGAGACCCACTTTCGGATCGAGATCGGGCGCGGCCGTGTCGTCTATGCGGATGGGCTGCGCGAGGTTGAAGCGACCTGCAAGTTGGCGGAAGTCTACGGGGACGGACGTGCCGAGGCTCGAAGGAATGTCTTCGCTCGCACGCCACTCGTGGCTGATGCGCAGTTCGCCTTCGGAGGCGAGCTGGATCACGTCGCAGCGATCCACGTCCATCATCTGGCCGAGTTCGCTGACGACCGCCTGGAGAAATTTGTCGAGGTCGAT
>DASVPS010000196.1:0-2143 GCA_036389555.1 Pyrinomonadaceae bacterium
GAATGTGTCTAACACATTCAATCGTCCCTACGGGACTCAAACATTATCCTTCAACTGCTCCCCAGCGATAAATCGCTGGGCTATTATCAAACGTCCCTGACGGGACTCGTTCAAACAGTCTCTCAGGCTTCGGCTCGAACAAATTCACTTCCGGGCATACATCGCCTTGACCTGCACGCCGCACTCGTCGCAGATGCGCGTGATGGCGCGTTCGATGTTGGGGTCAACGTCGGTGAGCATCTGGATGATGCGCGCCGGCAAACGCATCGTGACGACCATGTATTGCTCGTCGGTGGTGGGGCTGGCGAGCGCGCGCTCGAAAGCCTTGAGCAGCGCGGCGTAGTCGGGCGGCTTCGAGAGGTACTCGCTGACGCCGAGGCGGTTGCAGGCGTCGCGCGATTCGGCGAGCGTCTCGCCCGTCACGACCACCACGGGGACGCTCGGCGAGAGGTTGCGTATGTCTTCGAGCACCTTCGTGCCGTGCATTTCCGGCAGCGTCATGTCGAGCAGCACGGCGTCCGCGCCGTTGGCCTCGAACTCCGCCACGCCCTCCTCGCCCGTGTAGGCGTTCGTCACCTCGTAGCCCGCCCTTTCAAGGCCGGACTCGTACAATTCCGCGAGGTCTTCTTGATCTTCTATGACGAGAATGCGATGCTTGCCCACGACGAACTTCCCCCTTAATTTGTGAGAGCAACCGGCCGCCGCCGGGACACAGCGGCTTGGCGGTTGCTCACCGTTTTTTTTGAGCGGCCAGTATAGCAGAAGCCTCTATGACTCTCTCCATCGCCACGGTTCTCGCCCTGCTCTTCGTCGCGCTCGTGCTCTTCGGCACGGAACGCATTCCGATTGACGTGGTGACGATTCTGGTCGTCATCGGCCTCGTGCTGACGCGCGTGTTGACGCCGGCGGAAGCCTTCGCCGGTTTCGGCAACGACATCATCATCACCATCTCCGGCCTCTTCGTCCTGACGGGGGGGCTGGTCAAGACCGGCGTCGTTGACCTCGTAGGGCGGCGTTTGCATCGCGTGTCAGGCGGAAGCGAGTTTCGCCTGACGGTGCTCATCATGTTCACGGCCGCCGCCTGTGCCTCGGTGATGAAGAACACGACGACGACGGCCATGTTTGTGCCTGTCGTGCTCGGTCTCGCGGAACGCGCGCGCGTGCAGCCGTCGAAACTGCTCATGCCGCTCGCCTTCGGCGCGATCCTCGGCGGGACGTGTACGCTCATCGGCACTTCAACCAATCTCGCCGTCAGCGGCGCGATGACGCGCTACAATCTCGCGCCCTTCACGATGTTCGAGTTGACGCCCGTCGGCATCGCCATCGTCGCGGCCGGGATGCTCTACATGCTGCTCATCGGCCTGCGCCTGTTGCCCGCGCGCGGCGGCGCGGACTCGCTCGCCGACGCCTACCACATACGCGAATACATGTCGGAAGTGGTCGTGCTCGACACGTCGCCGCTCGTCGGGCAGACGCTCGCCGAGGCAGACCTCAGCCAGTCGCTCGACCTCGCCGTCGTCGGCATCCTGCGCGGCAAGGGGGGGCGCGTCGCGCCGCGCGCCGACGAAAAAATCCTGGCGGGCGATCTCCTCCTCGTGCAGGGGCGCATCGAAGACATCCTGCGCGTCAAGAACGAAGCCGGCATCGAGATCAAGGCCGACTTCAAGTTGAGCGACACAGACCTCGAATCGGGCGATCTGGAGTTGTTCGAGGCGATGGTCTTGCGCGGCTCGAACCTCGTCGGGCGCACGCTGAAAGGCACGAAGTTTCGCGAACGCTACGGCCTGACCGCGCTCGCCATCAACCGCCACGGCGTCGCGCTGCTGTCGAAACTGAGCATGGTCAGCCTTCGCTTCGGCGACGTGCTGCTCGTGCAGGGCAAGCGCGAGCAGGTCGAACACCTCGCGACGGAAGGCAACCTGCTGCTCCTCGAAGACGTGTCCGAGGCGCGCGGGCGCGCGGCCAAGAGGCGTTGGGCGCTTCTGGCCTTCGCGGTGTTCCTGTTCGTGTCGATCTTCCACCCGTTCGGCATCCCGCTCTCGGTCGCAGTGTTGTTCGGCGTGCTCATCCTGCTCGCGTCTCGCGCGGTGCGGACGCAGGAGGTTTACGGCATGATCGACTTCCGGCTCATCGTCCTCATCGC
>DASVPS010000197.1:0-2130 GCA_036389555.1 Pyrinomonadaceae bacterium
AAGACGAGCGCTCGGCTGGCCTAGAGCAACTTCTCGCCAAACAAGACGAGCGCACGGCTGGCCTAGAGCAACTCGTTGCTAAACAGGACGAGCGCACTGCTGGCTTTGAAGAATCATTCAAGATGCTCGTTGAATTAGTTCGCAACGCTAGTGAACGCACTGACCAGTATGAATCATGGATTAACCGACTAGGCGCGGCGCAGGTAAACTTGGAAGCCAGGATTGCCAAACAGGATGAGCGCACGGCTGGCCTTGAGGAATCATTTAAGATGCTCGTCGAGTTGGCGCGCAACGCCAGCGAGCGTGCTGACCAGCATGAGTCATGGATCAACGAGCTAGGCGCGGCGCAGGCAAACTCGGAAGCCAAGCTCGCTGCCTTGACCGACGCGCAAATTAGAACCGACGAGGCTCTGGTGCGCCTTGCGGAGTCGCAGGCACATATGGATCAAAAATTAGAGGCTCTCATTGAGATTGTCCGAAAATCCCGCAACGGCAATTCAGAAGCATGAACCGCTGGCGGTAGATGTAACCTGCACCGACGACGCATTGCACGTGACGCTCGCCGACGGGCGCGAGATTTCCGCGCCGCTCGTCTGGTTTTCGCGCCTGCTCAAAGCCACGCCCGAACAGAGAGCCGACTGGCGTCTCCTCGGCGGGGGCGTCGGTATCCACTGGGAGGCCGTTGACGAGGACATTTCCGTCGAGAGCCTTCTCCGCTTCAAATAATTTCGCGCCCTCCGGCGACGCCCGCCACGACGAGATCAAACGCAAGTACACGCCGCGCGGCAAAAAGCGATAGCACAGGCACTCGCGAGAGCGGAAGTAAAAAGGTAATCACCGCTAAGCGTGTCTCCATTCATCGGGTGGGAGAATAGATAATTATTCGTTAGCGTCCGGCGTCGCCGCGGTTGAGCCAGAGGAGCGCAGCGCCGAAGAGGCCGCAGCCGGCGGCGTCGAGGAGAGTCCAGTAGAGAGGCATCCCGGCCGTGTGATCGATGATGAGGAAGACGGGCGCGGCCAGCAGGAAGGAGATGCCGTTGAGCAGGACGAGCGGGCGGAAGCGCTGCACGTCGGAGGCCAGAACCCAGAGCGAGACGCCGTGCATTCCGTAGACGTAGGACGCCTGCCGGATCAGAAACATGAGAACCGCGCCATGCGGCATCTCGCCCAGCCCCAGCCATTCGTGCGAAGCCTCCATCCAGGAGCGCGGCATCAAGACCGCGCCGAAGGCCAGCAGCTCGACCAACCCGGCCGCGCGCAACAACCAGGACTGTAGGCGTTGATGGTTCATGGTTGTTGGAGCGCGGCCGGCGTTGTTATCGGTCTATCGGGCAAGACAAACTCAACAGTAAGGGTCGCAGTACCTGTAACAGTTGTTACGTCGCACGAGACACTGGTCTTTACAATTCTGTAGGGCGACCGGGTCGTTCGGGTAAGTTGCATCGCAGACATCTTTACATGCGAGATAGTTGGGCGTGCAGTCCAGACAGCATGTTTCCAGACAGCACGTGGAGCCGTTGGTGACGCCCGTTCCGAGAGAGCCTTGTGTGATGAGACACAGGGTCAGCACGCCGAGCAGAAACAAACGCTGGCACAGCTTGCGTAGATTCACGTTGAACATAAACCCTTCCCTCCAATGTAGTGTTAGCTGCTTTTAAGGGCAGCCTTCGGTTGTGGGTTGGAGCGTGAGGTCGGCGCGATGCCTTGGGGGGAAGGGCGGCCGCCGCCGAACTGATGCTCAGGACGCCGATGAGATGACAAAACTAGCGCTGAGTGTTCACGCGAAATCTAACACAGCGCCCGCCCATGTCAACGACTTTTTCCGCCACACGCTTTCCGCCACACCCTTATTCCGTTGAAATATAGCGACCGGCAAAAAGAGTGTGGCTTAACAGCATTCAATTAACGCGGAGAGGGAAAGCACTGAAGGGGACACGAGAGAGTTTAATGAACTCTCTGGTGTCCCCCTTAGAGCAGATTTCACTTGAGCAGGCCACAGGCAGCGAGTATGCTGCGCGCCCATGAAGCCTTACTCCTTAGATTTGCGCCGCCGCGTGCTGGACGCCTACCGTGGTGGCGAAGGTTCGCAGCGACAACTCGCCGCCCGCTTCCGCGTGAGCCTCAGCTTCG
>DASVPS010000198.1:0-13133 GCA_036389555.1 Pyrinomonadaceae bacterium
TGCGCGCCGAGATTCCGGTCGTCGATGTGATTCAACTCGGCGGCTACCCATACTGGCATCAGGCCGGGGACACGCTCGATAAAATCTCTCCGCGCAGTTTGCAGATCGTCGGCGAGACGATCATCGCCAGCCTGCCGCGCATCGAACAACGCCTCGCGCGCTAACACCGAGTTTATGAAAAATAATCTTCGCATCCACGCCGCGCTCCCCTGCGGGCGCGCGCTCGTCGCCATCTTCGCGCTCGCCTCGCTCGTCGCCTCGCAGAGTTTCGACGCGAATTCAAGGCCGCCGGAGACGCGCGCCGAGCCTCTGGTAGAGACGCTGCACGGCGTCAAAGTGGCCGACCCGTATCGCTGGCTGGAGCAGGGCGAGTCGAACGAGGTGCGCGCCTGGACGGAGGCGCAGAACGCGCACACGCGCCGCGCGCTCGACCCGTTCGCTGGGCGCGCCGCGATCAATCGTCGTCTCTTGCAACTGCTCTCCATCGGCACCGTCAGCGCGCCCGACCCGCATCGCGGTCGCTACTTCTTCACGCGGCGCGAAGGGCAACAGAACCAGCCCGTGCTATACGTGCGCGAGGGCGCGGCGCAGGGCACAGACCGCGTGCTGCTCGACCCGAATGCGCTCTCGCCGGACGGCACGATTGCGCTCGACTGGTGGTACGAATCCCACGACGGCAAGCGGCTCGCCTACGGTTTGTCCGAGAGCGGCAACGAACAATCGACGCTCTACGTGCTGGACGTGGACACAGGGCGCAACCTCAAGGACAGGATTCCATTCACGCGCGCCGCTTCGCTCGCGTGGCTGCCCAATGGCGACGGTTTTTATTACACACGTTTCCCCGCGCCCGGCACCGTCCCGAAGGGCGAAGAGAATTATCACCGCCGCGTGTTTCTGCACCGGCTGGGTGACGATCCGGGGAAGGACGTGGAAATCTTCCGCCGCGAGAACAAGCCGACCGAGTGGCCGGGCGTCGGCCTCTCGCGCGACGGCCGCTGGCTGACGATCACGGTCTCGCGCGGGACTAACAAGAATGATCTCTACCTGCGCGACCTGCGCGACGAGACGGGCGAACTGGTCGCCGTCGCAGAAGGCAAAGACGCGAGCTACCGCGCGCGCGTGGTGGAGAATCGCCTCTACATTTTGACGACCGAAGAGGCCGCCAACGGGCGCATCTTCTATACGGCGGCCGCCAACCCGAAGCGCACCGGCTGGCGTCTGTTGATCCCGGAAGCGCAGGGGATAAGTATCAATTCGTTCACCGTCCTCGGCGAACAGATTCTCGTCCACGGCCTCTCGCATGCCACGTCGCGCATACGCGCCTTCACGCGCGAAGGCAAATTTTTGCGCGACGTGAAGCTGCCCACGCTCGGCACGGCAAGCGGGTCGAGCGGCGAGGAGGACGGCCACGAGGCTTTCTTCAGTTTCGCTTCCTATGCGCTGCCGCCGACCGTCTATCGCTACGATGCGGCGACGGGCGCGCTCTCCGAGTGGGCGCGCGTCGATGCGCCGACCGTGGACGCGAAGGCGATTGAGGTGAAACAGGTCTTCTACCCGTCGAAGGACGCCACGAACATTTCGATGTTCGTCGTGCATCGCAAAGGTCTGAAGTATGACGGCAAGAACCCGACGCTGCTCTACGGCTACGGCGGCTTCAACGTTTCGCAGACGCCCGCCTTCAATCGCGGCCTGAACCTCTGGCTCGAACGCGGCGGCGTCTACGCGGTGGCGAATTTGCGCGGCGGCGGCGAGTACGGCGAGGCGTGGCACAAGCGCGGCATGCTCGGCTTGAAGCAGAACGTCTTCGACGATTTCATCGCGGCCGCGCACTATTTGATTGAGCGGAAGATCACTTCGAGCAACCGGCTCGCGATTCAGGGCGGCTCGAACGGCGGCCTGCTCGTCGCGGCGGTCATGACGCAGCGCCCCGAACTCTTCCGCGCCGTCGTCTGCGCCGTGCCGCTCACGGACATGATGCGCTACCAGCGTTTCCTCATCGCGCGCCTCTGGATTCCCGAATACGGCACGGCCGACGACCCGCGCCACTTCGCCTACCTGCACGCCTATTCGCCCTACCACCGCGTCGCGTCGGGCGCGAAATACCCTGCGACGCTCATCACGACCGCCGAGTCGGATTCGCGCGTCGACCCGCTGCACGCGCGCAAGTTCGCGGCGGCGTTGCAGGCGGCGAACAAGTCTGCGAATCCGATCCTGCTGCGCGTCGAGACGAAGGCGGGACACGGCGCGGGCAAACCTCTGACGAAGCAGATCGCGGAGGCGACCGACGTGTGGAGTTTTCTATTCTGGCAACTCGGCGTGAGCGCGTGAGCGCGCGGAGACGGCGGAGGAGATGATGACGAGAGGCGTGAAGAGAATCGCGTGCGTGCCCGGCGACGGCATCGGCACGGAGGTGACGAACGAGGCGCTCGGCGTGCTGGAACACTTGCGCGAGACGCACGGCGTCTCAGTCGAGTTGCAACACTTCGACTGGGGCGCGGATAAGTATTTGCGCGAAGGCGTGACGTTGCCAGAAGGCGCGCTGGAAATGCTCACGAGAGATTTCGATGCGATTCTGGCGGGCGCGTTCGGCGATCCGCGCGTCGCATCGAACAAGCACGCGGAGGATATTTTGCTCGGCATGCGGCGCGGTCTAGACCTCTACATCAACCTGCGCCCCGTGCGCCTGCTCGACGCGCGCCTGACGCCGCTCAAAGATCGTACGGTTGAAGATATTAACTTCGTCGTCTTCCGCGAGAACACGGAGGGCGCGTACATGGGCGCGGGCGGCTTTCTAAAAAAAGGGACGCCGCACGAGATCGCGACGCAGGAGGAGTTGAACACGCGCCACGGCGTGGAGCGCATCATCGTCGCGGCCTTCGAGTACGCGCGCGCGCACGGCCGAAAGAGGGTGACGATGGCCGACAAGTCGAACGTGCAGCGATACGGGGGCGACCTGTGGCAGCGCGTGTTCCGCGAAGTGGCGACCGGATACGCCGGGATCGAGGCGAACCACCAGTACGTTGATGCGATGGCGATGTTCATGGTGCTCGACCCTTCGCAATATGACGTGATCGTGACGAACAATTTGTTCGGCGACATTCTGACAGACCTCGGCGCGGCATTGCAGGGGGGCTTAGGCGTGGCCGCATCGGGCAACCTGCACCCCGGCCGGGTCTCTCTGTTCGAGCCGGTGCATGGCAGCGCGCCGCCGCTTGCGGGCAGGAACGTCGCCAATCCGATAGGCTCTATTCTGACTGCGGCGATGATGCTAGAATACCTGGGATTCACGGCGGCGGGCGCGGCGGTTGAAGCGGCCGTCGGCGCGTCGGTCACGGCGGGCGAGACGACGCGCGATCTCGGCGGCACGCTCTCCACGACAGAGGCCGGGGAGGCGATTCGGCGTCGCATCCGGCGCAATTCGTGAGTTGAAGTTTCGGGTGAGCAGCGTTGCGCTCTCGCAGGCGCGCGGCCGGCGCGTGAAAGGTTTTATGGGTAGCAAGGGAAGAGACATGGGGCAGAAGCTGATCGCGATCATCGTGATCCTCGCGATGCTCGCCTTGATGGGCATTCCGCCAACCGTCATCATCTTTTTTGCCACCGTGGTTTATTTCGTCTGGCGCGCCGTGGATCGCTCCGAGCAGCACGAGACGCGCCGCATCTTCGACTTCTATCTCGCCGCCAGCGACGTGCTGCGCGAAGACGAACGACGCTGGTTCGGTTTTGAGATAGCGGAAGTGATCGGGCAGGGCGAGTCGGTCGTCCACTCTATGTCCGACCCGCCGCCGCTCGTCTACTTCGCGCTCGGCGCGCTCTACCACCGCGCGGGCGACCATGAGTCTGCGGCCGAACACCTCTCACACGTTCTCGAATCCGAAGAGGGCGACGAGCGACAGCGCACCGCGCCTTCGCCCGAACTGCGCCGCTACGTGAGCGTGCTGCGTCGCCTGGAACGCGACCCCGCCGAAGGGCCGCAGACCGTCGCCGCCATACGCAACCTCGAACGCGCGCGCCGCACCCGCGCCGCGTCGCTGCTCGAAGAGAGCCGCCACCTCAACGCTGTGCCTGCCGCTGCGGCGGCGAACTTATCGGCGCACAACCTGTACTCGGGCGCATCGTCTACGACGCCGCCGGACGCCCCACACCGGCTGCCCCTCGCCGCCACTACTCATGCCAGCACGCCGCAGCCGCTCTCGCCGCCGCCAAAGCCCGCGCCCATCTCCGAAGTCCTACGCGACTTGTATGAGGAAGAGAAGAAGACTGCATGAAGAACTGTCCGTCGTCAGTAGAGAGTCGTCGGTTGTTCTTCGTCTGTTCACAGTGGTTCGATTTAATCTTAAGCAACGCGCGCGCGAGTACCACATGCAACGTACAACTAATCACGAACGACTGACGGGTTTTCGGTAATTCATGGCGACTGAGACCATCATCGGCAGCTATCGCATCGAGGAACGCATCGGGCGCGGGGGGATGGGCGTCGTCTATCGCGGCCAGCACACCAAACTCCCGCGCGAGGTGGCGATCAAGTCCATCAACCCGCGCGCCGGAGACCACGACCTGCGCTCGCTGCGCCACCGCTTCGAGCGCGAAGCTTACATCCAGTCGCAACTCGATCATCGCGGCATCGTCAAGATTTACGACTACATCGTCGCCGAGCAGACTTACTACATCGTGATGGAGTACGTCGAGGGGCGGTCGCTCGCGCAATTGCTCAAGCAGGAAGGCGGCCCGCTCAAGTGTGAACGCGCTCTCGCGCTCTTCGATCAAATCCTGACCGCCGTCGTCTACGCGCACACCTTCACCTACCGCGATCAGGACGGCGGCTCGCATCGCGGCATCATCCACCGCGACCTCAAGCCGCCGAACATCCTCGTCACGCCCGAAGACCACGTGAAGATCACGGATTTCGGCATCGTCAAAGTCGTCGGCGCGGAGGCGACCGACACTTTGGGCGCGGGCTACGGCTCGCCGCGCTACGTCTCGCCCGAACAGGCCGAAGGGCTGGACGTTGACCAGCGTTCCGACATCTATAGCTTAGGCATCATCCTCTATGAAATGCTCACCGGCGCGCCGCCCTTCGGCAACGAACGCGCGCCGCTGACGCGCACAGAGATTTTGCGCTCGCACGTCGAAGAGCCGCCGCCGCTCCCCACCGAGATCAATCCGCTCATTCCGCTCGAAGTCGAAGACATCATCCTGCGCGCGCTCGAAAAAGACCCCGCGGGGCGTTTCGCCACGGCGGCCGATTTCCTGCGCGCCGTCAGGACGGCGCGCGAGCGCGACGCGGGCGATGTCGTCGAAGCGGGCGACGCGCCGCCGGAAACTTATCGCCCCGTCGGCACGCACGAACTGCACGAGACCGTCGATAGCACCGTGCGGCACGACTACATCACGCAGCCCATACGCAGCGGCGCGTGCCCGGCCTGCGGCACGGAGGCCGAAGAGGACGAGGAATTGTGCCGCGAGTGCGGAGCGGAACTCGGCGCGTCGCCCGCGACCACCAAACTCGCACACCAACGCGCGCAGAAGACCTTGAAGCCGTCGCGCGCGACGAACACACGCCCGAACGCGCGCGGCAAGTGGGTCGTCGCCGGCCTCATCGCGCTCGCGCTTCTGAGCGGCGTCCTCATCTACCTGCGCTTCACGCGCGAGGCCGAACGGCGCGCGCTGAAGCGGCAACAGCCAGCCCCGCAAGCCGCCGCCTCCTCACAAACGCCCGCGACGCCGGTTGCCGTCAAGACCACGGGGCAAGCTCCGCCCACCCTCGCCGAATTGAGCGTGGCGCGCGTCGATGTTGATTCCAATTACGACGGCTACACGTCGAAGCCCCTCAACGACGGCGTGCTCGACGTGAAGCGCATCTCCGGCCTGCGCTATAACGAGGGCAACTGGGCTTCGGCCGAGACGCACGAACCGCACTGGATCGAACTTCAACTCAGTCAGCCGGCGCGCGTCTCCGCCGTCTACATCTACTGGGGCTTCGACCGCGACCACTTCAACGCCTCGCGCCGCGTCGAACTGCAAACGCCCGACGAGCGCGGCGAGTGGCAGACGATCTCGACCATCGAGCCGGGCAACAACTACGACCGCACGGCCTTCGAGTTCGCGCCCGTCAAGACGAACCGCGTACGCATCCTCCAGCCCGCGCAACAGGGGCCGCGCGGCCGCCCGTTCGTGATGTGGGTACGCGAGGTGAAATTATTCGGCGCGGTTGAAGGCTAGAGCGGGCATCAGAATTTTGCGCGAAGGCGCAAAGGCGCAAAGAAAGACGTGTAGAAAACTTGTCCTGCTTTATGTCTTTCTTTGCGCCTTTGCGCCTTCGCATGAGATATTCTTCGCCGTCCGTCACCCGTAATTTTATAAACAGATGCTCACCGCTGAAATCATCGCCATCGGCTCGGAACTCTTAACGCCGGATCGCGCCGACACGAACAGCCTGTGGCTGACCGAGAAACTCAACGCCATCGGCATCGAGGTCAAACTCAAGACCATCGTCGGCGACGACGACGCGCGTCTCGAAGAGACGATCAAAGACGCGCTGCGCCGTTCGCGTGTCGTCATCACCACGGGAGGCTTGGGGCCGACCGAAGACGACATCACGCGCAAGATCGCCGCGCGCGCGATGGGTCGTCGCCTCGTCCTGAACGAAGCGGTGCTCGAAGCGATTCGCGAGAAGTTCATGCGCTGGGGGCGCAAGATGCCTGAGATCAACGCGCGGCAGGCGATGATCATCGAAGGCGCGGAGGTGTTGGATAACCCGCACGGTTCGGCTCCCGGCATGTATCTCGAACACGAGGGGCGCGCGGTCGTCCTCTTGCCCGGCCCGCCGCGCGAGATGCGCCCGATGTACGAGACGCACATCAACCGCAGGCTCACGGCGAAGGCCGGAGACGTGCGCGTGGCGCGTCGCGTGCTGCGCGTGTCGGGACTGGGCGAGTCGGCCGTAGACGAACGCATCGCGCCGGTCTACACGCAGTACAAAAATCCGCAGACGACCATCCTCTTCAACCGCAGCGAGATCGAAATACACCTGACCGCGCAGGCGCGCACCGAGCAGGAAGCCGAACTGCTGCTCGACGGGCTGGCCGGGCAGATCGAAGAGCGACTCGGCGACGCCATCTTCGCCTTTCGCGGCGAGCAGATGGAAGAGATCGTCGGCCTGCGTCTCGCCGTAGGCGGCTTCACCCTCGCGGTCGCCGAAAGTTGCACGGGCGGCCTCGTCTCAGAGAGGCTCACGGAAGTGCCGGGGTCGTCCGCCTACTTCATGGAAGGCGTGGTGAGTTATTCCAACGACGCAAAGGTGCGTCTGCTCGGCGTGCCGTCGGACTTGATCGCGGAGTACGGCGCAGTCAGCGGCGCGGTCGCCGAAGCGATGGCCGAGGGCGTGCGCGACCGCGCAGGCACAGACTTCGGACTCAGCATCACGGGGATCGCGGGGCCGGGCGGCGGGACGGAAGACAAACCCGTCGGCCTCGTCTACATCGCGCTCTCCGACGACGCGCACACAGAGCACCGCAAACTGCTCCTGCCCGGCGACCGCCAACTCATCCGCTGGCGCGCCTCGCAGGCCGCGCTCGATCTCCTGCGTCGCCGCCTCATCTGAAACTAACTTTCTTCCGACCACACTCTCTGCCGCTGGTAGTGCGTTGTTTTCATCAGCGGCCGATGTGAAAATCCTGAGGATTTATTATTGACAACCCCACCCCGCTCACATAATCTTAGCCGCGTTCGCCTCGCCTCAGCCTCACGTCTCAACCTTCCATCAGCGGTGTGCGAGCATGGAAAACGAACAAGTAGAGCGCGAATTACTTTGGAGGCAGTACCACTGCTATCTGGAACTCTATAAGTATTATTTGGAGTTGTCGCTCAAAGGTAACGTGTTCTTCTACCTGATCACGGGCAGCATTCTCACCTTCTATTTCACACATCACGATGAAGCATTAGTTAAATACTCTCTCATACTTCCTATTATCATGAGTCTCGCTTTGGGTCTCGCCTTCATCCTCGGCGCGATTTTGACGAAGGGGCTGGGGAAGGATTTTGTCGATTTAAGCTCCCAACTGGGCTTTAACTCTTGTCCGAGCGTCAAGATATTGATAGTGCTGCTATATTCCTTCGGAAGCATATTCATAATAGTCGCGATGGCGATGATTCTTTTGTTCCTTATCCCATTCTCCGCGGGCTTGGGTGGCGAGATACAGGCGACCCCGCTTCAGTGATTCCAGTCAACCGCCCGGTGACATCTCATTTGCGTCAGGACTAGCGACACTCTCGATACTTGTTGGAAGAGATACAAGGCTTGGGGGCGGCACTAATCGTCTGACGCCGCGCGCCAGAAGCGCGCGGGCTGTCACGACCTTCCTGAAATCATGCCCTTCACTCCTGCCCATGCACTTGCCGCGCCTTCCCGTGCATTGTTATAGTCGCCGTTCGCTCGTCGCCTGATGTTTTGCGCTGTCGCGGAGTAATGTCACGTTGCTGCCTGCGCTCTTTATTGTCGCCGCATACTTGATCGGCTCGATCCCTTTCGGATATTTGATCGTCTATGCGAGGGGCGGCGGCGATGTGCGTGAGACGGGTTCGGGCGGGACGGGCGCGACAAACGTGACGCGCCGCGCGGGCAAGGGGGCAGGCGTCTTGACGCTCGCGTTGGACGCCGCGAAGGGCGCGCTCGTCGCGCTCGTCGCGCGCTGGATGCTCGCGCCGGATTTCGGCGTCAACTGGTGGGTGGCGCTCGCTTCGATTGCGGTCGTTTGCGGACACGTCTTCCCGGTCTGGTTGAAATTTCGTGGCGGCAAAGGCGTGGCAACCGGCCTCGGCGTATTCCTGAGTTTGACGCCCGCGGCCGTCGCGCTCGCCGCAGTGGTCTTTCTCGCCGTCGTGTGGGCGACGCGCTACGTCTCGCTCGGTTCGATCACGGCCACGGCGACGCTGCCCCTGTTCATCTGGCTCATGCGTGACAGAGGAAACGCGGACGCCATCGCCGCGCCCGTCATGGCGGTTGCCATCGTCGGCGGCGCGCTCATCATCTTCATGCACCGCGCCAACATCAGCAGGCTGTTGAACGGCACGGAGAGCAGATGGAAAGGATGAATGCGAAATGCGGATTGAAAAGACAATTGATTCATTGATTCATCGGTTCATTGATTCATTGAACCGATGAACCGATGAATCAATGAATCAATGAATCAATGAATTAATTCTTACTAATCCGCATTTCGCATTCCGCAATCGAGTCATGTCTCACATCGCGATCATCGGTGCGGGCGGTTGGGGCACGGCGCTCGGGTTGGTGGCCGGGCGCGCGGGGCATGCCGTCAAATTGTGGTCGCGTAACGCGGAAGTCGTTTCAGGGATCAACGAGCGGCGCGTGAACAGCGTTTATCTGCCGGCGCATGAGATGGTGGGCGACGTGCGTGCAACGTGCGAGTTGGGCGAGGCTGTGCGGGATGCGCGGATCGTGATAATGGCTGCGCCGTCGCACGCGACGCGAGAGTTGTTGCAGCGGATAGCGGGCGAGTTGCGCGTCGAAGTCGTTGTCGTCAGCGCGACGAAGGGCATCGAGATCGAGACGGGTCAGCGCATGTCGGAAGTGGCGGGAGAGGTGTTGGGGAAAGAGTTTGCCGCGCGCTTCGTGTGCCTGTCGGGGCCATCGTTCGCACAGGAGGTGGCGGCTGGACACCCGACCGCAGTCGTCGCCGCAGGTTGCGACGCGCGTGCGACGCTCGACGTGCAGGCGGCTCTGAGTTTTGAAAATTTTCGCGTCTACACGAACGGCGATCTGGCCGGGACGGAACTCGGCGGCGCGGTGAAGAACGTGATCGCACTGGCGGCGGGCATGGTCTCCGGTCTGGGCTTGGGCACGAACAGCATCGCGGCCTTGATCACGAGGGGGTTGGCCGAGATGACGCGCTTGGCGCTGGCTGAGGGCGGGCGCGTCGAGACGCTGGCGGGGCTGGCCGGCATGGGCGATCTCGTGCTGACCTGTACGGGCGCGCTGTCGCGCAATCGTTACGTCGGGCAGGAACTCGGGCGCGGTCGCGCGCTCGCAGAGATTTTGAGCGGGATGCATGAAGTCGCGGAAGGCGTGCGCACGACGCGCGCGGTGAAGATGCTGGCCGAGAGCCGCGGGATCGAGATGCCGATCACGGAGCAGGTTCATGCGGTGCTCTACGAAGGCAAAAGCGCGCGCGCCGCGGCCGAGGATTTAATGGCGCGGCCTCTGCGCGGCGAGTTCGCAGGGATGGGTTTGTGACGCAGTTCGGGTCGGGCGCGCGTGAGAGAGTTTGAAAGATGGCAGAAGCTGACGAAGTAAAAATGTTGTTGACGAACCGCGCGGCGTATCATGAATACCATATTCTGAACACGTACGAAGCGGGGGTCGTTTTCAAAGGCACGGAAGTGAAGAGCGTCCGCGCCGGGCAGATTCAGTTGAAGGAGTCTTACGTCGCCGTGCGCGATGGCGAGGCGTGGTTGTTTAATGCGCACATTTCGCCGTATGCTTACGGCAATCGCGACAATCACGAAGCTACGCGAACGCGCAAACTTTTGTTACACCGACGTGAGATAGATAAACTGGAACAAGAGGCGACGGTCAAGGGCATGACGCTCGTCGTCACGCGGGTCTATGTGAAGAAGGGGCGGGTCAAGTTTGAGATCGGCGTGGCGCGCGGCAAAAAACTTTATGACAAGCGCGAGACCGAGATGCGTCGCACCGTTGATCGAGAGACGCGGGCACAATTAAAAGAGCGCAATCGTTAATCAGGAGATAAAAGTTCAAATGGATATTCAAGTGAGTACGGGGCGTGTGGGCGATGCCGAGGTGCAGGCTCTCGCCGTGGCGGTTTTCAAAGATGAACAGGCGCACGAGGGTTTCCTGCAAGAGTTGGACGCGGCGACGGGCGGCCTCATCAAGTCCGTCATCGAGTCGGAGGAACTCAAGGGCAAAGAGGGCGAGATCGTCTATCTGCATCTCGGCGACGGGCGCGGCGAGTTGAAGGCCAAGCGGCTGCTGCTCGTCGGCGTCGGCGAGCGCGAGAGTTATGGGGCGGCGCAGGTATCGCAGATGGCCGGAACGGCGGCGCGTGCGCTGCGCGCGCGAAGCGTCAAAACCGTCGGGTTGATCACGCGCGGCGCGGAGGCTGATGCGGAGCGCTTTGCGACGGTGGCCGTCGAAGGCGTCTTGATGTCGCTGTTCGAGCCGGACAAGTATCGCACGTCGGACAAAGAGGAGCGCACCATCGACCGACTCGTCATCATCACACAGGGTGCGAGCGAGGATGCGCTCAGACGCGGCGCGGAGCGCGGGCGCATCGTCGGCGAATCCGTTAACTTCACGCGCGACCTCGCCAATGAACCCGGCGCGTACATGACGCCGACGATCATGGCCGAACGCGCGCGCGCGATTGCGAGCGAGTTCGGTCTGGAAGTTGACGTGCTGGATCAAGAGCGCATGGAAGGCGAGGGGATGGGGTCGCTCCTGAGCGTGGCGCGTGGTTCGGAAGAGCCGCCGGCGCTGATCATCTTGAAGTATACGCCCGAAGGTTTTACCGGCGGCGCGAACGGCGGCGGCGGAAAAGTCGTGGGCGGCGGCGAAGGACTGCTAGCGTTCGTCGGCAAGGGCGTGACGTTCGATTCGGGCGGCATCTCGATCAAGCCGGGCGAGAACATGGAGTTGATGAAGTACGACATGACGGGCGGGGCGACCGTGCTCGGCGTGATGCGTGCGGTGGCGCAGTTGAAGCCGCCGATGCCGCTCCTCGGCGTCGTACCCGCGACGGAGAATTTGCCTTCGGGCAAGGCCACCAAGCCGGGCGACGTGGTGCGCGCCATGTCCGGCAAGACCATTGAAGTCATCAACACCGACGCCGAAGGTCGCTTGATTCTGGCCGATGCCATCTGCTATGCACGCAAACTCGGCGCGACGCAGATCGTCGATCTGGCGACGCTGACGGGCGCGGTCTCCATCGCGCTCGGCGATGTCAACACGGGAATTCTCGGCACGGATCAGGCGTTGATTGACGAAGTGATCGCGGCGGGCAGGGAAGTCGGGGAGAAGCTCTGGCAGTTACCGCTCGATAAAGAATATACGCGCCAGATCAAGTCGGACATCGCGGACATCAAGAACGTCGGCGGCCGCAAGGCGGGGACGATCACGGCGGCGGCTTTCCTCAAAGAGTTTGCCGAAGGCATTTCGTGGGCGCACCTCGACATAGCGGGAACGGCGTGGGGCGACGATGCGAAGCCCTATCGCTCAAAAGGGCCGACGGGCGTCGCCGTGCGAACTCTGCTCAATTTGATCGAACGCGCGATACACGCTTCGCCCGGCGGCACAGGCGAGAAGCCTTAGCACACGCCCGGCGAGAATTATCATCCACTGCTCACACATAGAGGCCGCGCGGAGAGCAACCGCGCGGCCTCTACTTATGACGTGTCGCCCTCCGGCGTGACTCAGAGAGAAGACCGGCACGATTGGAGCCGACGTGCGCACGGATAAGATTGCGCATCCGAGCGGGAGAGGAGTCGTGACGCCGAGGAAGGGCAGGTTGACCATGCGGCCGAGGCCGCTCATGCACAGAACTCCCGCGTTGCCCATCAACCCGGCGATCCTGTTTCGCGCTAAGACACACCTGGCCGAAGACTGTATTGTCAAGAACGCCCCGAAAACGCACGCCTTTGCCACCACCGGAATTACACGCAGGTAGTTCATTTACGGGCACCGTCCACTAAAGAGGACACCCCGTCTACTTTAGTAGACATTATACTTACGCTAATTTGCAAGGAAACTTGCATTTTCCTATAATTCTGGTATGGTGTGCATCTGGCATAAACATTGCACTAGGCGATGTGCCAAGTCAAAGGGGGCGGATTCACAAATAACTGTCCTTGCCCACTCGGTGGCCGTCCGAGGTAAAGCACCCGTTCCCTTTGACTTCCTCTCTCCTACTTCCACACTCTTCCGAACAGTTCATTCACGCTCCGGCTCGACATTTTCCCGCAGGACGTTTTTGCCGGAAAATGGTATAGTGTCGTTACGGGTTTAACCTTCCTGCCCGGAGCGCGCCAAAGTTGTGTGCGCTCCCACGCTGGCTTTTTACGGAGTACGGGACAAAGCGCAGTGGTTGATTATTACAAAA
>DASVPS010000199.1:0-28812 GCA_036389555.1 Pyrinomonadaceae bacterium
AATTCTTTCGTTAGCTCGTCAGAGCGAACTTTTAGGTCGTCATAGCGAGATTTAAGGCTGTAAAACTCCTTCTGATTAGCCACCAGAGCGGCTCGCGCGCCCTTTGCGTCCTGGTTGGCGGCCTCAAGAGCAGTTCTCGCCGATTTGAGCGATTCACTATCGCGCTGACGTTGCTCAAGCAGGTCGTTGAGACGGTTATCAAATTCTTTCTTCATATCCCCATAGGCTTTCTCAGCCGCGGCCTTTTGCGCAAACGCATAGTTGGCCTGTGCCAACGCCTCCTCCTTCGCCTGCACCGCCGCCTCCATACTTTTCTCCGCCGCGCGCTGAGCGCCCTCAGCCTCGATGCGTAATTGGTCGGCTAACTTTACTTCGTCGTGGGCGATGGCCGCCTCAGTGCGTTGCGTGTAGACGAAGTACGCCGCACCCGCGACGCCCGCCGCGACGAGCAGACAGACGAAGGCGACGATGAGCGAGGCGATTTTCTTGCGCCGCTCGGCGTACGTGAGGCGTTCGCTCTTCTGCTGCATGATCCACGGGACGAGGAACTCGCTGACGATGTCGTAAAAGTAGGTGTCGTAGCGGCGCTCGCGCCGCACGAGCCGGGTATCATTGACGAGCGCGTGGAGCGCTGCTTTCAGACGCTCTTCGGGGATGCGTTCGTCCTCCTGCACCTGCGAGATGAGGTCGTATTCCGAGATGATGTTGCGCGTCCCCGAAGGCGTCACCATCCGGCTGAGGAGCGCCACCGCCGCGTCGTGCAGGCCGGATGGAAGTTTTTTGAGCGAGTCCGCCATGTGGCCTTCGAGCAGACCCTGCACGCCTTTCGCCGCGAAAAGCTCTTCCGGCTGGCCGGACTTCCACAACTCAAGACACGCGATCTGCACTTCCGACAAGTTGAGTTTGCCGCCCTCGCTGCGCTCCTGAATGGCCGTGGCGAGCGTCCGCGTCAACTCCTCGGAAATCTCTTTCCCGTAGTGACCGGGGAACTTGTCGAACGAGCCGCGAATGATCTTATTCAGCGCGTCGGTGCCGGGCGGGGTCAGGCGCAGGTACTGGTCGGAGAGGTCTGGGAAGAGAGAGACGAGCTTGTTCAGTTTCGCCAGATAGTCTTCGCGGAAGACGAAGAGCAGCTTGACGGGCAGCGACGGATCGCGCAGGAGTTCGAGGAGCACTCTCAGAATCGCGGCCTGCGCTTCCTGCGCCTGGGCGACGGCCTCGCCGCGCGGCACAGCCTCGAAGAGCGTCGCAAACTCCTCGAACTGGTCGAAGATGAGCAGGGGGCGGCGGTCGGGTGGCAGCGCCTGGAGCCTCGTTTTGAGTTCTGCCGCCGACATGACGGTGCGCATCGCCGTCTCTTCGTCCTGGTGGAAGTTGGAGGGCAGGAAAGGGGCTGCGCCGTCGGGCGAGATCGAGATGCGTTCGACGGTGATCTCTTTGCCGGGGTGCGGCTGAACCCGCAGGCGGTCGGGCGTGAACCCTTCGGCCATGATGGCCGGGATGAATCCGGCGTTGATCAGCGACGACTTGCCCGAGCCGGAGTCGCCGTAGAAGAGGACGCCGCGATAGACGGCCACGTAGCGCAGGAGCTTGCGCGTCTCCTCCTCGCGCGCGAAGAAGATCGGTTGATCGACGTAACGGAAAGCCTCTATGCCGCGATAGGGCATGTCGGGCAGGGCGGGCGCGCTGGCGGCCACCTTGGGGGCGACGGTCATCATTGAGGCATCTCCTCTCCGGTGATGGTGCGGTAGAGATTGGGGATGAAAGTCCACACGTCTTGCGCGATAAACTTCACGTAGCGTTGCCGGTTGAACCAGATGTCGAGAATGAGCGGGTCGGGATAGAGATCGACCGAGTAGGTGTCGGGGAAGTTCGAGGGGTCGATCTTCCAGCGCAGGGTCTTGAAGAGCAGGCGCAGGTTGTAGTCGAGGAGGCTGTAGCCAACGAACAGGGTCGGCCATTTGGTGAAGAAGAAACGGAACGTGAGCGGCACGGGGTTGTAAGCCTCCTTGTCGCTCATGCGCAGGACGAATTGAATGTAGTCTTCGTCGGTGAGGACGATTGATTCCGGGCTTTGCACGTCGCCGTGAATCTTGACGACGAAAGGTTCCTGCGCGTTGAGGTTGCCGGGGTAGTCGCGCGTCGGCTCATCGCCTGTTTTGTTGTAGACGCTGACGAGAGGAGTCTTGCCTTCTTCGCGTAGCGCTATCTCGAAGAGTTGATCATAATTCGTCGTAATGACAAGCGGGAACGGCAGACGCGCCAGCGCGCGCAACGCGGGCGAGGGACGCTTGCTGGTGAGCACCGCGTTGCGCACTTCGTTGACGAGCGCGTTGCGGTTCCGCTGGCTCTCGTAGTAGAGCGAGACGCGCTGCAGGTTGCCGGTGCTGTCGCGCGGGAAGCGTTCGGCGAAGCCGCACTTTTGCGCCAGCATTTCGGAGAAGGCGCGCCCGAGCGGCGGCCGGTGCTCTTCCGGGTATTGGTAGATGGAGCCGGCGGGCGGCGGATAGTGAACGCCCGCGCCGAGGAACAGGATGCACTCGCCGCGCGCCACTTTATCGGCGATGATGTTGATGGGCACTTCGTCCGCAGGGAGCATGTTTTTATCCTTTTCTTTCCGTGGTGAGAAGCTCGTCGGCCGCCTGAGCCTCCAACGGCGAGGGGCGCATTTGATTATTGAGTGGGGGCATGAAGGGACCGGTTGAGTCTCGCCGTCGCTTGCCTGATTGATATGGCCGCCTTTGGTTGTTCGCTTTAGCGGTGCTTCAGTTTATACTTGAGACCTCGATTTTCAAATAGCCTTTCGGAGGAAACATGCGATTATCAGGAAGAACGCAGGCGTTCGGCCTAGTCCTTGCGCTCGCCGCCACACTCGCGGGGGCAAGCTGCACGACTGCCGATAACTCAAACGCCAACACAACTGCGACCACAACCGTCACGCCGCCCCCGGCCGGTTCACCCTCACCGCTCAATCTGACCGTCGCGGAACGCCCGCAGAAGATCAAGGATCAGATGCAGGCGCGCGGCGAACAGGATGCGGCCGCGCCGACCCTGCGCTTCATTGAGCCGCGCGACGGCGCGACCGTGACGGGTTCGACCGTCAATGTCAAACTCGCGCTCGCAGGCGAACTCAAAGGCTACAAGCCCGGCAAAGACCCCGCGACGAACATGGGCAATCACATCCACATCATCCTCGATAACCAGCCCTACGAGGCTTACTACAACCTGGACGAGTCGTTTGAACTGCGCAATGTGACGGAAGGCAAACACACTCTGCGCGTCTTCGCCTCGCGCCCGTGGCACGAGAGCTACAAGAACAACGGCTCGTTCCAGATGGTCGCCTTCACCGTCAAAGGCGGCGGCGACGCGACGAAACCGACCACCACCGCGACCGGCCAGACGATGGCCGACAACAAGAACACGGGCGCGAACGCCAACGCCGCCAATGCCAACACTGCCAACGCCGCCAATGCCAATGCGAACGCGAACGCCGCGCCGCGCGAAGGCAAGGAGATGGCATCGAGTCAGGCCGGGGAGATCGACCGGGCGAAGCCGCTCCTGACCTACAGCCGGCCGAAGGGCGACTACAAGGGCGCGGACGCCGACGCCATCATGATCGACTTCTGGCTCACGAACGCCAAACTGCGAGGCGACGGCGGCGATTACCGCGTGCGCTACACGGTGAACGGCGGCGAGCCGAAGTTCATAGATAAGTGGGAGCCGATCTGGCTGACGGGTTGGACTGCGGGGAAACACACAGTCAAAGTCGAACTCGTAGATAAAGACGGCAACGTCGTCGAAAACGGCGGCTACAATTCCACCTCGCGCGACATCAACGTCAGCAAATAGTCGGATTCTCTTCACGAGAAAAGACGGGAAGACGCGAAGAGCGAGCAGGCTTCTTCGCGTCTTCCCGTCTTTCGTGTTTAAATTCTTTCGATGAATCGAACTGAAGAAAAGCGCTCTCTCTTCGACGCACTCGCCGCCGAGGCTGCCGCCTGCCGCCGCTGCGAGGCGATGTGCGGGCGCACGGCCGTCTTGAGCGAGCGCAACGGCAGCACGTCGGCGCGCGTGATGTTCATCGGCGAAGCGCCGGGACGCCAGGGCGGCGACCGCACGCGCGTGCCCTTTTCGGGCGACCAGTCTGGGCACAATTTCGGGCGTTACATCGCTTCGATCAATCTGGCGCGCGAAGACATCTTCATCACCAACTCGGTGCTCTGCAACCCGCGTAAAGAGTCGGGCGCGAACCGCAAGCCGAGCACCGGAGAGTCTCTGAATTGCGCCCCGTTTCTGCAACGGCAGATCGAACTCATCGCGCCGCGCGTCGTCGTCACGCTCGGAGCGGTCGCGCTTGCCGCCCTCAGTCGCATTGAGTATCATCAATTCACACTCAAAGATTCGGCCGGTCGCGTGTGCGAATGGCGCGGGCGTCTGCTCGTGCCGCTTTATCATCCGAGTCCGCAGGTGCTCGCCTCGCACCGGCGCGAAGAGGCGCAACTGCGAGACTACGCGGCCGTCGCGCGCGCCATCCGGCAGAGCCGAGAGAAGACGCACGCCGCAGGGCAGGCGCGCTAGAGACTTGCCGGGAGAGTTTGCAAAGAAGCATGAACGAAACGGTCGAACAACTGGCGGTTCACCAACTGCCGCTCACAGAGACGCACCGGCGCTACGGCGCGACTTTCACCGAGCGAGACGGCTTTATGCTTCCCGCCGCTTACGGCGACGCGCGCGCCGAGTATGAAGCCGTGCGCGGTGGGAATGGCGCGGGGCTGGTTGATCTTTCGGCGCGAGGGCGCATCGAGGTGGGCGGCGCGGAGGCGGTGCAATTCTTAAACGGCCTCATCACGAACGACGCGAAGACGCTTGCGCCGGGCGCGTGGATGCTCGCCGCTTTCCCCAACGTGCAGGGACGCCTGCTCGCCCACGCGCGCGTCGCGCGTCGCGGCGAAGAGGTCTCTTTCCTGATCGACACCGAACCCGTCACACACGAAAAAGTTTTCCAGACGCTTCAACGCTTCACGCTCGCGGGAGATTTTCGCGTCAGGGACGTGACGGCCGAGACGGTGCAGTTTTCATTACAGGGCGCGCGGGCGGGCGCGATCATCGAGTCCGTGCTTGGCGTCGCGCCCTCGCAAACCGCGGAGCAACAGCAGAACGTGGCGGTCGTATCGTGGCGCGAAACTTCCGAGGTCGTAGTCCTGCACGCCACGCACACGGGCGAAGACGGCTACGACCTCGTCTGCGCGTCGGACACCGTGGCGGCGGAATTGTGGGATGCGTTAACGAGTGCGGGGGCGCGCGCCGTGGGCTTCGATGTCTTTGAAGTGCTGCGCGTAGAGGCGGGCGTGCCCCTCCACGGCGTGGACGTGGCCGACACGAACGTCGTGCTCGAAGCGGGGCAGGACGAAGCCGTCAGCTACACAAAAGGCTGCTACATCGGTCAGGAGATCATCGCGCGCATACACTGGCGCGGCCACGTCGCCAAGCGGCTCGCCGGACTCGTCCTCGAAGATGAACGCGAACTCGCGTCGGACGCGAAAGTCCGCGCGGCGGACGGCAAAGAGATCGGGCGCGTCACCTCTTCAGTCTTCTCCCCACACCTCGCGCGCCGCATCGCCCTCGCCGTACTCAAGTACGACTACCTACAGCCGGGCACCGAAGTCTCGGTCGTCGCCGGTGAAGCAGAACACGCCGCGCGCGTCGCGGAATTGCCGTTCGTGCGCGGCAGTTGGTACGCCGCGCCGGGCGCGTCCGTTGACGGAGGAGGGACGACACCGTGAGCGAGCCGCCGCCGACAGACGCCGACTCGCCCGCCACCGCCGACGCTACTGCCGCGCCGCGCGATCTCGATTTCGCGCAAGCGCGCCTCGCCTATTCGATCATCGGGTCGCTCCTCGAACACACCGCCGTCTTGAGCGACCTCGTCGCCCTCATGGCGCAGGTCATTGACGAAGACACCACGCGCGCCCTCACGCAGACGCCCAACTGGGCAGCCTACCTCGAAAGCCGCCGCCGCATGGAAACGACGCGCGCCGATGTGGAGAAGTTCGCCGAAATAATGAAGCGGCTTGGCGAGAATGAAGAAAAATAAGTCCGGGATATGATCGGGTAAGCGGTGTGGTTCAAGAGAGGGCATAGCACCTCGCGCTGTGCCTGTCTCTTTGCGCCCGCTGCGGCATGACAAAATCAAATGCGCCCGGAGGACGCGCCCGGTCAGGCATGTCGCGACGGGCGCAGTTTGGGTTAGCGATCAGCCGATCACGAAGTTAATCAGGGTGGCGGCGATAGCACTGCCGGCTACCGTCAGAATCCAGACCGTAAAGCTGAGATGGCCGCGATACCAGCGCTTCATTAGCGGATAGGCGAGGAGTAGCGCCGGCACTAAGCCAATGCCGACCGAAGCGAACTGCGTCAGCCCCAGATTTCTGCCAAGCCCCGTGCCGATTAACAGAACGCCTATTCCAGCCAGTAGATAAGGGATCGTCGCTTTGGTCATAAGCCCTCTCCTATTGCCGGAGTGTTCCCCATGTACAGCCGATAAAAGAACCGATACAGGAGGTTTGTTTTAAAGATATTGGAGCAAGCGAAGAATATTTAAAGTAGAGAACTGTTATGCGTCAAGTAGATCGTGTGAAGAAATTTTCGTTAAATTTTCAAAAAATTTGTGTCCGATGACGGTCAATCTCTGAGCCACTTCAGCATGCGTGGATAGGGGGCGATGCCTCGATCTCAAAAAAGCGAAGGCTGGTTTTCGAGGTCGGCGGGTGAGGTGGTGGGCTGGCCGAGCAGTTGTTTGAGTTTGTTGGCGGAGGCGGGGGCGTGGCCTTCGTAGTAGTTACTGAAGTAGGCGAGTAAGCGGGGGACGCGGGCGCAGAGGCGCGTGATGGCTTCGTGCCAGAGTTGGAGGTTGGCGTCCTGTGGGCGCTGTATGCGGTCGAAGCGTGTGATGTCGCGCGCGCCCATGAAGCGTATGTAGGCGAAGTCTGCATTCATCCCTTCGACGGTGCGAAAGAGGGTGCGGCGCGCAATCCACTGGCCTTCGACGAGTGTGACGGGAACGCGGTGCGAGGCGAGCAGATTAAGCGTCTCATCCGTGATCCAGCCTGGGTGGCGGAACTCGATGGTGAAGGGCAGGTCGCGGGGCAGGCGCGGGAGAAATGTTTCGAGGGCGCGCTGGTTTTCGGGCGTGGCTTCAAACTGCGGGGGAAGTTGGATGAGCACGGCGGCGAGTTTGTCGTGCAGGAGCCGCGCGTGGTCGCAGAACTCTGCGAGGGTGTCGCTCGCGCCTTTGCGCAGGCCGAACTCGTGCGTGATCTGTTGGGGGAGTTTGAGGGCGAAGGTGAAGCGCGCGGGAGTGCGTTTGTGCCAGCCGTCCACGGTGGCCGCGGAGGGCACGGCGTAGAAGGTAGAGTCGATTTCGACGGTCGCAAAGGCGCGCGTGTAGAGGTCTAGCATCGCGGCGGGGCGTGTGCCGCGCGGATAGAAGACGGTCTCGTCCGCGGCGGGGCCGGTCACCCAGTCTTCGTAGTTCCAGCCCTGACAGCCGACGTGCGCGCAGGAGGCGGCGTCGGCCGGTTGTTTGTTCGTCTCGTCGTTTGCCGTCATTGAATCAACTCCCTCGGATCGCGTGCGGATAACTTAACCGCATTCGCGCCTCACATCAAACCTCGCAGACGATGAGTTGGATGATGCCGAGGGCGTGTGGTTCGACGCTCATGATGCGGAGTCCCGCGCGGCGCGCTTCCTCGGCGGTGCGGCGGTTGAAGTGGTCTTCAAAGAGGCGAACGGTAAAGAAGCTGAGGGCGTCGAAGACGAAGCCGAGCAGCCCCGGAGGGCGTACGTGTTCGAGCAGCACGACGCGACCGCCCGCGCGCACGACGCGGCGCAGTTCGGCGAACGCACGCGGCGGCGAGGCGACGGAGCAGAAGACGAGGGTGGCGAAGGCCGCATCGAAAGTGTCGTCGGCGAAGGGCAAAGCTTCCGCGCGATTCTGCACGAGGCGGATACCGGCGGGGCGCGGCTTCGTCTGTGCGAGACGGAGCATCTCGCGGCTGGGTTCGGTGGCCGCGCCGTCTGCGCCGTGTGGGTAGTGTGGGAAGTTGAGACCCGTGCCCGCGCCGATTTCGAGGAGGCGACCAACGCCGCCGCTGCTGCCGCCGCTGTTGCCGCCGCTCTCGCCGTCGCTATTGCCGCCGCTCTCGTCGCCGTGGCGCTTCAAGGCGCGGAGCGTGGCGGCGCGCAGGCGCGCGAGTAAGAGGCGTTCGAGCGGTCTGAGCGCGCGTTCGTAGTGCGGCGCGAAGGCGTCGTAAATCGGCTGCTGCGGGGGCGTTGTGTGAGTCTTCAAGCGTCTGTTGCTTTGCTGTTTAGTTCGGGCAAGGCGTCAGGTGCGCGCCGCAAAAGTCGGGCATTCTGCATAAAATTGAAGGATAGTGTTCAAAAATATGGATCACGCGGGCGGGGCGCAGCCCGAATTGGTTAGATAATGCGCATTAATGCGCCCCCACCTCGCGCGGGCATACTGCTTGCCTAACAAAATCGCGTTAGACGCGCCTGCATGGGGCTAATCGCCCGACCGTTAAGAGTAACAAAAGAACTCACGCCGCAATTCCCTCGCCGGAAGAACTTCGATCCCGTCGTAGTTTAGTCTTTGCGGCGGCGACACCTGTTTTCAGATGATGGTGGCACGCGCTCTGGAAGCCACCGCAACGGCGACAGCGATCAGTTTAACTCAACCTTCAATAGCTTCTCTGTCCACCTTACCTAAAAGGAGTGAAGAAATGTCGAGAGTAATCAGACAGTTTCTTGTGATGCTCGTCTTGTTGCCGGGCGTGGCAGTGTCCGCGTCGGCGCAGACCACCGGCTCGATCACCGGCCTCGTCCAAGACGAGAAAGCAGCCGCGCTGCCGAACGCCACCGTGACGGCGCGCAACGTCGAAACCAACCTCTCGCGCACCGTCGAGACCAACGAGGAAGGGCGCTACAGCTTCGCCAACCTGCCCGTCGGCGGCTACGAGGTGACGGTCGAAGCGCCCAACTTCTCGAAGTACGTGCAGACGGGCATCACGCTCCTGCTGAACCAGACGGCCGTCGTTGACGTGACGATGAAACTGGGCGGCGTGAGCGAGATCGTCACCGTGACGGAGAACGCCGCGCTGCTCAACACGACGAACGCTGAAGTCAGCACGCGCTTCGACTCACGCCGCCTGTCGGAGCTGCCCATCGCCACCAACCGCAGCGTCTACAACATCGCGCTTTCCGCGCCGGGCGTCAGCCAGACCGTGACCGGCCAGTCGCAGTTCGCCAGCGGCATCGGCTTCTCCGCCAACGGCGGTCGCACCCGCTCGAACAACTTCATGATCGACGGGCAGGACAACAACGACTTCGGCGTCGCCGGCGCGACCGTCGGCCTCAACAACCCCGACCTCATTCAGGAAGTGCGCCTCGTCACCAACCAGTTCTCCGCCGAATATGGTCGCAACGGCTCGGCCGTCTTCAACGCGATCACGAAGAGCGGGACGAACGAATATCACGGCAGCGCATTTATCTTCCACAACGACAACACGCTGAACGCTTGCAGCAACCTCGACAAGAACAACCGCTTCTGCACCCCGCCAGACCCAACCACCGCCGCCATCGAGACGGAGAAGCGCCCCTTCCGCAACGAGAACCAGGCCGGCTTCACGCTCGGCGGCCCGCTCCACCTGCCGCGCTTCGGCGAGGGCGGCCGCAGCTACATCAGCGGGCGCGACCGCACCTTCTTCTTCTTCTCGCTGCAACGCTGGTGGGATCGCCAGTTCAACTCCGGCTTCACTATCGAGGGTGTGCCGAACGCGGCCGGCCTCGCCGCGCTGCAAGCCGGGGCGGGCAACCGCCCGCAGGTCGCCGCGCTCCTGAGGTTCCTCCCGCCGGCCACCGGCGCTTGCAAGGGGACGGCCGCCGTCTGCAACCCTCTCACGTTCACCGCCAACGGCCAGACGTTCATCGTGCCCAAAGGCTCGCTCACGAACGCGAACCTCCTCAAGCTGAACGACTGGCAGCAATCGATCCGCATCGACCATAAACTCTCGGAGAAGCACAACGTCTTCGGCCGCTATATCTTCCAGGATCAAGACCAGACGGGGAGCGGACAGGCCACGCCTTCCGGCTTGAGCCAGAATTCTCTCACCCGCAGCCAGGCCGCCAACGTCTCGCTCAACAGCCTGATTTCGTCGCGCGTGGTGAACGAACTCCGCGGCGCGTACCTGCGCCAGGGACAGTTCTTCACCGGGGCTGACCCGGATTCGCAGCTCATCCCCTCCATCGAGATCACTTCGCTCGGGCTGACCGGCTTTAACGCCGCGGCCAACCGCTCGGCCATCGGCCTCGCCGTCAACCTCCCGCAGTTCGCCACGCGGCAGACCTACCAGGTGCAGGACAACCTCTCCATCGCGCAGGGCAACCACAACTGGAAGTTCGGCGTGGACATCCGCCGCAACCAGCTTAAGCAGTTCTTCGTCCCGACCATCCGCGGGCGGCTCGTCTACGGCTCGCTGCAACGCTTCGTCGACGACATCGCCGAGGGCGCGACCATCAACAAGCCGCTGGCGGGCGGAGAGGAGATCGTCTACTACGACTGGCACGACTTCTTCGCCTACGGCATGGACGAATGGAAGATCAGACCGAACTTCACGCTGACGCTCGGCCTGCGCTACGAGTCGCCGGGGCAGCCCATCGCCGACCTGACCGAAATCAACGACCGCATCGTGGCCGCAGCGGGCGGCGATGAGCGTTTCCGCTTCACGCCCGTGCCCAAGCGCGACAACAACAACTTCCAGCCCCGCGTCGGCTTCAACTGGAATCCGCGCACGCGCGAGGACGGCATCCTCGGCTTCATCACGGGCGGCGACAAAATGGTGATCCGCGGCGGCTACGCCGTGACGCACGACTACGCCTTCACCAACATCGCCTCGAACATCGCCAGCTCCTTCCCGTTTCTCGCCGCCGCCAATTTGCGCACCACGGTACAGGCGGACGGCCTCCTCGGCGTCTCCAACGCCTTCACAACCCTGCCAACCGTGCAGGGCGCGACCGGCCTCAACCCGAACCGCCTGACGCGCACCATCGTCGCCGAAGACTTCCGCTCGCCCTACTACCAGCAGTTCAGTCTGGAGACGCAGCGCGAGTTTACGCGCGACCTCGTCGTGCGCTTCGGCTACGTCGGCACGAAGGGGACGGCGCTGTTTCAGTCAATCGACGGCAACCCGCGCCGCCTCGGCACGGCCGCCTGCGTCGAGTCTGACCCGGACACCTGCCGCGTCAATCAAATTCAGGGGCCGATCCGCCTGCGCGCCAACTCGGCCTCGTCCATTTACCACTCGATGCAGATCAGCCTTGAGAAACGCCTGAGCCGCGGCTTCAGCGCGGGCGCACACTACACCTGGAGTTCCTTCATCGACACGGCCTCGGAAATCTTCAACCCGTCGGGCGCGGAAGTCGCCGTCTCGCAAGACTCCTTCAACCGCAGCATCGAGCGCGCGCGCTCCAGCTTCGACCGCCCGCACCGCTTCACCGGCAACGCCGTCTACGAGTTGCCTTTCTTCCGCGACCAAAACGGCCTCGTCGGCCACGTCCTCGGCGGCTGGCAGGTCAACGCATTCTTCACCTTCCAGAGCGGTTCGCCGTTCACCGTGCTGCAAGGCACCGACCCGTCGTTCTCGCTCTCAGGCATCTCCGACCTCGTCGGCAACTCGATCCGCCCGAATCTGGACACGACGCTCCCGCTCGGCCAGATGTCGGTCGAAGAGATACGCGCCGCGGCGGGCACGCTCACTTGCAGACCCAATGCCCAGGGCGTGTTCACCGCGGGCGCGGCCTGTCTCTTTACGCCCGTGTCAGTGGCGCAGCGCGTCGGCGCCGTGGGACGCAATACCCTGCGCACCGATGGGATCAACCGCATCGACTTCGGCATCTTGAAGAACACGCGCCTCACGGAGACACAGCGCATCCAAATTCGCGCCGACTTCTTCAACTTCACGAACACACGCGACTTCGGCGTCCCCGAAGGGCGCATCAACAGCGGGAACTTCCTCAACCAGTGGGGCACGAACGGCGGCAACCGCCGCATCATCGTCGGCCTGCGCTACGTCTTTTAACTCGCCGCCGCGGCGCGCATGAGTTTCCCCCGCGGAGACTTACCAGCGCGCCGCTTGGACGCGCACTTCAACGGGGCTGGCGAACGAAAATTTGTTCGCCAGCCCCGTCTATTATCGCCCCGCGCGCCCGCCGCCGGGAGAGGCTTTCTTTCCCGTCGCGGCGATAGTATTCTGAACGCACCACACAGACACCGGCGCGGGCACATCTCCGGCACACGGGAGGGGAAATATGAAACCTCTGGCTCTGGCGTTCCTACTCATCGCAGCGGCAACAACCGGCGCACACGCACAGCAGGCGGCCGCGCCCACGCTGCCCGACAATCCCCCCGGCCTTCAGGTCGTCAAGTTTAGCTGGTCGAAGGAGCGTATCGGTTGGGAGGGTGATCCGTTTAGCGGCCCCGTCGAAAATTTCGACCAGATGCGCGTACGCACGCGCAATGAAAAGCGCATCAACGATGCCAAGCGCGAAGGCAGCGCGATTGACCTCGACCGGACGACGCGCGAGGCGAAAGCGGACGCGGCGAACATCGAAGAAATCCGCCGCCGCCAGCAGCCGCCCCGCTACGGCTTCATGTACAAAGTCTCGATCAGAAACACCGGCGCGAAGACCATCAAGTCGCTCGACTGGGATCACGTCTTCTACGACACCGACACGAAGGCCGAGACCGGCAGGCATCAATTCACCGGCGACGAAAAGATCGCCCCCGGCAAACAAAAAGAGTTCAGCGTCTTCGTCTCGTCTCCGCCGTCGCGCACGATCAGCGTCCACAAACTGGAGAAGCGAGAGCGCGAGAGCATCGGCGAATCAATCGTCGTCGTGCGCATCCAGTACGCGGACGGCTCCGTGTGGCAGCGTCCGTAAACGAACGCGCCGCCCGCGCGGGTTCGCAGAAAATCACGCGCGGGAACAAACGCACGCGGCGCGCGTCTAACTTCTACGTCGGATGATTCCCGCCGAGCAGCATCGGGCGGGCGCGGTCAACCTCGGACGTAGGATGTGCGAGCGATGCGCTTCGTGTGCAAGACGAAAATCGAGAAGGCGTGGCTCTGGACGAGCGTCTCGATCTTCGTCGCGCACCGGCTGTTGGAGAATTCTTCGTCCGGCTATTATTCGTCCGCCGACCCGCTCAGGCTGTGGCTCGAACTGGCGATGATCGTGCTCTCCTTCCCGTTCGGCGGGCTGGCGCTGCTCGCGCTTCACGTCGCGCTGTTCTGGTGCGACGATTGCCGGAATTTAGATTTCCTCTTCGATTGGTCAACGCTCCTCTTCGCCGGTTACATTCAATGGTTCTGGGTGCTGCCCGAATTTTTGCGCAACAGAAAACTGACCGTGCTCGATCTCAAGCGAACGCCGGAAATAGTTGCGCACGCAGCCGCACCGTCCGTCGCTGCAAATGTAACCTCGACGCCTGTCGCCTCACATGCAGCCGCAACGGCCGTCGCCGCAACGACGCACGCCTCGCTCTCAGCCGCCACGCCCAACCCTTTTGACGCCGCGCCACACGACGCAGTCGTCGCCGTCCCCCGCGCGCTCTCCGCCGCCGCCGCGCCGCCGCTCCCAGCCTTTGACGCCGCCGCCTTCGTACCCCGGCTCGCGGAGTTTGACGAAGCGGGTCTCACCGCCCTCGACAAAGTTTTTCAGGCGCAGTCTACGCCGCATGCGCCGCCTTCTCACGTCGAAGCGATTTTCCCCCGCGTCAGTTGATGCGTGTGAAAACTCCCCGGTCTCGCGTGTGCGCGGCGGGGTCGAGGCCGCGTGCGCCGGTCATGCCCCGCTTGACCTTGTTCGCTGTGGATGCTAGGTTGTTCGTCCGCGCTGCGCATAATCTGAAAGACTGGGAGATGAACAGCAGCACGCGGCGCGAAGTCGCGGGCGAGT
Source organism: Pyrinomonadaceae bacterium (assembly GCA_036389555.1). Lineage (GTDB taxonomy): Bacteria > Acidobacteriota > Blastocatellia > Pyrinomonadales > Pyrinomonadaceae > JAIVJZ01. The sequence goes on from DASVPS010000199.1 coordinate 14,014, forward strand.
CCCGCGCCTCGATCTTTGTCACTCGAATAATTTGTATCGCTATTCAATCAGGGCGCGCGTCGAGGCTTCGGCCGGGGCGCGCGTCCGGGTTGACCGTCGCAGGTGTGACCCGCGCCATTGGTGCGCGGGCGACAAGGGAAGTCGGGTGCAAAGCCCGCACGGTTCCCGCCACTGTAGACCGGCGATTGTGTCGCACGCCATCGAAGTTTTAGGTCACTCGTCCCGATGCGGGGCGGGGAAGGCCGCGCGAGCGACGCGTCTGAGCCGGGAGTCAGGAAACCTTGCCTGCATCGAGAGACGGAGGCGACCGCTGACGCTCCGGGAAAGGGCGAGTGGCTTGGCTCAAAAGTACGTGCGACGATCAAAGTCCGGCACACACCCTCTCAGATGTTCTAAAACGCGAGGCCGACCGGATTCGATCCGATGCTGATTTTGACGCGCCCTCGATCTTGCCACGGCAGGATCGAGGGCGCGTCTTTTTTTTGCACCGTCGCTCTCTGCGCGCGTATATCACCTGGTCGGTCTCTACGCTGTTCCTCGCGCGCGTCGTCGTGCTCGCCCTCCGCCGTTCCAGAAGAAGGATGCGAGAGGAAATGACTAATACACAATCTGATAAATTTTCGCTCAACGGCAAATTTTCATCCGCCCGTAAATTTTTACTCGTCTGTGCGCTCGTCGCTTCGTGCGCCCCGGCCTTGTTCGCGCAGGCGTCCGCCCCGGCCACTGCCGCCATCGGCGGGCGCGTGACCGACGCGCAGGGCGCGGGGGTGGCGGGCGCAATCGTGACGCTCTACGCGCGCGCGCCGCAACTTCGACGCCTGACCGCCGTCACGGATGCGGGCGGCGCATATCGCTTCGAGAGCCTCGCCGCCGGTGAGTATTTGATCGAGGCGGACGCGCGCGGCTTCGCGCCCGCCATCGGGCAGAAAGTCCGCGTCGAACGCGGGCAGACGACGACCCTCGATCTCGCCTTGGAAGTGGCGGGCGTGCGCGCGGAGGTCGTCGTCACGGCGGCCGACACGCCACAACTCGTGGACGAAGTCTCGAAGGCCATCACGACCGTCGGCGTGCGCGAGTTGGAGGAGCGCGACGAGTATTCGATCCCGGAAGCCCTGCGCGTCGTGCCCGGCTTGCGCGTGCAGCAACTCGGCGGCCCCGGCTCGCTCTTCACCATCAAGATGCGCGGCCTGCGCAATCAAGACACGGCGGTCACGATTGACGGCCTGCGCTTTCGCGATCCTTCGTCGCCGCAGGGCGATGCGTCCGGCTATCTGAGCGATCTTCAGGTGACGAACGTGAGCCGCGTCGAAGTGCTGCGCGGTTCGGGTTCGTCGCTCTACGGCACGAACGCCATCGGCGGTGTCGTCAACATCATCACGGACGAGGGCGGCGGTCGCCCACGCGGAAGCCTACTCGCGGAGGGCGGCGGCCTCGGACTCTTTCGCGGCCGCGCGCAGATCGCGGGCGGCGCATCCGCCAATCGCATCACCTACAGCGCGGGCGTCTCACACCTGAACGTCGCGCGCGGCATAGACGGCGACGATGCGGCGCGCACGACGAGCGGGCAGGGGCGCTTGAGCTTTCGCCTGACGCCGACCGCGACGCTCTCCGCGCGTCTCTATGCGGCAGACTCTTTCGCCCAGCTCAACGAAGACGCACGCCCCGTCGCCGGCATGTCGTTGCCCGCAGGGATAGTGCGCGCCGTGCCGCTCTCGCGCGCCGAACTGCGCCGCTTTGAAACCGGCACGCCCGACTTTCAGTTGACGAACGGCGCGGCAACTTTCATCCCCTCGACGAACGACCCGGACGCCTCGCGAGCCACGCGCTTCTTCTCCGGCGCGCTTCTCTTCACGCATCGTCCGACGGACAACTTCGGCTACACGATCTCCTATCAGGGCAACACGACGGACGGCTCATTTCACGACGGCCCGGCGGGCACGGGCTTCGAGCCGTTCGGCACGACGCGCGCCGATTTCGACGGGCGCGCCCACACCTTGAACGCGCGCGCAGACTTTCCTCTGGGGCGCGCCAACCTCATCACGGCCGGTTACGAATTCGAGCGCGAGCGTTTCATCAACCGCTCGCTCACCTCGTTTGCGCCCGCCGACGATTATTCCGTCGACGTGGCCGAGCGCAGCCACACGTTCTTCATTCAGGATCAAGTGCGACTGCTGCAAGACCGCCTGCAACTCTCGGCCGCCTTCCGCACGCAACATTTCGTGCTCTCTCGACCCGACTTTGCTCCCGCCGCCGCATCGCCCTTCGCCCGTTTCAACTTCAGCGCGCCCCCGAACGCCTACACCGGCGATGGCTCAATCGCCTACTCTTTCCGCACGACGGGCACTAAACTTCGCGCCCACGTCGGCAACGGCTACCGCGCGCCATCGCTCTTCGAACGTTTCGGCAGTTTCTACGACCCGCGCCCCTTCGGCGGCGGCTCGCCGCGTTTCTCCGCCTTTGGCGACCCGCGCCTCAGTCCCGAACGCTCCATCGCCTTCGATGCCGGAATCGATCAAACTTTCGCAGGCACACGCGCACGCGCGACCATTACCTACTTTTACACGCGCTTGCAGGAGGTCATCGCTTTCGATTTCACCGGCCTCGTCGGGCCGGACGATCCGTTCGACCGTTTCGGCGGCTACGTCAACACGCGCGGCGGACTCGCGCGCGGCGTCGAGTTGAGCCTTGAAGCCGCGCCCGCGCGCACGCTCGACCTGCGCACCTCTTACACCTACACGAACGCCGACGAGCGCACGCCGCGCGTCGGGGGCGTGATTCGTTCCTTCGCGATTCCCGATCATCAATTCAACCTGACGGTGACGCAGCGCGTCGGTCGCCGCCTGTTGTTCAACTTCGACCTCACGGCTTCGAGCGATTACCTCGCGCCCGTGTTCGACCCTTCGACTTTCGGCAGCGTCGTCTATCGCTTCGACGGCATCCGCAAAGCCGATGCGGGCGCAAACTACACCCTGTCGCTCAGCGAGTCGCGCAGTTTGCGCTTCTTCGGCTACGTGGAGAATCTCTTCGGGCGCGAGTATTTCGAGAACGGCTTCCGCACGCCGGGACGGACGGGCAAGGCGGGCGCGCAGTTCAGTTTTTAGCGAGAATGAATGTTGAATTAAACAAAACGCCGCTCGTCGAAGGCGAAGACTTTTATCGAGAGGGCGCGTGCGTAGTCTTCACGGCGCGCTTCCTGTTGCGTCGCGGTTATTGCTGCGGGAGCGGGTGTCGGCATTGCCCTTATGAATTCGAGAAGGAGGGGCGCACAGATGAAGTTGTTGAGAAATCAGACGCGCGTTAATGTCAGCGGCGCACTGCTCGTCGCGTTCGTCGCGCTCGCGGCGCTGGTCTTCGTCGCGTGCGGCGACAGAGTGTACATAGAGACCGGCGAGGGCGCGAAGGAAGCAGCGGGCGCGACGGCGACCGGACAGCAGCCGCAACGGATCATCTCGCTCAGTCCGAGCACGACCGAGGTGCTCTACGGCGTCGGCGCGTTTGAGCGCGTGGTGGCCGTCTCGGACTACGACAAGTTTCCGCCGGAGGTGTCGCGGCTGCCGAAGATCGGCGGCTGGAGCAACACGAATCTCGAACAGGTCGCCACGCTCAAGCCCGACCTGATCATCATGACCTCTTCGCAAGCGCCGCTCATCAAGGATAAACTCGACGCGCTCGGCGTGCGCACCGTCACCGTGCCGAGTTACACGGTGGCCGACGCGCTCGCAGGGATCGAGCAGATCGGCGCGGTGACCGGGCGTGAGGAAGCCGCGCGCCAGCTCGTCGCCGAGGTGCGCGCGAAACTCGAAGACGTGCGCGCGCGCACGCGCGAACTCCCACGCCTGCGCGTGCTGTGCATCGTGGATCGAGTGCCCGGCACGCTGCGCGGTTTGTACACGGCGACGCGCGGCAGCTTCTTCGCCGAGTTGATCGAGATCGCCGGGGGCGAATCCATCGCGCCGCCCGCCTCGAACGGCTTCGGGCAGATCAGCAAAGAGGCCGTCGTCTCTCTGAACCCGGACATCATCTTCGACATGCTGCAAAGCGGCGAGGGGAGGCTCGCGGAGAACACGCAGGAAGTTTGGAAGGAACTCTCAAGTGTGCGCGCCGTGCGCGAGGGGCGCGTCTACAGGTTGAACGACGAATCCATGCTGCACCCCTCGCAGTTCGTCGGCGACACGGCGCGCAAGTTCGCGGAGTTGATCCACCCGTCGGCGTTCGGCGCGAAAGGGCAGTGAGAATTTGAGCGCGAACCGGCAACGACTTTCAAGTCGCTTCGCGTCTTTCGCTTTAACTTCGCGCCCTTCAGCGCAAACTGCTTTTCTCGCGGGCGGCGCGATGTCAGGAGGTCAGGCGCACAGGCGCGAGTGTTCGCCCCATGTCGGCTCATGATGGATAACGCCGCACAGTTGAGTAATGAACAGAGCGCCGGGGCGTTGCTCGAAGCGCGCGAGTTATATTTCGCTTACGCGCCGGGATTGCCGGAGGTGGTGCGCGGCGCGACGCTCGCCCTGCGGCGCGGAACGCTCGCGGCGCTCATCGGCGCAAACGGTTCGGGGAAGTCTTCGCTGATACGTCTGCTCGGCGGCATCGCCGCACCGGCGCGCGGCGAAGTGCTCTTTGAAGGCGCGCCGCTCCGCACGCTCGAACCGCGCGTGCGTGCGCGGCGCATCGCATACGTGCCGCAGGCGGCGGCGAGCGTCTTTCCGTTGACCGCGCTCGAAGTGGTGTTGATGGGGCGCAGCCCTTACACGTCGCGTTTTCGTTTCGAGAACGAGCGCGACATCAGTGTGGCGCACGATGCGCTCGCGGCCGTTGACGCCGCGCATCTGGCGGCGCGCAGCGTGACGGAATTGTCGGGCGGCGAGCGGCAACTCGTCGCCCTCGCACGCGCGCTCGCGCAGGAGCCGGAATGTCTGTTGCTGGATGAGCCTTCGGCCGCGCTTGACCTGAAGCACCGCGCGGGACTCGTCCGACACCTCGCTCGCCTGCGCGACGAACGCGGCATCACCGCGCTCATCGTGACGCACGACCTGCAACTGCTCGACCCGGCCTTCGATCAAGTGTTCGCGATGCTCGTCGGCGCGGTTGCGGCTTCGGGCACGCCCGCCGAAGTCTTGCGCGACGAGGTGCTGGCGGAAGTTTACGCAGACGAGCACGTGCGCGCGCGGCAGGCTTTCGGGCGGACGTTCGTGTGGTCGGAGTGAATTTGCGCGAGAGACGAGAGAGACAGCGCCGGAGTTGGTAAACACGATTTGATTTCAATCCAGCACGCAAAAATCGGGAAGGGAAAACCGGGGGCGAAGCGTCTGCCGCGCGCGTTGTTGTTACTTGCGGTCGTGCTCGTGGTCTCGACCGTGGTCGCGCTGTGGGTCGGTTATGCGCCGATTGCGTTTGCGGACTTGCGTGGCGACGAGATGGCGCGTCTGCTCTTTTTTCGCCTGCGTTTGCCGCGCGTGCTGATGGCGGGGATGGTGGGCGCATCTCTGGCGATGGTGGGGGCGTCGCTGCAAGCACTGTTTCGCAACCCGCTCGCGGAGCCTTTGACGCTCGGCGTGTCGGGCGGCGGCGCGCTCGGCGCGAGCCTCGCAATCGCCTTCGGGTTCGGCGCGAAGGTGGCGGGCGTGCCGTTCATCTTCCTCGCGGCGTTCGCGGGCGCGGGCGCGGCGATGCTCGTCGTCTACCGGCTCGCGCGCACGGGCGCGGTCGTGATGCCGGGGGCACTCCTGCTCGCGGGCGTCGTCTTGAATTTCGTCGCGGCCTCTTTCGTCGTCATCATTCAATACTTCACTGACTACTCGCGCGCGCTGCAAATTCTGCGCTGGACGATTGGCAGCCTCGACGTGGTAGGCTTCGACCTCATCTGGCGCATGCTGCTTTTTCTCGTGCCCGGCTGGATCACGCTCGCCCTGATGGCACGCGACCTGCACCTGATCGCTCTGGACGAGGAGACGGCGGCGAGTCTCGGCGTCAACGTGCGCCGGAGCGAGCGTCTGGTCTATGCGGCGAGTTCGCTAATTGTCGGCGTGACGGTGGCGGTCGGCGGGACAATCGGGTTCGTCGGGTTGATCGTGCCGCATGCGGTGCGGCTGCTGTTCGGCGAAGACGTGCGCGTGATCCTGCCGTGCTCGTTCCTGCTCGGCGCGGCGTTCCTCATGCTGGCCGATGCGGTGGCGCGCACGGTCTTAGGCGTCGGCGAACTTCCCGTCGGCGCGATCACGGCGCTCACAGGCGGCCCCGTGTTCTTATGGTTGCTGAGACGCCAGCAACGTTTAGCGGCAATGTAACTGGCAGAGGTCAGAGGTTAGAGGTCAGAGGTCAGTAAAAGCATCTGCGTCTATTTACTGACCTCTGACCTCTAACCTCTAACCTCTGCACTCCGAAGGAGTGCTTATGAGCATAGCGACGAAGGCAGGCGATAAGGGGAAGACGGGTTTGATCGGCGGCGAGCGGGTGTCGAAGGCCGATCTGAGGGTCGAGGCTTACGGGACGATTGACGAGTTGACTTCGGTGATGGGCTTCGCGCGTTCGATCTGCGACGACGCGGAGGTGCGCGCGTTGACCAAGGAGATTCAGCGCGAGTTGTTCGCGGTGAGTGGCGGCGTGGCGAACCCTCTGGGCGCGCAGAAGGAGCCGCCCTACGTGACGGAGGCGATGGTCGAGGCGTTGACCGCGCACGTCAATCGCATCGAAAGCATGGAGGGCATTTTGTCGGATTGGTCTCTGCCGGGCGAGCACGCGGCGGCTGCGGCCTACGATGTGGCGCGCACCGTCTGTCGCCGCGCAGAGCGCGCCGTGGTGCGGCTCGTCGAATCGGGGGAGGAAGCCGCGCCCCAGTCGGTGGCCTACCTCAATCGCCTCTCCGACCTGCTCTGGCTCTTCGGCCGCCTCCTCGAACTGCGCGCGGGCGTGGACGCGCGCCTGCGCGACGACGAACACAAAGGGGCAAGCTGGTCACGCGCGTGGTAGAAAAAGTGATGAGTAATGAGTGATGAGTGATGAGTGAAAGACAGAAATTTTCACTCATTACTCATCACCCATCACTCATCACTCATTACTCATCACTCATCCCTCATCACTTGCATTATGATTTGGCGTTCGCGTGCGCCGTCGAACTCGCATAGGAAAATTCCCTGCCAGCGTCCGAGGAGCAACTCGCCTTCGTGGAAGGGGATGGTCAGGCTCGTGCCGACGAGGGTCGTCTTGATGTGCGCGTCGGAGTTTTCCTCATTGTGGCGGAAGCCCATGCCGTGTTGGGGGATGAGTGTGCGCAGGGCGTGGAGCATGTCGCGGGGCACGTCCGGGTCGGCGTTCTCGTTGATGGTCAGGCCGGCGGTGGTGTGTTGCACGTAGAGCACGCAGACGCCTTCGCGTGCGCCCGACGCCGAGAGCCTGCGGCGCACCTCGTCCGTGAATTCGACCAACTGCTCGCGCTCGCGCGAACGCACTTTGATGATCTCCATAGGCGTTGAACCTGACGCGACGATAAACGAAAAATTTTAAGTTTGAGCGGACGAGGCCGCGCGTGTGCCGCGCGCGCCTTTCCCGCGTGGAGAGCCTTTAGTTGTCGTCCCCGTTTTGCGAGACGTGCGGCGCAGGAGCGGCAGGCGTATGCGGAAGGTCGCGCCGCGCCCTTCGCCTTCGCTTTCGGCCGTGGCCGTTCCGCCGTGGAGTTCGACGAGGCGGCGGACGATGGCGAGGCCGAGGCCGAGGCCGCCGTGCTTGCGCGTGCTGGTGCTGTCGGCTTGCCGGAAGTGCTCGAAGACGTGCGGCAGAAAATCGGGATGGATGCCCGCGCCCGTGTCTCGAACGACGAGTTCGGCCTGCGCGCCCACGCGCCTGAGCGAGACTTCGACGCTCCCGCCTTCGGGCGTGAACTTGACGGCGTTCGACAAAAGATTCCAGACCACTTGCTGCATGCGGTCGGGGTCGCCTGAGACCATGCCGACGCTCTGACTGACGCGCGCGGCGAGCCGGATGGACTTCGCTTCCGCCGCCGGATGCACCACATCCATTGCCGCCGCGATGACGGGCGCGAGTTCGAGCGGCTGCACGTCCAGACGGAGTTTGCCGGAGATGATGCGCGAGATGTCTAGGAGGTCGCCGATGAGTTGCGCCTGCGAACGCGCGCTCGCTTCGATCACGTCGAGGGCGTGCCGCTGCCCCTTCTCGTCGAGCATGCCGAGTTTGAGCAGTTCCGCCCAGCCCATCATCGAGGTGAGCGGCGTGCGCAGTTCGTGCGAGACGGTGGCGAGGAAAGTGTCTTTGGCGCGGTTAGCCTCTTCGGCGAGACGATAGAGACGTTTCTGATCGTCAATGTCCGTGTTCGTGCCGAACCAGCGGATGATGCGCCCGGATGCATCGCGCATCGGCAGCGCGCGACCCAGATGCCAGCGATAATCGCCGTCCGACCCGCGTTTGAGCCGAAACTCCACCTCGTAAACGTCGCCCGTCGCAAGCGACCTGTGCCAGCGTTCGAGACACGCTGGGAGATCGTCCGGGTGGATGACCTGCTGCCAGTTGTCGCCGATGATCTGGTCGCCGTCGCGGGCGAAGTATTCGACCGTCTGCCGGTTGACGTAGTCGAGCGTGCCGTCCGGCTGCGCCGTCCAGACCTGCTGCGGGATGGACTCGGCGAGAAAGCGGTAACGCTGTTCGTTGGCCTCGGCCGCGGCGCGCATCTCCTGCTCGCTCACGAGCAACTCCTCACGGCTGCGCTCGGCGCGCGCCCGTTCGGCGATCTCGCAGTCGAGTTTTTGATTCAACTCGGCCAGCACGTGCGAGTTACGTCGCAGTTCGAGTTGCGTCACGATCTGGCGCGCGAGCACGCTCAATGCTTCCTTCTGTTCGCCGTCGAGCGTGCGCGGCACCTGATCTATGACACAGAGCAGGCCGAGCGCGTGCCCGTCGGGGGTGACGAGCGGCGCGGCCGCATAAAAACGGACGTACGGCTCGGAGATGACGTAGGGGTTGTCGGCGAAGCGCTTGTCGTGCAGGGCATCTTCGATGATGAAGAGTTCGGGCTTGAGGATGGCCTGCGTGCAGAAGGTGAACTCGCGCGGCATCTCGTCGTAATCGAGTCCGACTTTCGCTTTGAACCACAGGCGATCCGCATCCACGAGACTGACGAGCGCCATGGGCGTCTCGCAGATGTAGGCGGCGAGCCGCGTGATGTCGTCGAAACACGCTTCGCCACCTGTGTCGAGGATCGCACACTCGCGCAGCGCGGCGAGTCGCGCCGCTTCTTTGCGAGGAGCGAAGACCTTCATTTTCGTCGCCGCTTTTTTACTTGCTTGGCTCATGGAACAACAATAACAGGGATGAAGGATGAGGGATGAGGGATGAATCAGGAAACACTCACTTGCTTGAATGCTTTCTTTCATCCCTCATCCCTCATCCCTTTTTTCTAAGCAGCGCCCAACCGGAAGGCAGGGCGGCGGCGGCCAGCGCGATCTTCACGATGTCGCCGATGATGAACGGCGCGACGCCGAGCGCGAACGCCTGACCCGCCGAATAGAAGCGCAGGAGTCCGAGCCACCCGCCGAACAGGACGACGATGGAGCCGAGCGCAATCGCCGCCGCCGCCGTCGGGAATTTCCTGTCCCAACCGCGCTCCGCGAGCCAGCCCGTCAGGAACGCGGCCAGCGGGTAGGCCAGCAGATAGCCGGCCGTCGGGCTAAAGGCGAGATAGAGCGCGCCGCCGTTGCCGCCACGAAAGAACGGCAATCCGACCGCGCCCTCAAGCAGGTAGGCCACGAGCGCCAGCGCGCCCAGACGCGAACCGAGGAGCGCGCCCGTCAGCAACACGGCGAACGTCTGCAAAGTGATGGGGACGGGCGTGAACGGCAGTGGGATGACCACCTGCGCCGAGAGCGCGACGAACAGGCTGAACGCCACGACGAGCGCGGCCGATTTCACCCAGTCCACAGGCGCGAGCCACGCGCCCGTCAGGGTCTCTGCTTTTGCGTAAGTATTCATGGTTTCAAGTTTCAAGTGTCAAGTTTCAGATTATGAGTTTCAGGCCGCAAGCTCCGGGTCGCAAGTTTTTGTCTTTAACTTGAAACCTGAAACCTCAAACCTGAAACCTAAATAAACAACGGTGCGAGCACAAGGGTAATGGTCGGGCGCGATTTGATCAAGAGGTGACGAGACGGCTCCTTCGCTTCTCTCGCGTAAATGAATTTCAGCCGTCGTTTGGGTGAACAAACGACGGCTGAAAAGATCGAACGGCAAGCGAAGTTAAAACACCCTGCCGGCGAGAGCGGGGCGAACCGCTCGCCCTTGCAGAGTTAATCGCCCGCGGCGATGCCTTCCCTGTCCGTGCCCATCTTGCCCACGGCCTCCGGCAGTTCCGCGACGATCCGCATGCCGTAGAAGGAACGCCAGACGAAGAACATCGAGATGATGAAGAAGACGACGGCCAGCACGTGCGTGATCATAGCTCCGTTCTCGCCGAACTGACCATCGCGGCGCGCGATTGAAACCGCCAGATCGACCGCCAACAGTCCGAACAGGGTCGTGAACTTGATGACCGGGTTCAAGGCGACGGAAGAAGTGTCTTTGAACGGGTCGCCGACCGTGTCGCCCACGACCGCCGCATCGTGCAGGGGCGTGCCTTTGGCTTTCAGTTCGACTTCGACGATCTTCTTGGCGTTGTCCCACGCGCCGCCCGCGTTCGCCATGAAGATGGCCTGATAGAGGCCGAAGATGGCGATGGACATGAGATAGCCGATGAAGAAGAACGGCTCGACGAAGGCGAAAGCGAGCGTGGAGAAGAAGACCGTCAGGAAGATGTTGAACATGCCCTTCTGCGCATACTTCGTGCAGATTTCCACCACCTTCTTGCTGTCCTCGGCCGACGCCTTCGTGACGCCTTCGAGCCGGATGTTGGCCTTGATGAACTCCACGGCGCGATACGCGCCCGTCGTCACCGCCTGAATCGAAGCGCCCGTGAACCAGTAGATGATCGCGCCGCCCGTGATCAGGCCGAGCACGAACGGGGCGTGCAGGAGCGAGAGGCTCTCGACGTTTTGCGTCAGCCCGGCGGTGAGCGAGATGATGATCGAGAAGATCATCGTCGTCGCGCCGACGACCGCCGTGCCGATCAAGACCGGCTTGGCCGTCGCCTTGAAGGTGTTGCCCGCGCCGTCGTTCTCTTCGAGCAGGTGCTTGGCGCGCTCGAAGTTCACGTCCACGTTGAAATCGCGTTTGAGGTCTGATTCGATGTTCGGCTCGGTCTCGATGAGCGAGAGTTCGTAGACCGACTGTGCGTTGTCCGTGACGGGGCCGTAGGAGTCGACGGCGATGGTCACAGGCCCCATGCCGAGGAAGCCGAAGGCGACGAGGCCGAAGGCGAAGACGGCCGGGGCAACCATCAGCGCGCCGAGTCCAAACAGGCTGAAGTAGTAAGCGATGGACATCAAGGCGACGATGCTGATGCCGAGCCAGTAGCCGGAGAAGTTGCCCGCCACGAGGCCGGACAGGATGTTCAGGGATGCGCCGCCTTCGCGCGAAGACGTGACGACTTCCTTAACGTGGCCTGATTCGGTCGAGGTGAAGACCTTGACGAGTTCGGGGATGATCGCGCCCGCGAGCGTGCCGCAGGAGATGATCGTCGCCAGTTTCCACCAGAGCGAGGCGTCGGACGCCGGGCCGAGGACGGGGACGATCAAGTACGAGACGACGTAGGTGATCACGACCGAGATGATCGAAGTGATCCAGACGAGCGAAGTGAGCGGAGCCTCGAAGTTCATCTTGTCGGCGCTGCCGTAGCGCGACCGTGCGATCCCTTCGTTGATGAAGTAGGAGAGCGCTGACGCGACGATCATCATCACGCGCATGACGAAAATCCAGACGAGGAGTTGCACCTGCACGGTCGGGTTAGGCACGGCGAGCAGGATGAAGGTGATGAGCGCAACGCCCGTCACGCCGTAGGTCTCGAAGCCGTCGGCCGAGGGGCCGACCGAGTCGCCCGCGTTGTCGCCCGTGCAATCGGCGATAACGCCGGGGTTGCGCGCGTCGTCTTCCTTGATCTTGAAGGCGATCTTCATCAAGTCCGCGCCGATGTCGGCGATCTTGGTGAAGATGCCGCCCGCGATGCGAAGCGCCGCCGCGCCGAGAGATTCGCCGATGGCGAAGCCGATGAAGCAGGGGCCTGCGTAATCGGCCGGGATGAAGAGCAGGATGCAGAGCATGATCAAGAGTTCGACCGAGATGAGCATCATGCCGATGCTCATGCCCGCCCTGAGCGGAATCGCGTAGATCGGGTAGGGCTTGCCGCCGAGGCTGGCAAAGGCCGTGCGCGAGTTGGCGAAGGTGTTGACGCGGATGCCGAACCACGCGACGCCGTAGCTGCCCGCAATCCCGACGAGACTGAAGAGCAGGATGACGATCACCTTGACGGCGGGCAGACCGTTTACGACAGCCCCGGTCACGGCGTCCACGGTCGTGGCGAGGAAGCCGAAGTAGAGGGCGGCGATGGCTCCGATGAAGAGCCACAGGATCATGATGAACCTGCCCTGCGTGACGAGATAAGTTTTACAGGTCGCGTAGATGAGTTCGGAAATCTCTCGCATGGACTTGTGGACGGGGAGATTTTTCAACTGCCTGTAGATGACGAAGCCGAACAGCAGGCCGAGCGCGCAGACGACAAGGCCGAGGAGCAGGAGTGTATGGCCGTCAATCGCGCCGTCGAGAAATTTGACGCGCGCGAGATCGGGCAGGACGAGGTTGGCCTCGCCGCCGGCATGGTGCTGCGGCGCGACGGCCTGTGCGGACGCGCCGCTCCCGCGCGCCTCGGGCGGCGCGGCGTGCGATTGCGCCGGGGCGGCCGAAGCCAGCATTAAAACGACGGCGAAAGCGCCCGCGACCTGCGCCGCGACCGAGCGGACGCCCGATGCGTGTGTGGATAAAAACTTGATCAGAAAATAGGCGAGGGCGACGAGCAGCACACCTGTGGCAGAAAGCAATATTGATTCCACGTCTAAACGATCTCCTGTTTGTGTAAAAAAGTGTTCGGAAAATTCCGGCGCGCGAGCAAAAGAAGACGCCAAAGGAAGCTTCCATCTTTGAAGGCCTCCTGCTACACGTCAGCTAATCACGCTGGAAGTCGGCCATTATGGCCGATTTTTGCCCAAACTGTCCACACGGAAAAGGCGAAAGTAGCAAGGCGCAGGGCGAAAGATAGGAAGGCTGAGAGGTAAAGGCGAAGGGCAAAAAGGATGATGGCGGCTGTCCCGTAGGGACAGTTGATAATAGCCCGGCACTTTAGTGCCGGGGACACCACGCACGAATGCGAATAGAGTCCCGTAGGGACGATTGAACGTTGCGACGTAATTTCAATCGTCCCTACGGGACTTCGATTCATAATCTCTTAATCCTGCCGTTTGCCCTGATAGTGTTGTTATATAATTGTCCGGTGAGCAGAAAACACTTAACAGCCGGACGCCCGCGAGTAATGAAGGGGAAGCCGGATGATAAAGTGAAGGTGATCGTCGAGATGCCACGTTCTTTGCGCGATGAAGCCTTGGAAAAAGAACGGCAACAAGACGTTTCCCTTTCACAAGTTCTACGCATGGCAACGCGCGCCTTCGTCGCAGGTCGTCTCACTTTTTCATTAACGGAAGAGTAGAGATTGTCGTTACTTTCAAGCGAAGCGGCGCAAACAACCTGCCATCTCGATCTATCTTCTCAATCAAGCAAAACGTAGACAGGTAACAGTGCGTTGCCTATAATGCGCCCGGTGCTAGTAACACCTCCGAGAGCGGTCTGTGCGACCGTTAGAACACGACGAGAGGTGAAACTATAGCTAATTGCAATTGAATGTATCCAAGAATAAGCTTTCACCTATGAGAGCTTATTCGTTAGATTTACGTCAACGAGTCGTCCGTGCCTACGAGCAAGGAGAAGGCTCGATCTCTGAGATTGCCACGCGCTTTGGTGTCAGCACTGCTTTCGTCAAGAAGTTACTGCACCGCTGGCGTTTGACCGGCGATCTTGCACCGCGCGCACATGGCGGTGGTAAACCCAAGAGCTTGAGCCTGCGCCAGCATCAACGCTTAAAGCGCAAGGTGCGACAGCAATCTGACATCTCCTTAGTCGAGTTGCAGAGCTTCCTTGACCACGAGGAGGCGGTGCAAGTCCATGTCTCGACTATTTCTCGCGCTCTTGCAGGGCTTGGTTTGCCGCTCAAAAAAAGAGCCTCGTAGCCGGAGAGCGCAACGCTTATAAGCGTGCCTGGTACTGGCGGCGCGTGGCCCTGCAAGACCATCGCCGGTTGCGCTTCATTGATGAAGCCGGAGCGAACCTTGCTATGACCCGACTGCGCGGACGCGCGCCACGCGGCCAGAGAGTCCGCGAGAGTGTGCCGCGCAACTACGGCCCGCAGACTTCTTTAATCAGCACGCTCTCGCTGGCAGGCGTCGAGGCGGTGATGACTTTGGAAGGCGCGGTTGATACTTCAGCCTTCAACGCCTATGTCGAGCACTTCTTGCGTCCGACCATTCAGCCAGGTGATGTGCTGGTGCTGGATAACCTGACGCCACACCATGCCAGCCGGTTCGAGGAAGTAGCCGCACAGTGCGGGGCTGAAGTTATCTGGCTCTCGCCCTATTCGCCGGACTTTTCGCCCATTGAGTTGATGTGGTCAAAGATCAACACTGCTTTGCGTGCGGCCAAAGCGAGAACTCGCGAAGAGTTGGAGCAGGCTTTTAAGGCTGCGCTTGAACTCGTCACCAAATCAGATTGCTTGGGCTGGTTCACGCATTGTGGTTATCAGGTTACATCCAATTGCAACTAGCTATAATC
>DASVPS010000200.1:0-20512 GCA_036389555.1 Pyrinomonadaceae bacterium
TGCTCAGCCAGACGGACAGCCAGCCGCAATGCCGTATGCATCGGAACAGAGAGGCCAATGAACCGCGCACGCTTTATCTTCTCCGCATTGAAGCCTTCAACGGAAGTGTCCAGACTATCAGGCGCGTACCCCGCAAGCTTTAAGAATCCGAGTGGCGAAGCCAACCCCACAGGTTGATGGCCTAGCTCATAACAAGAGATTAAGAGGATTGATCCACCCTGGTACATGTGTTGAGTTGTGTACAGAGAACGGAGCCGCTCGGCGGAGTTTTGCTCCGGGCTTTATTGGTAATGTACGGTTCCTGAGATGTGAGAGTAGATAGCAAACACTATGGAAAAACTTCTTTGAGGTCAGTCAAACCCCGGATTATATTGTCATGAGATTTCATAGTCAGGGCTCTGGAAGTAGACAACCAATCTCTCTTCCCGGAACCTCCGAATGGCAGCCCAGACCTCGCCTGTGAACTGCGAGGAGTTGAAACACGGCGCGCGAAATATATACGCTTTGTGCTGCTGAGCTGTCAATAAAAACCGGCACGGCTGTGACTTGCAACGGGTAATCATTAAAACCGCCTGAATGCTCTGGGAGGTGGATAGATGGCTAGTCTGAAACACTAGATGGAGAACATTAGAGATCATTGGACACAGCACCGCAAATCACGCGGCAGCTAAGGAGGCTGAATCGTACCAATGCCGATACGTACGAGGGCTGCTTATCTCGTTTAGCTCTCTGACGGCCTGGTTTTCAGCATGTTCATAGCGACTTTATTGTACTTATAGCTGTACACCTATCTGATATTTAGAACAGGTCGCACGCCCATATTATATTCTTTGTAGTCAGGCTTCAGTTGGTAGTGAGCGGTTAGACGGGACAATACTGCTGAATCGAAATAACTGCCCCCTTTATCAGTGCGAAATGGACTATCTATAACTAACCTTTCCCCGCTTCCAGCCGCTACCGGCAAGTTATAATGCCCAAAGCGATCTAGACATAATTCCCAAACATTCCCGACCATATCATGCAATCCATAGCTATTTGGTGAATATGTGCCGATTGGAACGGGTTGCAATTTGTCGCTCTCTCTAACGTTTGCGATTTCCTTAATCATCTCAAGCGGCTTTCCGAGCCACCTAATATCAGAACTACCAGCACGCGCGGCATACTCCCATTGGGCCTCCGTTGGTAGACCTAGTCCTACTGGCCCAAGAACTTCCATACTCTCTGTCCAACTGATTGTATCTACTGGATGAAGAAGATTAAAGCCCTTTCGAGGATGATTCTGACTAGGATTAGCTCCAGTAAGTCTAAGCCACTGTCCTTGAGTCATCTCATACTTGGAAATCAAGAAAGCTGCAAGTGACACATCATGTAAAGGAGTCTCATTCTCTTGGGCGTTGGGATCATAGTTTGCTGCGGTGGGATCAGTCTTCTGCGCTCCCATTTTGAATGCTCCTGCTGGTATAAGGACGAATATTAAACCGGTGTCTGCTCCTATAATGAGTTTGCCGTCCGCGCCCCTTTCTGGCACCTTTCCAGTCAAGATGTGGGCGAATTCAAACAGCTTTGACTCAGGATCCTGACCTACTGGGACAAGATACTTTATAAGCGTCGTACTAAATTCTGGATATTTGTTATTTGTATTTGAAGCAGCAATCTCTGCGAATGCTTTGTTCCATGTAGTTCGTAGGTTCTCGCTCTCTTCGAACTCCTTGACTCGCACGGCAGCCTCTCTTAATTGAGTGACCTGGGAATGTACCCCCGCCTTCGGGTCATAAAATTCGTTGAGATTGGCTATCAACTCATCAAGGTACTCAAGGCGAGGGGCATCTACATGCCCGTCAATTTCTGAACGCCTCCTCTTGAGAGAGTTGAGTTCGCCGGAAAGTTGCCGAGCTGATTCGAGCCAGCCGTCTATCTGTGAAATCTTATCGGGTAAGCTCGGCCATAATGCCTTGGCTTCTACCTCCAGTTGGCGCCGCTTGGCATCTATATTTACCTCGTGCACCCTCTCGGCGTTCTCGCTGGCTCTTTTAACAAATGAGTATAACAGCGTGACGGAAAACAGGAGGAGCAGCACCCCCGCTATGGTGGCAGCAACATAAATTCGCCTCTGATGGGAGACCGACGCGCTAATAAAATTTTGCTCCTTCTCGTTTAAGTCACTTGCGCGGCCCCGCGACCAGTCCTTAATCCGCGATAGCCGCGAACCGCTAAGAAGAAAGCTCTTGTCCTTCTTGCTCTTTAACCACCCCCTGGTGGCCTCCGTGAGTTCGCGGTGTAGCCTAAGCCCTTCGCGGTCTTCGTCGATCCACTGGCATAATCTGGGCCAGCCCCGTATCAATGCTTCATGGGACACATCGACCAAGACGCCTTCCTGCTCGTCGCGGCTGGTCATCAGTAGGCGTGCATCGGTCAGCGTCTTAATTACATCTTCAACTGTCTCCCTCTTACCGGAGAGGGTGATAAGCTCATTTAATGAAGCTCGCCTGCGTGTGTCTTCAGTCCCTTCGCCAGGTTGCGTCAGGCGCAACATGATTCGTCGGGTCACCACCTGTTGTGTTTCATCAAACGTCTTAAAAATATTTTCCGCGCGGGTGGCGATGGCGCCTTTCACCCCGCCAGTTTTTCGATACGCCTCCAGTGTCAACTGCCCATCCTTCCGTTCCCTCCACAACTCCAAGAGAGCATGTTCGAGCAGCGGCAGTGCCCCCGGTTGGTGCATTATGTCGTCGAGAATTTCATCCACCAGCCCCTCCTCGAAGCGCAGCCCTACACGTCTGGCTGGCTCTTCGACGGCTTGGCGCAGGCCGTCTAGGCTCATGGGGCTGACAAGGAATTGGTGCGCAGCGAGGCGTGCCGAGAAGTCTGGGTAGAGTGCGCATTTATGATAAAAGTCGGCGCGCAGCGTAAGCACGACCACGCATAAGCCGCTGGGGATTGTCGCGGCATAAAGTAAGTTGCTTATGAAGTGTTCTCGTTCCGCCTCATCCTGACAGAGCGTAAAAACCTCCTCGAACTGGTCAATAACGAACAGGGCTTTCGGCTCTTTCGTGCTGCCCTCGTAGCCTTCATCAGAGGGGGAGGTGCGTAGCGCTCGGTGAAGTGTCCGCATGTCCCGCCGCAACTCTTCCTCGTTCTCGCGTAGCTCTCTTACGCCGCTGGCGGTCGTTGTGTTCGAAAGGTAGGCGGCCAGCGTTTCGAGTGGACGGGCACCAGGCGTGAAGACATGAGGGAGCCAGCGACTACTGTTAGGTATGGCCCCAGTCCTGAGACCCGGGAGCAACCCCGCGCGCACAAGAGACGATTTACCCACGCCCGACGGACCAATCACCGCGAGAAATCTTGTGGCCTTCAGTTTCTCGACCAGACGTTGAATGTCACCATCGCGCCCGAAGAAGAACTCTGCGTCCTTTTCGCTAAAGGATTGAAGTCCCAGATAAGGGCATACATCCGGATAGCGAGTTGTGGCCGAGGTGGTGTAAAACGAATTCGTCCTTGGCCCTGGGGCTGTTCCTCGAATGGCACATATTAGAGGGAAGAGTGCCCGCTTGTCGTCAAAACCATCGCTGAGATCGACCCACTTACGTGCGCCGAGGAAGGGCGCTGAAGTGCTGGGGTCAAATGGCCTGGGAACACCGGGTAAGAGTACGAGAAAAAGGCGAAAGTTACTGTCTTTCGCGGCACGATTTTGAGCCACTTGAAGTTCTTCACGCTCCCAATTTCCGAATCCATGCGGCCCAATGAAGACAGCGCAGGCTAACGAGGCGTTAAGTGCTTCCGGTATCTTTTCTTGAAATTTGTCGCCGCCAACCGTGTACCAATGGTCAAACCACGGCTCCAACCCCTCACTCTTTAACAGGTCGGCGATCCGCGCTACCGCAGATATTTCGTCCCCATTATAAGAGAGAAAGACATCGAATTTCTGTGGCGTGGAGTTTTGTACAGTCGAAGAGGTGTGAGTGTGCATGATTCTGTCCTACCGGGCATAGCCCAAGTCTTGCATTCGGTGGGTAGCCTACCGCATGAAGACGTATAGGAAGTGAGGCTACCAAGACGGCTCTCGCCAGCAGTTGTAACTCGGACGCGATGAAGGCTGGAGACTTAATGCCTGCTTTTAACGAAAAAAAACGTGAAGTAAAACTCTGCGCGGCTATGTGCGTCTCCTTTTACGGAGGGAACGAGCGGCCTTCTGCTTCGTTGCTCTGAGCTTTGGCTCTAACTTCTTGTCTTCCTCCCGAAGCTGAGCGGGAATAGGATTTTCATCTGTTGATTCGGACTCTGGCGGTAGCTGCTTACCGCTCCCTTTGGGAGACAAAGGAGGCGGTTGCTCAGCCTCCCTTAATTCTCGTCTTAACTTCTTCATTTCAAGCTCGTGCTTTTCCTTCTCTCTCTTATTCTTGTTCCAAGTAGTAGTGATTGATACGATAGTACTAATCACAGATAAAATAAGCGCGGCCCCGGATATAACAAGCGATATAGCAGGCAGCAGATGGAGCGGTTTGGATGCTAAGTTCAAGAATGTGCTGCCATCTGCCGTGGTTGGACTTCTGTAGTAAATTATCAGCAAGGCCGTGGCAGAAGCGATAAAGATAGCCACCAATGTCAGGGTGAAGTCAGCTATCCGCATCCAGTTTGCTATTAGCCAGGCTTTCCAGCCGATTGTTTTAGGTCTGTCGAGTGGGACGTTGTTCTCTGTAATCTGTAAGGCATTCCAAGCTTTCCTCCACTCTCTGTCAATTCTCATGTAATAAGATAAGCAGAGAACCGTCAGCATGATAATAATGCCCAGAAATACTGCTCCCGCTTCCAGGCCAAATTGCGCTCTGGCGGGGTTTACCATTAATCCGGTCTTACGGCTCTGTACATCAGACAAATGCTCATAGAAGTAAACGACAGATGGAATCAGGTGTAGAGAAAATGCAATAACGACCTTTATCCTTCGGAACACCTGTCCCTCTATCGGCGGGAGAGTCAAAATTTGGTGCATCGCTAAAAGCTCATAGCAGAGCCGCTGCTGTCTCTCTCCTTTCCCCTCGACCGCCTTGAACGTCATCCTCAAATTACGCAGTTCGCGCCCGAGGCTCAACCAGAGCCATAATAAGATGACCGTGAAACTCAGGCCGGCGAAGATTCCCATGTCATTGGAATCGAATGCGACTCCGAAAAAAGGCATGTGAATGAGGTTAATTTCCTCCCGCCGAACCTTTTTTAATTGCTTTATTTCGCCCTCAATTATTTCCTTATTCTCCTCTGTGTTTTCAGCGGCCAGCCCTGACTGATCAAGGTAAAGCTGTGCTCTTTGATATTCAGATGAATTAGTGTCGATATTCTTCACATCGGGGCATGAGCCGAAGTACTTGAGCGCATCACTTCTTAGCTCGATTCGTGAATCCAGCCACCCCCGCCCTAACTCACCTGCTCCGCCCTGATTCCAGACGACGGTAAAGACCAGTACGGCCGCGGTAATCATCACTATCATTACAACACGGGCGCGGGCTGATGCACTGATAGTCGCTTCGACGTACCGTGAGACGTAGCTCTCTTCCTGTTCAGGTTTTGAGTTGTTGCTCATTTCGACTCTCCCTTCGTGAGGTCAGGAGATAATAGCGGTATTGCGTGAGATAGAACTCTCCGGGCTCACACCCGAAAGCTGATGACGCTTGTGGTGAAGAATCCTCGGCTGGCGAGGATTAAGATGACGATGGAAAGGTAAACGATAATTAACGCTTCGTGTCCGACGCGGACTTATAGCGTTGGATCATCGCCTTGTCAATACGGAACAATTCAGGGCCTTAATGCGCCTCGCAATTCCAGTGAACAAACGGGTGCGAAAATTCTCACGCTACAGATTCTTCACACATCTCATGAGCCGTAAACCCATTTGCACTTTTGATTTGTTAAGCAACATAAGAAGCAGTCTCATAAATAGCACCTCAGCAGAATCTTGATGCAGCCGAGATGCACGAAGCCGAGAAAGTTCTCGACATGATAATCAAAGCGCGTCGCCACTCGACGAAAGTTTTGCAACCACGCTCAGAGCCGTTCGACCTTCCAGCGGCGGCGGTAGCGGCGCAAACGCCGCCCGTCCTGCGTCGCGGCCTTCTTCCGGTTCGCCCGGTGCGGCGCAATCAACTCAATGCCGCGCCTGGCAAGTTCCGCATCCAGCGGGTCGGAGTCGTAAGCCTTGTCGCTGATCAGCCGTTCGGGCTGCCCGGTGACAAAACTTTGAAGGAGAGTTTCTCCGACAAGGGTGATTTCATGCGGCGCAGCACTGGCCGCGTGGATGGCGAGTGGAAGACTAGCATTGTCTGCCACCACCATGAGTTTCGTGCCTTTGCCCCGCTTAGTCTTACCGACGGCGCGCCCCCTTTTTTAGCCGTGACGAAGGTTCCGTCAATAAAGCACTCGCCTAAATCAACTTCGCCACGTTCGTGCAAATCCTGCGCTAAGGCTTCTAAAACTTTGCGCAGCGTGCCGTCGCGTGACCACTGCTGGAACCTGCGGTGGCAAGTCTGGTACGGCGGAAATCTGTCGGGTAAATCCTACCATCGCGCGCCCGACCTCAGTATCCAGAGCAGAACATTATTTTTCATGAACAAAATTGCCGAAGTTAGAAGATCGAAAATTTAATCGTCAGGTACTTTTTGGGGTTCTGGCGGAAATCGTAGAGGAGTTTGACGGATTCGGAGGAGAGTTGGTTGACGTTGTTGTAGAGGGCTTCGTCGGTGAGGAGTTTGCCGGCTGTGCCTTCGCCGCGTTGGATGCCGGTGATGATGTTGTCGATGCGTTCGGCGGAGGTGTTGAAGCGGGCGATGGCGGCGCGGGCGTCGTTGTAGAGGGCTTCGTCGGTGAGGAGTTTGCCGGCTGTGCCGCGCCCCTGCCGGATGTCTGTGGTGATTTTGTTGATCTCTTCGACGGAGGTGTTGAGGCGCGCGATGGTCGAGCGGGCGTCGTTGTAGAGGGCTTCGTCGGTGAGGAGTTTGCCGGCCGTGCCGCGCCCGGCGCGGAGGTCTTCGGAGATGGCCTGGAGTTGGGCGGTGACGCGGTTGAAGTTGTTGTAGAGCGTGGGGTCGTTGATGAGTTTGCCGGCCGTGCCGTCGCCGCTGCGCAGTTGGCGCATGATCCCCTGGGTTTCGCGGATGGTGACGTTGAGGTTGTCGTAGAAGGCCTCGTCGTTGACGAAGCGGCCGAGCGTGCCCTGGCCTTCGTTGATCTTGCGCGTGATGTCTGTGACCTGTTGCGAGAGTTGGTTGAGCTGGCCGACGAGTTCGTTGCCGGACTCTGTGAGTTGCGCCATGCCGCCCTCGGTCGTGGTGGGGAGGCTCTGGCCTTCCTGGACGGGATTGCCGAGCGACGTGCCGGGCGTGATGTTGATCATGCGGTCGCTGCCGAGGAGGCTGGGCGTCGCGAGTTGGGCTTTGGAGTCGGTGCGGACGAGATCGGTGACGGCCTTGCCGTCGACTTTGCTGTCGAGCGCGAGGATGGCTTCGACCTTCGGCGCGTTCGGGTTGTCGCTCGGCGGCAACAGGCGCACGTCGTCAACTTTGCCGATGCGCACGCCCGCTAGACGCACCTCGCCGCCGGGGCGCAGACCCTCGGCCGTCAGAAACTGCGCCTTCAGCCGAACTTTGCGCGCAAACGAGATGTCGCCCGACGCTTGCAGGATCAGGAAGATCAGGACGGCGATGGCGATGATGACGAAGAGACCGACGCGCAACTCGCGAAAACCGATAGTCTTTTTAGTTGGAGGCATAATTTGATTTCGGATTTCGGATTTCGGATTTCGGATTGAAGAATGATTTGCTGTTCAATCCACAGTCCGCAATCCGCAATCTACAATTGGTTCAGTGTCCGCGCAAGAATTTCCTGATGTACGAGTCCTCAGTCCGCTGGAGCATCTCGTCCGTGCCGCTGAAGATGATGTGGCCTTCCTTCATCATCATCACTTTGGTGTTGATGAGGCAGAGGCGCTCGCCCTCCTGCTCGAAGATGACTTCGCCCGCGTCGTTGACGGCCGCAAACTCGCGCGAGAGATATTCGACGTTGTTCATCTCGTGCGTGACGAAGATCGAGGAGACGTCTTCGAGGTCGCGCAGTTTGATGGCAAGTTCGCAGATGGTGCGTGCGGTGGGCGGGTCGAGTCCCGCGGTCGGCTCGTCGAACATGACGATGGTCGGGCCGCCGACGAGCGCGCGCGCGATGCCGACGCGGCGACGCATGCCGCCCGATAATTCCGCGGGCATCTTGTCAATCGCATCTTCCAGATTGACGAAGCGGAGCATGCGGCGCACTTCCTGTTCCACCTCGTCTTCGGGGATGCCCTGTTCGTGCAGGCGATAGGCGACGTTTTCGTAGACGGAGAGCGAATCGAAGAGCGCGCCCTCCTGGAAGACCATGCCGAAGTTTTTGCGCACGCGCATCATCTCGGCCTCAGTGTATTCGGTGATGTCTTCGCCGTTGACGAGAATGCGGCCGGAGTCGGGTTTGAGCAGGCCGAGCACGAGTTTGATGGTTGTGGATTTGCCGCAGCCCGAACCGCCGAGGATGATCTTCGTTTCGCCCTTCGCCACTTTGAAGCTGAGACCGTCGAGCACCATGCGGTCGTCGAAGGAGAGACGCACGTCGCGAAACTCTATGGCGGGCGTGATGCGCTCGTTGTCGTTCTCGGCCGCGAAGGTAGACTCCGCCGCGGCGGCGCTGACACGGTTGTCTTCCGCGGGCGCGTCGGGGGCATGTGAAACTTCGATGTCGGTGGAGGCCATACGATTCAGAGCGTAAAACTCAAGTGCCCGGCATGTCCAGAATAACCTGTAATGCCTTGGCAAGGAAGAAGTCTGCGATGATGACGACGATGGAAGAGGTGACGACCGCCGAAGTGGTCGAGCGGCCGACGCCGACCGTGCCGCCCTCCGTGCTCAAGCCTTTGTAACAAGAGATGCTGCCGAGTATGAGCGCGAAGACGAGCGGCTTGATGACGCCGCCGATGATGTCGTCGAAGGTGATGCCGTAGCGCACGGAACTGATGAACGTGCCGGGCGACTGCCCGTAGAGCACCGTCGCCACCGTGCCGCCGCCGATGATTCCGATCACGTCGGCGGCGACGGTCAGGAGCGGCAGCGTGATGAAGAGCGCGACGAGACGCGGCGCGACGAGTTTGCGCACGGGGTCTGTGCCGAGCGCGCGCATGGCGTCAATTTGTTGCGAGACGACCATCGAGCCGAGTTCGGCGGAGATGGCCGAACCGACGCGCCCCGTGACCATCAGG
Source organism: Pyrinomonadaceae bacterium (assembly GCA_036389555.1). Classification (GTDB taxonomy): domain Bacteria; phylum Acidobacteriota; class Blastocatellia; order Pyrinomonadales; family Pyrinomonadaceae; genus JAIVJZ01. The sequence continues at coordinate 9,266 of DASVPS010000200.1, forward strand.
GCAGTCAGGACGGGGCCGAGTTCGCGCACGAGCGAGAGCGCGACGAGGTAGCCGGTCTGATCCTGCGCGCCGTAGTATTTGAGCGTCGGGTAAGTTTGCAGGGTGAGCACGCCGCCGGTGAAAAATCCCGTGAGCACGATGATCGTGAGCGAGCCGACGCCGATCACGTCCATCTGCGCGATCATCTCGTTGAGATAGGTCGGACGGCGGAAGAGCCTGCGTATGGCGCGTGCCACCAGCAGACTCGTCTCCTGAACTTCCAGCAGGGAACGTATGGCAATGTTCATGTGTGAACTTTAGAAATTCGCAAATGCGCTCGTTTGTCGGGAACGCCCGCCCGCGACGAGCGCGCCTCCGAGAACTATCCGCGAACCGCGACCTACGGCGATCCGTGCGTGACTGATGTTAAAGGGCGCGCAGACAAACCCAGCGAGACGAGCATGATCGAGCAGGCCAATGATGCGCAATAACCGGGCAAGGCGTCAAGCGTGCGACACGACGCAAGGCGCAGGCCGAAAGGCGGAAGGCGCAGGCCGAAAGGCTAAGGGCGCAAGCGAAGCGTGGAAGCAGGCGCTCTCTCCGGCATCTTTTTCGCCTTGTCCTTCGTCGTTTACGGTTGCCTGTCGTGCAGAGGGGCGGGGCGTCCGTCGCGCGGGGTTGGTGGTGGCGGCGGGGCGTTCTGTTCGTTCCGCAGGCGTTGCTGCCTTTGCTCCTGACGGCGACGCTCCATCCTGTTTCTGAAGCGCGAGGGGGCGTCGCCGGGCGAGTCGTTCGGCGGCGGCGAAAGTTGATTCATGCGCCGGCGGGGCGTGCGGCTCCGGCGCTGGAGGCGTCGGAAGGCATTGAGTTGTTCGGGCGAGAGGACGCGCCTGATGCGTAGTTCCGTGAGCGAGCGCAGGCGCACGACGGCCGTTTGCGCCGCGCCCAACTCGCGCACACGCTCTTCGATGACGCCCTCGTCGGGGCTGGCTGCATAGATGGCTTCGTCGAGCGCACGCCGCGCCGCGCGTAGACGCGCGCCGAGCAGGCGGCCTTGCGGTTCGGTCTCGCGCCGGATCGCGCCGATCTGCGCACGCTGTTCCGGCGTCAGATTCAGGATGCGGAGCAAGCCGCCCTCGTTCGCACCGCGTCGCCGCGCGTCCAATTCGCGCTCTGCTCCCGGCGTCTGTGCGGGCGGGCGCTCATCCTGCGCGCGCACCGAACTTGCGCCCGCAGACAAAAACAGCGCGAGCAGGGCGGGCGCGACACAGGCGAACTTGCGCGGGCTTGATCTCTGTTTGGACTCTTTCATTCTTTCTAACCGGCTCGTCGCGCCGCATCCCGGCACGTCGTACAAAAGTGTCTGAGCGGCGGGCTTGCTCGCGCGCCCTCGTCTTTAACTTTTAAGCCACGTACACACTCGATGTCGAACAAGCGGGAGACGCCTCCACCGCCGTTCAGACGATTATTCCCGCGCTCGATGTTTTAAGCTTCACTCTTAATTCGCCTCGATCAAAAGATCGTAGAGGCGTGGCACGTCCTCTTCGTCTCTGTTGCTCCGTTGCCGTTTCGGTTGCGCGTTGGGCGCGGGGGATGCGCGCCGTTCGCGTCGCGGATTGACGGACGGCGAGATCTCTCTGGACGCCGACGCCGGTTCGAGCGTCTCCACCGCGTCGATGAGATTTACCGCGCGACTGTCATCCAACTGGGCGCGCGTGTCTTCGAGTTCGCGCAAGGCCGCGTCGCGCTCGGCGACGAGTTTGTCCAACTCCGCCTGCGTATAAACTTTTCCGGCGGGCGCGGAAATCTGCACGGGCGGCGCGGGCTTCGTCTCGCTTTGCCGGAGGCGTGTGCCGAAGGCCAGCCCGCCGTCGTCCCAGCGAACTTCCGCGTTGAACGCGGCGAGCGCGAGGAGCGCGCAGACGACCAGAGCGGCGGCGGCCATCCCGGCGGGCAGCCACACCGGCGAGAGCGTGAAGAATTCGCGCAGGGCAGCGAGCGCGGAGCGTCGCGGCACGGCGGCGACATTTGTGTTCGCATGCAGGGCTTCCGGCGCGAGGCGGTCGGCAAGCGTGTGCGCGGGCGCGTGGTTGAGAATCTCCGCGCGCCAGTGGCCGACCGATTCGCGCACTTCGGCAAAGGCGTTGAGTTCGTCGCGGCATGCGCCGCAACGCGCGAGGTGCGCGTCGAAACTCGCGCGCTCGTCGCGCGTCGCTTCGCCGTAAAAGTAGGCGACGAGTTCTCCTGCGCGTTCGCAGTTGTTGATCTTCGTGGTCTCGTTCATAACTTTGTCTTCCTTGCTTCGATTCACGCGCGCGCCGCTTCCGCACCGTGCTTTTCGAGGCGCAGGCGCAGTTGCCTGAGCGCGGTGTAGAGACGGCTCTTAACGGTGCTCAGTGGCACGTCGAGCGCGTCTGCGATCTCCTGAAACGTCAACTCCTCGAATTCCTTCATCAAGATCACTTCGCGCAGTTCCGGCGGCAGAGCCGCGACGGCGCGCCTGACGGCTTCCGCACGCTCGCGCCCCTCGGCCTGACGCGCGGGCGAGCTTCCGGCGGGCGCGGCAAAACGCTCGCCGCCCGCTTCCGTCTCGGCTTCGAGCGAATGCTCTGCGCGCGTGCGTGCGCGGCGCTGGCGCGTGATGCACTGGTTGACGGCGATGCGGTGCAGCCACGAAGAGACTTTCGCCTCGCCGCGAAAGCCCCGCAAATTGCGAAAGGCGGCGATGAAGGTCTCCTGCGTCGCGTCGCGCGCCTCCTCTTCGCGGCCAAGGATGCCGTAGGCGAGCGCATAGATGCGCCGCTCCCAGCGATGCACGATCTCGCCGAACGCATCCGCATCGCCGCAGAGCGCACGCTCCACGATCTGTTCGTCGCTCGTTCCAGCCGTCTCCATTCTCTGTCTCTTCCGGTTGGCCTCAGCGCCCGCCGCGCCTGAGCGAAGCGCCCGAAAACCAGCGCACTCAACTCTTTTAGACGCAACCCGCGCGCCTTTGGCCGAAAATATTACACCAACGCGACAATTGTGGGAGCGTGGACAAGGCCGCCCCTGCAAATTTTCGTCCCGGTAAACGTTGACACCGCTCGCTTCAACTTCGTACTATGAATTTGGCCTTCATGCGCGCCGCCGCAGGAGGAGGCCGCCCCGGATTTTACTTGCTTGTCCCGCTCTGAATTTCTCCTCTCGTAACCTGGCATCGCCCGATTTCCGTCTCTACTTTTGCGCAAACTTCATGCTTGAACGTTTCCGGCGCGTGCGCCTGCTCTACATAGTGCTCGGGACTTTGCTCGTCGTCGGCCTCGTCCCGCTCGGCCTCGCAGGCTGGATGCTCTCGAATCGCAGCGCGGAAGAACTGCGCTCTGTCGAAGGGCGCTATCAGGCACAACTCGTACAGGACAAGGCGCGGCAGATCGAACTTTACGGCCAACGCTACCGCGACGTGGTGACGGGACTGGCGCGCGCCTTTGAACTCGCGGGCGGCGTGCGCGTGCTCGGCGAAGAGGGCAGCGACAAGCGACTGCAAAAATCCGTCGTAGACGACCCGAACCTGCTCGCGCTCGCCATCCTGCCCGTCGGCAGCCTCCCGCACGTCGCCTACAAGCCGGACGTGATCGGTCGGGAAGAACTCAACGAGCGCGTCGGTGAAGTGCTCGCACGCATGAACGGGCGCGGACTCGTCCTGACGCGCCCGCAGTTGATCCGTTCGAGTCAGGAGATGAGCCTGACGATTGCCGCACCCGTGATGGGCGGCGCGGACGGCGAGGAAGTGGTGGCCGCCGTCGCCGCCGTCATCTCTTTCAACGAAGTCTTCGCGGCCGTGCAGCAGCCCACTTCCAAGAGCGAGCGCGAACTGCTCGAACAGGGCTTGCCCGTGATCTTCGTCGTTGACGCGGCGGGGCGCGCCGTGGCGCATCCCGATCAGCGCGTCGCTTATGCCGAGCGTTCGATGGTTGACCTCAAGATCGTGCAGAACTGGATGGACACGGGCACGCAGGTGCAATCGCTGCTCGAACCCTTCACGGCTGAACGCGACGGGCGGCCGCTCGCCATGCTCGGCGCGTATGCCACCGCCCACCTCGACACGGGCGCGCGCCTCGGCGTCATCGCCATACAGGACGAGCGCGCCGCGCTGCGCTCCGTCACGGACATGCGCAAGCAGACGTTCCTCATCAGTCTACTGGCCGCCACCTTCGCCCTGCTCGCCGGTTTCCTCTTCGCCAAACAACTCACGCAGCCCGTGCGCGATCTGGCAGAGGCCGCCGGCCGCATCGCCTCCGGCAACTTCGCACAGCGCATACAGGTGCGCAGCCGCACCGAACTCGGCGAACTCGGCACATCGTTCAACACGATGACCGATCATCTCGAACACTACATCGAAGATTTGCGCCGGGCGGCGGAAGAGAATCGACAGTTGTTCGTCGGCACGGTCAAAGCTCTGGCCGCCGCCATTGACGGCAAAGACCGCTACACGCGCGGCCACTCGGAGCGCGTCGCGCGTTTCTCCATCGCGATTGCCGAACGTCTGGGTCTGCCCGAAGACGAGATCGAAGCCCTGCGCATCAGCGCGCTCCTGCACGATGTCGGCAAGATCGGGATCGATGACAAGGTCTTGAAGAAGCCCGCGAAGCTGACGGACGAAGAGTTCGAGATCATGAAGACGCACCCGCAAAAAGGGTACAAGATCATGTCGCAGATTCCGGCGATGCACGAGTTCCTGCCCGGCATGTACATGCACCACGAGATGATCAACGGCGAAGGCTACCCGCAGGGCTTGCGTGGCGATGAGATTCCGATGCAGGCGCGCATCGTCTCGGTCGCAGACACCTTCGACGCCATGACGACCGACCGCCCCTACCAGAAGGCGATGGAACTCGACGAAGCGCTCGCGCGCATCAAGACCTTCGTCGGCACGCGCTACGACGAAAGAGTCGTGGACGCGCTCGTCGAAGCGTGCGAGTTGGGACGGATCAACGCCGTGGGTGCGAAGACACGCCCGCGCCGCGCCGTGGAGCAATCCGTGGAGCAACCGTTGGAACAACAACCGGCGGGCGGCGTTCCGCCCGTCGTCGAACTGCCTGTCGAGCAAAGGCCAATCGCTTAATTCGCGCGCCGCTCGAAGCCCTTTCCAAAGGCCGAACCTTTCATCTATTCGGGCGACAGGAGTTTCGCGTGTTCGCCCGTCGAGAGCGCGAGTTGCCAGCGTCCGGCGCGTTTCACATACACGTCAACCACGCCGAATCGCCCATCGTAGCCCCCTGCGCGCGAACGCGCTTTCAAGGTGACGAGTCCGGTGACGAGCGCCGCATCGCCCGCCAGACGCACACGTATCCCTTCGATCTCGACAGACTCGAAGGCGAACGCGCCGGAGGCGAGGTCTTCCAGCCAGCGGTCTTTCGTGATCGACGAGCCGAGCGGGTCTGTGAAGACGAAATCATCGGCCATGAGCGACGCGAGCGACGTGGCATCGTTGCTGCGGAAGGCCGCGATCAAATCCTGTTCGAGTCGGCTCACCTGCTCTGCGTCGTCGCTGTTCGGAACGGACATACACTCCTCCAATACCCCTCTGGATTAGTCTCTACAGTTTAAAGCCGCGCCCCCCAGCGCACGCCTTATTTGACCGGGATGATGGCACAGTAATATTCTGCGTCAAGTCTTGTGTATCTCCACACGTATCCTATGAGGTTAATCTCGATGCTGCGTCAAGCCATTGTTTTATCCCTGCTGCTCTCGCTCTGTCTCCAGCCCGTGCCCGGCCAACAGCCGACGCCGACGCCCGCGCCCGCCGACAAGCGTACGGAGCAATTGGAGGAGGCGCAGAAAAAAGCCGAGGCCGACAAGCGCGCCGACAAGTGGGACGTGGAGGGCGACCACGGGGCGACCACCAAAGTTGAATTCGACACGGACGAAGGCACCTGGATGAGTTGCGACGTGTCGCCGGATGGTGGCCGCATCGTCTTCGATCTGCTCGGCGACATCTATCAGATGCCCATAGCGGGCGGGCGCGCAGAGTTGTTGTCGGGCGGCGTCTCCTGGGAGTCGCAGCCGCGTTACAGCCCCGACGGCAAAGCCATCGCCTTCACCTCAGACCGCGACGGCGGCGACAACATCTGGCTCATGGACGCAGACGGACGAAACCGCCGCCAGTTGACGAAAGAGACGCTCAGGCTCGTCAACAGCCCCGCATGGACGCCCGACAGCCAGTACGTTCTCGTACGCAAGCACTTCGTAGATCAACGCTCGCTCGGCGCGGGCGAGATTTGGATGTACCACGCGGGCGGCGGCGGGACGGGCGTGCAGTTGACGGAGAAGACGAGTTGGACGGCGAACGTCGGCGAGCCGGTCATCGATCCGCAGAAGCGCTTCATCTACTTTGTCAACAGCGGCGACTTCGACTACAACAAAAACGTCTACGACAGCATTTACTGGATCGAACGCTACGACACGGAGCGCGGGCGGCGCGGCGTCTTCGTGCGCGGCGCGGGCGGCTCGGTCAGGCCGCAAATCTCTCCCGACGGACGATTGCTCGCCTTCATCCGCCGCGACCGCCTGAACACTGTGCTCTACCTGCGCGAAATCGAGAGCGGGCGCGAATGGCCGATCTACGACAAGTTGACGCGCGACCAGCAGGAGACGTGGGCGGTTTACGGCACGTATCCTGGCTACAGTTGGACGCCCGACGGCAAATCAATCGTCATCACGGCGGGCGGCAAGTTCGTGCGTGTCAATACCGAAACCAAACAGGCGACGCCCGTCCCGTTCACCGCGCGCGTCTCGCAGCGCGTCTCAGACGCCGTGCGCTTTCCGCAGAAAGTTTTCAATGCGCGCGAGCGCACGCGCCTGCATCGCTGGGCGAAACGCTCGGACGAGCGCATCATCTACAGCGCGCTCGGCAAAATCTACGTCAAAGAGGGCACGGGCGAGCCGCGCCGCCTGTTGAACTCGAACTATCTCGAATACTCGCCGAACTTCAGCCCCGACGGGCGGCAGATAACTTTCGTCACATGGTCGGACGCCGAGAAGGGCGCGGTCTGGATCGCGAACTCTGACGGCACAAACGCGCGCAAGATTACGGACAAGCCGGATCAGTATGCCAACCCGGCCTTCTCGCCCGACGGCCGACGGATCGCGTATCTCAAGGGGCGCGGCAACGTCAACCATCAGGAGGAACTCGTCAGCGAGTCGGCCTTCGAGATTCATTACTGGGACGGGCAGGCGAGTCGTTACGTGATGGATTTACAAAGTCGCGGCACGAACGCGCGTATGCCGATCCTGAGTTTCGACCCGGCGGGCGAACGCATCTTCTTCCTCGAATCGCCGCCCGCGCCCGCGACGCCGCCCGGCCAGCCCGCGCAGATTTTCTCCGCCCTGAGCAGCGTGAAAATCTCCGGCGACGATTACAAGCGCCACATCGAGGCGCGCTTCGCCACGGAGATCATCCCGTCGCCCGATCACAACTGGGTCTTCTTCAAGGAACTGCACAAACTTTACCTCGCGCCGTTTCCGCGCACCGGCAAGACGCTCAAGATCAACTCGACCGAGACCATCCTGCCCGTCAAGTCCATCTCGAATAATTCCGGCGACTGGCTCACGTGGTCGCCCGACAGCAAATGGGTTCAGTGGACGCTCGGCGAGAATTTCTACGAACAGTCGCTCGAACAGATCAATCGTCAACTCGCGAAGGACGAGAAACCGGCGGAGCCAAAGGCGACACGGATCGGGTTCGAGTTCGAGTCGGCGCGCCCGCGCGGCCTCGTCGCGCTCACCAACGCGCGCATCATCACGATGAAGGGCGAAGAGGTGATCGAGCGCGGCACGATCCTCGTCGAAGACAACCGCATCAAGGCAGTCGGCGCGCGCGTTGCCATACCTGCGGGCGCGCGGCGAATTGACATGACGGGCAAGACCATCACGCCCGGCATCATCGATGTCCACGCGCACATGGGCTACAACACGCTCGACATCATCCCCGAAAAGCAGTGGCCTTACTGGGCGAACCTCGCCTACGGCGTGACCACCACGCACGACCCTTCGGCCGCCACGCAATCGGTCTTCGCGCAGTCGGAGATGGTCAAAGCGGGCTTGATGGTCGGGCCGCGCATCTTCTCGACCGGCTATCCGGTCTACGGCGCGGAGTCGCCGGAGAAAGCGCCGGTCAACAATCTGGAAGATGCGCGCTCTCATCTGGCGCGGCTCAAAGCGGTCGGCGCGTTCTCCGTCAAGAGTTATAACCAGCCGCGACGCAATCAACGCCAGCAGATCATACAGGCCGCGCGCGAACTCAAGATGATGGTCGTTCCCGAAGGCGGCTCCACTTACTTCTACAACATGACGCACATCCTCGACGGCCACACCGGCATCGAGCACGCCATTCCCATCGCGCCGCTCTACAAAGATGCCGTCATGCTGTTTGCGAAAAGCCGCTCCGGCTACACGCCCACGCTCGTCGTAGGCTACGGCGGCATCTGGGGCGAGAACTACTGGTATCAGAAAACGAACGTCTGGGAGAACGAAAAACTCCTGCGCTTCACGCCCCGCTCGACGATTGACCAGCGTGCGCGTCGGCGCACGCTGGTTCCCGAAGACGACTTCTATCATTTCGAGCTAGCGAAGTCCGTACGCGATGTCGTGCGCGCCGGGGGACGCGCGCAACTCGGCGCACACGGGCAGTTGCAGGGACTCGGCGCACACTGGGAACTCTGGATGCTGCAACAGGGCGGACTCACCCCCTGGGAAGCGCTGCGCGCCGCCACGCTCTCCGGCGCGCAGTATCTCGGACTGGACGGGGAAGTCGGCTCAATCGAGACGGGTAAACTCGCAGACCTGATGATCACAGACCGGAACCCGCTCGACAATATTCAAAACTCCGAGACGATCAGCTTCGTGATGGCGAACGGCGTGCTCTACGACACGCGCAACATGGACGAGGTGTACCCGCAGGCGCGCCCCCGCAGCAAGTTTTTCTGGGAGCGTTAGAGCTTTAACGAACGTGAATTCGATATCAGCGGATGCCGAGTTCGTGAAGCACCGTCAGGGGCGGAAGACCTATAGCCCACGGCGTGAGCCGTGGGAATCAATGCCACCCCAAGATGAGGGAAGCCCCGGTAGGGGCGAAAGAAGTTTGAAGTTCAATCTCTTTCGCCCCTACCGGGGCTGCGCAATGTTATCCGTTGCTTGAGCCCACGGCTCACGCCGTGGGCTATAAATATGCCGTCCCTAACGGGGCTGAGACCATCAACGCGGACTCAACGTGCTGGCTTTGGAGCGCGGCGACTTGAGCAGACGACGTTGCGTGTCGGGGGGCAGCGGCGTGTTTGTTTCGGCTTCGACGTTGACGAAGAAGCGGAAACTGCCTTCCTGTTCCACGCCGAGCCGGAACTGTATGTGAATGGTGTCGCCGGGGGCGAGAGGTTCTTCGAGCGAGATGGTGCGCGTGCCGGCGGGCGCATCCACCTCCGGCGTCGTACAGCAGGCGAGGCTTGAGTTGAGTCCGCCGCCGCTGAATTGTTCGGGCGGTTCTTCGAGCCTCACGCCCTGCACCGTGACGTTGACGGGCGGATTGCCCGCGCCGCCGCTCACCGCGATGATTTCGGGCAGCGAATCAATGACGCGCAGGTCGGCCTGCCCGGTCTGCGTGTTGCCGCGCGTCGTGATGTCAACGACGCGGAAGCGCAGGGTCGAGATGTTCGCGCCCGTGTTGTTGCGGAACGAGCGGCGGAGCGTGAGCGTGCCGTACTGCCCGTTTGCGACGGGCGTGCCGACGCGCGCGCGATTCGGCGCGAAGGCGGAGGTGACGGACGGGTCGAGGAGCGACGCCTTGACCGTGCTGTTGCGCTGGATGGGGCTGGAGAGATTTTCGGGGCCGGGCGCGCCGAGCGTTGCGCCCGAGTCCAAGCCGAGCGTGACGAGGGCAAAATCGGCGGCGTTGTTGCCCGTGTCCTGCGGCAAGCCGGAAGTCATCTTGCGCACGTGAAAATAGTTTGTGCCGCGGCTGCTGACGGGAAACGTCGTCAGCCCGTTCTCGCGGTAGAGCGACGGGGCGGACGAGAACCCGACGGCGTCGAGGCGATTGGCGAGCGTGAAGTTGGCGGGGTTGGAGGTGCGAAAGAGCGCGACGCCGGAAATTTGGGGAATGTCCTGCGTGTAGGTGATGTCGCCGACGGCGCTCGTCGTGCTGCCAGCCGGGTAGTCGTCGAGGCTGTAGCCCCCCGAGTTGACGCCGAGGTAGTGGCCGCGCGCAGGGATGTTCGTGTTGTTCGGGACGACGAAGCGGGTCGCGCCGTCGGCGGCGACGAGCGCCCAGCCGTCCGAGCCGTCCGTGGTGGTCACGTTCAGCGGCGCGTCCGTGTTGTTATACAACTCTATGTACTCGTCCAGATTGGAGGTCGGCGTCCCCTCATCCTGAACGCCGAAGCGAAACTCGCTGATCATCAACTCGCTCTGCGGCAGGCAGCCGAAGTCCGCCACGGTGAGTGTGTAAGCCGGGCAACTCTGGTTGGTGTTGACCTGATAGACGACCACCTGAAAATCAGCGCCCGCCGGGACGTTGAAAGAGTAGGAGCGCGACGGGTTGGGACTCCCGCCGATGTCGCCGAGGTAGTTCATGCTGATGTCGAAGGGGTTGTAGCCGGCGTAGGCCGCGCTGAACAGCCCGCTCGCGCCGACGCAGGAACCGGCGTTGAGCGTGACGGTGATACAGGCCGTCGAGGTGTTGTTGTTGACGAATTGATAGCTCTGCGCGCGTCGCTGGTTCGTATCGGCCACGCCCGGAAAATTCTTTTGCGCCGCGCACGAGCTGTTGATGCCGTTTTGCGTCAAACGCCCCATCTGCGTAAACGACGACACGGTGATTGAATCGTTGATGGTGGACGACCCCGTGCATTGTTGTTGCGCGTGGCTGCCGGGCGTGGGCGCGAGGGTCAACAGCAAACCGAGGGCGGTCGCAACCGCGGCGGCGGTGAAGGGGCGATGGCGCATGTATAAATCTCCTTGGCCGGAAGCTGTAATGGGTTGGACGTTTCTAGCGTGTGACGGACGACTTCGTTCAGGGAAGACGGGCTGAAAATATCATAAGCGCGGAGCGGCGACAAACAATTTAACGCGCCGCGATTTCCACCCGGTAGCCGTACGAAACATTCTTTTGGGAAAGATAACTTCGGCCTCGAAGCAGGCCGATAAACGAGAGGCCGCCGTCCCGCAGGGACGATTGAACGATCATAGTAAGAGTCCCGTCGGGGCGATTGAGTGTTTCGCATCTTCACACTCAATCGC
>DASVPS010000201.1:0-4043 GCA_036389555.1 Pyrinomonadaceae bacterium
ATCCTCCCGGAAGTATGATGATTTATGATAATTCCGGCTTGGCGTCATAAACATTCCGAAAGTACAATTCCTCCAAAGTCAAAATTTGATTTCCCCTCTAGTGATGCGGAGTAACATTGTGAACGGCGTCGGAGTTTCAACCGGAAACATACGTCTCAGGGAGTTGTCCGGGGGTTAAGCGCGGTAGCGTTGGCGGGAAACATCACAGCGAAAGGAGGCTCACAAGTGTTCGACACGACGATGCAGGTATCTCACGCGCAGGCGGACGGATGGCTTTGCGCCTCGCGGAAGAGCGGGGGCGAAGGCGCGGGGCGCGGGGAGTCGGATTCCCCGAACATTATCGAGGAGCCGAACAGGGTGATCGAGGTGGATAAGAAGCGCGGCCGGAAATCGGGCGGCAAGAAGGCCGGGAAGGGGCGCACGGCGGGCAAAGGCAGCCGCAGTGGTGAAAAGGGAGCGGGGAAGAAGAGGCGCGGCTAAGGGATGTGATAGCAGAGCACGGAGACGATCCGCTCCTGCCCTTCGGCCACCGGCAGTAGTGTGTGTGGGACGATCCCGCCGCACAGCGCGATGGTCTGCCCCACGTCGAGCCGCAGCCTGAGCGCGCCTTCTTCGGGCGTCGAGCGGACGGCCGAAAGCGGCTCTAGGAACCGCTCGGGGTAGAGACAGAGGCTGCCGCCGTCGCCCTCGACCGCCGCGCCGTCCTGCAGGCAGGTGATGACGGCGAGGTCGCAGGTCTGTATGTCGCGGTGGATGGCTAGGAAATCGCCCGTGCGCACGTAGTAGGAGTAAGTGCCGCGCACGCCGGTCGGGACGAGCGAGGGGGCAGTGAGTTGGCGTAGGAAGTCGAGCACCCACGGCGCGCGGTAGAAGGCGTCCTGCACGGGGCCACCCATGGCGTTGAGGAAGCGGCGCGCGGGTACGCCGCCGCGTACCTCCTCTTTGTCCGAGACGGGAATGTCACACTCCAACGCTTCGACGTAATGCTTCAGCGCTTCGGCCAGCAGTTGCTTGCGGAAGCTCTCGTCGAGCAGTCCTTCGTACACGTCGAAGCCACCGCGCGACAGGAGGCGCGAGCGGCGCAGGCTGTTTGGGATGGCGGGCGCCGCGTGGAGCGCGGCATGAGTCGTCGCGTTCATGTGCTTGGAGCGGGATCGAGTCGCCGCTAATAATAGTTGGTTGGCCCGAAGTCGGGCGGCGGCGAGAAGGTGACGGCCGCGACGTGGCGTGCGAGGTGAGCGGGGAGTTTGGCGGCGGGAATTTCGTAGCCCGCATCGCCACCCGCATCGGCCTGCACCGTCACGCCCATGTTCTCCTCACTCCGCAGTTTGACCTTGAACGTCTTTTCGAAGACGCTCGCCGGGGCGGTGATGGAAAAGCTGTTGCCTACGACTTCCGTCACTTCAAAACCGGCCTCGGCGTAGGCGCGCCGCGCCTCTTCGGCCGATGAAGCCGCGGGCAGATACTCTCTCACGTTCGCGGCCGTCACCGCGGCCTCGCCGCCCGGCGACTTGCCGCTCGCCGACCTCAGGACGACCACCGCCGACATCAACGCTTTTTTTCTTTGAGTCATAATGCTTCGAGTATACGCCCGCGCCCGCCCGGCGTCACCATGCGTTGCGGAGCCGGAGCGCGTGCGGCCGGGTGCGCGTCGTCGGGAAACACCTTACGCCGTCAGCACTTTTAACTCCGGGCGTAGATAGCTGCTTACGGGCGGCGGCGTCCCCTGCTGCTGCGGGACTGCGCGCCGGGCGTGTGCCGTCGGCGCGGCCGGTCGCAGGGCGAGGCTCAGGTAGTTCTCCCCGTCCGTGACCATCAGGCGGTTCGCCACCAGCGAATCGAGGAAAGCTTGGACGGCGTGCTCGTCGAACGCGACATCGGGGAACGTCCGCCGCAGGTGTGCGATGATGTTCGCGCGCGCGTGTACCTGATCGCAGTATTCGTAGGCGGCGCGCTCCAGCCCGACGAGTTTCAACTCGGGCAAGGATGCGCCGGAGCGCGTGTCGAAGAGGACAATCTCGCCGTCGCTGCCCGTGACCGCGCGGAGCGTGCCGTGTTCGGGGTTGCGCCGCCACTCCTCTGCGTAGGCGACGACCTCCGCCGCACGCCCCGCCGGATCGACGCCCGCCTCGTAGTCGAACTCGAAATAATAAGCGATACGGCCGAGGCTCTCCGCATTGAAAGGATAGAGGTGGCGATACGTGTTGAGGGGGCGCACGTTGGTCAGGCCGAACTCGGCGGGATCCTTGTGATAGGGGCTGAAGCGGTCGAGGCGGATCGGCCCCGTGGCGCAGGGCGGGCGGAGGAAACGCAGCGCGGGCAGCATCTCCAGCACGCGCCGGTAGTCTTCGGCCGTCTCGCCGGGGAACCCGTAGAGGATGTTCCACTCGACCGTGATGCCGTACTCCTGCGCCCACTTGAGCAACTGTACGTTGCGCAGTCCCGTCGTTCCCTTGCGCATCAGTTGCAGGACGTGATCGCTGAGGCTCTCGATTCCGGGCTGGATGCGTTTGACGCCCGCTTCGGCGAGCACGCGCACCTGATCGCGGCTGAGGTTTGCCTTGACCTCATAGAAGAGACTCAGGGCGCGCCCCGAGCGTGCGAGCGCCGGGAGCATGTCGTCGAAATATTTCATGTCGAGAATGTTATCGACCGCCTCGACGTGGTCGGACTGCCAGCGGTTAACGAGATGCTCCAACTCGTCGAGCGCGCGGCGCGGGCTTTTGCTGCGGAAGGACATCGAGCCGCCGTTCAGGCCGCAGAAGGTGCAGTGCTGTTTCGCGCCCCACCAGCAACCGCGCGAGGTCTCGAAGAGCAGCGTCGGCACGACCGACAACGAGGCCGAGCTTTGTTGGAGGTCGTGGAAATAGTCTGTGAAGTCCGGGTAAGGCAGTTCGTCCATCTCGCGCACCATCCGGGGGGGGCCGCCGGAGATGGAGCGGCCGCGCGCGTCGCGCCAGACGACGCCGGGGATGGGTTCCCTCCCCATCGGCTCGCCGTCGAGCACGCGGCGGACGAGGGCAGGGAAGCTCTGCTCAGCCTCGCCCGAGCAGACGTAATCTACGAACGGGAATTGCCTGTGCAGTTCGAGTCCCATGCAGTCTTCCCAGTTCGCGCCGCCGAAGGCGATGGAGAGGCGCGGGTGGGCGGCCTTGACGTGCTTCGCCATGGCGAGCGAGGCGATGTTCTGCTCGAAGGTCGAGGTGAAGCCGACGATGCGGTAGTCCTGCCAATCGACGGCGGCCATGCAGTGTTCGATGAAGGTGCCGACCAGAGAGCGTACATAGAGCACGCGCCGGATGTCTTCTTCCGACAGCCGCCACGTGTCGCGCAGAATCTCCTGCACGTAGGCGTGCTCGGCGTCGGGGCGGTCGCCGTAGAGCGCGGCGGTGAATGCCCAGTCGCCGGCGAAGGCCGTGTAGGGCAGCTCGTAGCACATCCACTGGTAGATGTCCGCGCCGACGAACTCGGCGAAGGTGAAGTTGAGGTAGCGCACGTCGCAGGCGAAGCCCTCTTCGGCGAGGCGTGCCTTGAGCATGCTGAGGCCGAGCGCGGGGCGTTCGAGCGCCCCGAACGGCATACTGATGAGCAGAATCTTTTCCATAAACCCACGTCTCCGGTGATCTTGACAGGGGGCGTCCCGTCGGGCGTCGCCGTCGGCCTCTGGCTCCGATGGCGACGCCCGGCGGGGCGCAGTTTGCTAATCAAGGTCAAGTTCGGAGTTGATGATCATCTGGGTCAGCGACTCGACCATCTCCGAAGAGAGTTGCGACTCGCCGCCGCCCTCTGCGGCCGAACCGAAGGAGGCCGACGCGCTCCCCGCCTCCTCGCTCCCCGGGGTCGGCCTGGCCGGGCCGGGGTTGACGATGGGCGCGATGGGCTTGATGGGCTGGATCGGTATCGGCTGAATCGGCTGAATCGGCTTGATGGGCTGAATCGGCTGAATCGGCTGAACCGGCTGGATCGGCTGCGGGCCAATCGGCTGGATCGGCTTAACCGGTTGGATCGGCTGCGGGCCAATCGGCTGGATTGGCTGAATTGGC
>DASVPS010000202.1:0-2661 GCA_036389555.1 Pyrinomonadaceae bacterium
CCCTCATCCCTCCGCCCTCATCCCTTCGTTCCATCCCTCCGCCCTCATCCCTTTGCTTCTACCCTCGCCATCAACTCGAAGGAGAAAATTCCGCATGGGCAAATATGAAGATGCAGACTTGATCTTGAAACTCTACGATCTGCGCCGCGAAGAGACGATGCGCAAGGCGCGCGCGTGGATGGCCGCCTTCAACCCCGAAAGTTTGCAGGACATCCTGGACGTTGCCACCGGCGAGCACAACGCTTACTTGCGCATGGTGATGTCCTACTGGGACATGGCCGCCTCGCTCGTCAACAACGGCGCGATTGACGAAAAGATGTTCAGCGACGCGAACGGCGAACACTTCTTCTACTACGCCAAGTTCGAGCCGTTCATGGAAGAACTGCGCGCGACATTCGGCCCGCAGATGTGGACGCACCTCGAACAACTCGTGATGCGCTCGCCGAACGCCAAAGAGCGGCTCGCCAAGATGCGCGAGATGTCGAAAAACATGGCACAGCGTCGCGCGGCCGCCGCCGTCCCCAAAACCCGCTCCGACGAGCAGCCGACCCAAACTGCGTCCGGCGCGACCTCGAAGTAATAGCAGGTTTCGAGTTTCAGGTCTCAAGTCTCAAGACTGAAAAGTTCTTCGGTCTGAAACTTGAGACCTGAAACTCGAAACCTGAAACTTTCATGAAGATCACGAGCGCCGAATTCGTCAAGAGTTCCTTTAGCGAGCAGGACTGGCCGCGTGTGGGGTTGCCCGAAGTGGCGTTTCTCGGCCGCTCGAACGTCGGGAAGTCGAGCCTCATTAACTCGCTCCTCGGCGTCAAAGGTCTGGCGCGCACCTCCTCGACGCCCGGCCGGACGCAGGCGCTCAACTTCTTCCTCATCAACCGTCGCTTTCATTTCGTAGACCTGCCGGGTTATGGCTACGCGCGCGTGCCGCGCACGATTCGCGAGTCGTGGGGCGAAATTGTGACGACTTACCTTGCCAAGCGCGAGTCGCTTGTGTTATCAATTCAAATCGTAGATTCGCGCCACGATCCCTCTAAATTGGACTTGCAACTGCGAGAATGGTTGACGGCTTATGCGAAGCCGCACCTGACGGTTGCGACGAAATCCGACAAGCTCTCGCAAAACGAGTTGCGCAAAAACATCGGGCGCGCGCGGGAAATTTTGGGCGCGTCGGCGGGCGGCGGTGAAGTCGTAGCCTACTCCGCCGTCACGGGACACGGGCGCGAAAGCGTCTGGCGCGCTATCGAAGAGGCCATAACCGTCTCACACTCCCCCAGTTGAAAAGTCGAATCGTCGCCGCGAGGCGACCTTGCGGGTCTTGACGGCATCTAAGCGATACGTTAGAACTTTGCCCGCACAGAAATAATTCGTTGAACTTTGACGGGATGCGAGACGTTCGCAAAGATTCGCCAACCACCTCGCAAACATAACCGCCGGAAACATCGCCGCTCCTGCGCTCTTGCCTAACCGCCGCGCGCACCTGAGGCATCATTCCCGACATCATTTAAGGATTAATTCACGTATGCGGCTTTAGAGTCCGCCGGCAATTCAATCTCATTGACAGCAACACGACAAGAGTTGGACACAACTCTTGGTTAGAACAGGCGGCACACGCATACATCACGCGCGACCGCACTCACAGAGAAAAGAGAAATGTCACAACGTACACCACGCACACGAACCAGCAGTACCAGCAGCGCCAGCGGCACGGCCAACGGCAACAGCGAGAACGGCAACCGCGCGACGACCGCCGCCGCCGTGGTTGACACTCCACCGGACGATCTGGCGGAGAAGGAGTTCATCCCTTCAGGCAGCGGCGACGCCTTTAATCTGGCGACGCTCAAGGAGATGTCCATCTCCAAGCTGACCAACATCGCCAAGGAACTCGACGTGCCCGGCGCGACGGGGATGCGCAAGCAGGAGTTGGTCTTTAAAATCCTCGCCGCGCAGACCGAAAATAGCGGGCTCATCTTCTCCGAGGGCGTGCTCGAAACCCTGCCCGACGGCTTCGGCTTCCTGCGCGCGCCCGAGTACAATTACCTGCCCGGCCCCGACGACATCTACGTCTCGCCGTCGCAGATCAGGAAGTTCGACCTGCGCACGGGCGACACCGTCTCCGGCCAGATTCGCCCGCCCAAAGAGGGCGAGCGCTACTTCGCGCTGATCAAGGTGGAGGCCATCAACTTCGAGGCCCCCGGCGAGTCGCGCGACAAGGTCTTCTTCGACAACCTGACGCCGCTCTACCCGGACGAGCGGCTGATGATGGAAGCGTCGCAGGAGAATCTGGTGGCGCGCGTCATCGACCTCGTCACGCCCAGCGGCAAAGGTCAGCGCGGCCTTATCGTCGCCCCGCCCCGCACCGGCAAGACGATGATGCTCCAGGCCATCGCCAACTCCGTCTCGCAGAACCACCCCGAAGTGACGCTCATCGTCCTGCTCATCGACGAGCGCCCCGAGGAGGTCACCGACATGCAGCGCTCGGTGCAGGGCGAGGTCATCTCCTCGACCTTCGACGAGCCGCCCACCCGCCACGTGCAGGTCGCCGACATGGTCATCGAGAAGGCCAAGCGCCTCGTCGAGCACAAGCGCGACGTGGTCATCCTGCTCGACTCCTTAACGCGCCTCGCGCGCGCGCACAACGCCGTCGTCCCGCCGTCGGGCAAA
>DASVPS010000203.1:0-2515 GCA_036389555.1 Pyrinomonadaceae bacterium
TGACCGTGCCCGTCAGGTTGTGGCGACGCGCCTCGGAAGTGTAGAGCGGCTCGGGTTTGTCATTAATAGAAACCTTGCGCGTCACTTCTCCGGCCGTATAGACCTCACCCTCAAAGGAGGCGTGCGGCGGGGGCAGCCGGATCGCCTGCCGCTGGCGCATCTTGCAAGACGTTTGCGCGAGGCCGTGTGTGGCGGTGTGGCGGGCGCGACGGTTCAATCCGCTTCCCACGGCCAGGCCGACGAGCAGCGTCAGAATAAACGGCACGGCTCTTTTCAGGATAGACATCATTTTTATCAACACTCCTATTCGCAGCAAGATACTCTACAACTCATTCTCTTCGCGTTGCGTGAGTTCTTCAAAGGGCAGCGGCGCGCGCGGGTTCGTGGTGCTCGTCGCGGGCGGGCGGGCGAGATAGTACGAGAGCGTTTCGAGCGAGATCGTCAAATCCACGGTCTTCAATTTCACGTCGGGACGCCTGTGCAGGCGCGCGGGCGCAAAGTTCAAGACGGCCTTGACGCCCGCCGACATCACCTGATTCAAAACCCTCTGCGCGGCGCGCGCGGGCACGGCGATGACGGCCACGTCGATGCGCTCGGCGCGCACCACGCGCGCGATCTGGCGCACGTCGTAGATTTTAATTTGCGCGTCGCCGACCGTCTCCCCGATGCGCGCGCGGTCGTTGTCGAAGAGGGCGACGACGGCGAAGTTCGATGCGGTGAAGCCGTTGTAGTTGGCGAGCGCCGTTCCCAGGTGTCCCGCGCCGACGATCCCTACGCGGTGCGCGGTGTCGAGTCCGAGGATGTTCGTGATGTGCGCGCGCAGGTCGTCAACCGTGTAGCCGACGCCGCGCGTGCCGAACTCGCCGAAGTAGGCGAGGTCTTTCCTGATCTGCGCCGAGTTGAGGTCGAACTGTTCGGCCAGCGAGCGCGACGAGACGGTTTTGATCCCGGCAGCCGCCAGTTTGTTCAGGCAACGCAGGTAGACGCTCAGCCGGTTCGTCGTCAGTTCTGAAATTTTCTCCGACTTCATCCCGTTTCCTTTTCTTCCGACACCAGTATAACGCGACAGGGGTCGCGCGCCCAAAGAGAGTGAAAAGCCGTGAATCGTGAATCGTAAATCGTGAAAAGAAAAAACCTGCTTTCTTCTATTCACGATTTACGATTCACGATTCACGGCTTTTCATGCGTTGCCGCCCGTGCGCGCTTCAACTACAATCTTACGGCACACAGAGACGCTCCCGAAATTCTCTTCTCTCGGCAGAAATATGAACGAAGAATGATCGCACATTTATCAGGAACGCTACTCGCAAAACAGGCCACCAGTGTGATTTTGGACGTCGGCGGCGTCGGCTACGAAGTGACCATCCCGGTCTCCACTTTTTACGACATGGAAGAGGCGGGCGCGCAGATTTCCCTGCGCATCTACACGCACGTCCGCGAAGAAGCCCTCCAACTCTTCGGCTTCAAAACGGCGCGCGAACGCGAACTCTTCCAGATGCTCATCTCCGTCAGCGGCATCGGCCCCAAGTCCGCCATCGCCATGCTCTCCGGCATGAACGCAGACGAGATCATCAGCGCCATCCGCTCCAACAATCTCGCGCGCCTGACTTCGATCCCCGGCCTCGGCAAAAAGACCGCCGAGCGCCTCGTCATCGAACTCCGCGACAAGATGACGACGCTCTCGCACCCCGCGCTCGAAGAGCAACTCGCCGCGCAAAAGGCGGGCGCTGCGCCGAGCGAAGACGCGCTGCGCGAAGACACTCTCTCCGCGCTCACCAACCTCGGCTACAAGCGCGAGGCGGCCGAAAAAGTTGTCAATCAGGCGATGCACGAAGGCGGCGACCTCTCGGTCGAACTGCTTTTGCGCCGCAGCCTGAAGTCGCTCTCGAAAGGATGAGACGATTGCGGATTTCGGATTGCGGAATGCGGATTGAAAGCAACTGCTTTTATCTTCTAATCCGCAATCCGAAATCCGCATTCCGCATTCGACAGTATGTCTGACGAACTCGAACCAGCCAGCGTCCGCTTGTCTGCTCCGACGGATGAGGAGTCGCAGTTT
Organism: Pyrinomonadaceae bacterium; assembly: GCA_036389555.1. GTDB lineage: Bacteria > Acidobacteriota > Blastocatellia > Pyrinomonadales > Pyrinomonadaceae > JAIVJZ01. Next base: position 2,060 of record DASVPS010000203.1, read on the forward strand.
GAGTTGTCGCTGCGCCCGTCGCGGCTCGCCGAGTACATCGGGCAGCGTAAGGCGACGGAGAACCTGCGCATCTTCATCCGCGCGGCGACGATGCGGCGCGAGGCGCTGGATCACGTCCTCTTGACCGGGCCGCCGGGCTTGGGCAAGACGACGCTCGCGCACATCGTCGCCAACGAGATGGGCGCGGAACTGCGCTCCACGGCCGGCCCCGTCATCGAAAAGGCGGGCGACCTCGCCGCGCTCCTGACCAACTTGCAGGAGGGCGACGTGCTTTTCATAGACGAGATTCATCGCCTCAACCCCGCCATCGAGGAGGTGCTCTATCCGGCGATGGAGGATTACCAGCTCGACATCATGATCGGGCAGGGCACGGCCGCACGCTCCATCAAACTGGACTTGCCGAAGTTCACGCTCGTCGGTGCGACGACGCGCGCCGGTCTCATCACCGCACCTTTG
>DASVPS010000204.1:0-28888 GCA_036389555.1 Pyrinomonadaceae bacterium
CGGGCGCGTTCCTCGCGCACGTCCACGAACTGCTCATCGGCAAACACGATTTTTACGAGAGCATCTTTCTCGACCTCGGCATCTCGTACCGGCCGATGCGCTGGGCTGTGGATCGCAACCCCGCGCTGCTCGGCGGCGACCGCACGCAGGAACAGATCGTCAAACAGGCGCGCGTGCTCGAACTGATCAACGCCTACCGCGTGCGTGGTCATCTCATCGCCGACATTGACCCGCTCCACGCGATGCCCGTCAACCATCACCCGGAACTCGACCTCGAAACCTACGGGCTGACGATCTGGGATTTGGATCGCACGTTCATCACGGGCGGCATCGGCGGGCGCGAGAGTTCGACGCTACGCGAAATTCTGGACATCCTGCGGCGCGCCTACTGCGGCAAGGTCGGCACGGAATATCGCCACATCCAGAGCAAGGAGCAGAAGCTCTGGATTCGCGAGCGCATCCGGCAGGAGTTCGTACACCCCGAACCGCTCCCGCCCGAGACAAAGAAGCAATTGCTCGACCGTCTCATCGCCGCCGAACAGTTCGAGCGTTTCCTGCACACGAAGTATCTCGGCGCGAAGCGTTTCTCGCTCGAAGGCTGCGAGACGATCATCCCGCTCCTGCACCAGTTGATCGAGAAGGCGGGCGAGCGCGGCGTCGAAGACATCACGCTCGGCATGGCGCATCGTGGCCGTCTGAACGTGCTGGCAAACGTCGTCGGCAATTTCTCGGAACGCATCTTCACCTCCTTCGAAGGAGCAGTTCACCCGAACTTCCCGGCCGACGAAGGCGACGTGAAATATCATCAGGGCGCGGTGGGCACACGCGCGACGGCGAGCGGGCGCAGCGTCGGGATCACGGTCTCGCCTAATCCGAGCCACCTCGAATTCGTCGATGCCGTGGTCGAGGGCATGGTGCGCGCCAAGCAGGACGCGATGGACGCCGAGCGCGAAGAGGCCATCGACCGCGCGCTGCCCGTCCTTTTGCACGGCGACGCGGCCTTCGCCGGGCAGGGCATCGTGATGGAGACTTTGAACCTCGCCGAACTGCGCGGCTATCGCACCGGCGGCACAATCCACATCATCATCAACAACCAGATCGGCTTCACCACTTCGCCCGAAAAGGGTCGCTCCACCATCTACTCGACCGACGTGGCGCGCATGACGCAGCTCCCGATCTTTCACATCAACGGCGACGACCCGGAAGCCGCCTTCCGCGTGCTGCGCATCGCGCTCGATTACCGGCAGGAGTTCAATAAGGATGTGGTATTAGACGTGATCGGCTTCCGCCGCCTCGGCCACAACGAGGGCGACGAGCCGAGCTACACGCAGCCGCTGATGTACGCGCGCGTCAAAGCGCATCCGGGCGTGCGCACCATCTACGCCGCGCAACTCGTACGCGAGGGCGTGCTCTCGGAGGCGGACGTCGAGGCGATGATCAAAGAGCGCATCGAACATTACGAACAGGCGCAGGCGCGCGCCAAGGAGATCGTCGCCGGCAAGCCGAAGATGTCGGAGTTGCCGCCTCCAATCGTCGAAGAGGACGGGTCGGAGGTGGTCGAGACGGGCGTGTCGGCCGAGACGATTCGCGAACTCGGACAGAAGATCGCGGTCGTGCCCGAAGGCTTCAACATCAACCCGAAGATGGTCAGCCAACTGGCGCGGCGCGAGCGTATGGGCGCGGGACAAGTGCCTCTCGATTGGGCGTTCGGCGAGGCGATGGCCTTCGGCACGCTCGCGCTCGAAGGCCGGAACGTGCGCCTGAGCGGTCAGGATTCGGGGCGCGGCACTTTCTCGCAACGCCACGCCATACTCTACGACACGCAGACCGGCGCATCCTGGACGCCGCTCTCCGAACTCGCCGCGCGCGAGAACGGGCGGCCGCGCTTCGAGGTCTTCGACAGTTCTCTGTCCGAACAGGGCGTGATGGGTTTCGAGTACGGTTATTCGGTCATCGCGCTTGGCGCGCTCGTGATGTGGGAAGCGCAGTTCGGCGACTTCTCGAACGGCGCGCAGGTGATCATAGACCAGTTCATCGCGCCGGGCGTGGACAAGTGGCAACAGCCTTCGCGCCTCGCGCTGCTGCTGCCGCACGGTTACGAAGGACAGGGGCCGGAGCATTCCAACGCGCGCCTCGAACGCTATCTCCAACTCTGCGCCGAGAACAACATGCAGGTCTGTTACCCGACCACGCCCGCGCAATATTTTCACCTGCTGCGCCGTCAAGTGCGTCAGGAGATCGCGCGCCCGCTCGTCGTCATGACGCCGAAGAGTTTGCTCCGGCTGCCCGCCGCCACGTCTTCCGTCGAAGAGTTGACGAAGGGCGGTTTCCGCCCCGTGATCGACGATGCGGAGATCGCGAACCCGGCGGAGGTGCGCCGCATCGTCCTGTGCAGCGGCAAGGTCTATTACGATCTGCATGCGGCGCGTTTGAAATCCGACGACCGCCGTGTCGCCATCGTCCGGCTCGAACAGTTCTACCCGTTCCCCGAACGCTCCCTGCGCGAAATCTTCGCCGGCTACCCGAACGCGGAGCAACTCGTCTGGGCGCAGGAGGAGCCGAAGAACTACGGCGGCTGGCAGTTCGTCGAGCCGCGTTTGATGACGATGCTCCCGCGCTGCGAGCGTCCCTATTACGTAGGGCGCACGGCCTCGGCCAGCCCCGCCACGGGTTCCTACACGATCCACGAACTGGAGCAACGCGAACTCGTCAACCAGGCGCTCACCACCGACGCGCCCATCATCTCCAACGCCAGCACGGACAAGTATGCGGGCGAGGCTGATTCTTAAAAGCAGAGGTCAGAGGTTAGAGGTCAGAGGTTAGTAAAAAGATGAAGGCCGGTGAGAGCAGTTTACGTGCTCTTTCACCGGCCTTCATTTCTGACCTCTGACCTCTAACCTCTAACCTCTGCTCTTCAAGGTTTCTTCGCGGGCGGCTCTTCCTCTTCGGTGAAGTCGCCCTCTTCGATGATCTTCACTTCGCTGCCGAAGCGTTGATAGTTGCGGAAGCGGATTTCGTTGCGCGATTGGTAGAGCTGTATCTCGGTGACTTTTCTTTCGAGGCGCGGGTCGTAGTAGGTGACGGGCACGGCGCTGGTGAAGATCGCTTCGGCGAGGACGGGCAGCAGGTACTGTTTTTCGTTGATCGTCACCCAGTCGAGATCAATCGTCTTGTCGAGACGGCGGATGGGAAAGTTCGGCTCAACCTCGGTCGTCGTGTATTCGGCGCGCAGCACGCGAAACAACTCGCGGTCGATCCAGACGCGCCCGCTCAGTCCCGTCACGGTGTCGCGCGTCGTGCCGTCGCCCACAAAGCGCAGGCGGTTGGCTTCTTTGTCCTTCCTGATGGTGAAGTTGTAGATGAGCGTGCGGCGGCCGCGCAGCGTGTCTGTGTCGGCCGTTTGAAAGTCGGTTTCGCTTTCGGGCTTGAAGAGTTTGATGAGCAGCGAGGCGAACTCGCCGGTCGTCGTCGAGCCGCCCGCTTCGTCGTAGCCGCCGCCGTCCTTCGGCGACCGGGCGGCCGGAAGGCCGTTGATCGAGAGAAGTTTATAATGCTCGCCGCCGGTGCTCTCGCGGTAGCTGGCGGCGAGAGTCAGTTGATCCGTCTGCGTCCAATTGCGCGTCTCGCCGCGCGCGAACGAACGCCGCACGAGTTGGCGCACGACAAAATCCGGCATCGCGCTTGCCGCCGCGAGTGTGGCCTTGCGCGCCCGCTCCAACACGTCGCGCGCCTCGGCCTCGGAGGGACGCGCGGTCGCGCCCGCCGGATCAATGCGCCGACGCGCGGCCTCTTCGAGCGTGCGTCGCAAGAGCGCATCGTTGCCGCTCTTGGTCGCGACGATGCCGCGGATGCCGGTCGTCAACTCGAAATCGATGCCGCGCCGCCGTATCTCTTCGATGATCTCTTCGCGCTTCTGCGGCTGCGCCGGGAGTTGATAGACGAGGCGCACGAGTTCCTGACTCGTCAGCGGCTTTTGCGGCGTCTGCGCCGCCCCTTGGTTGCAGCAGAGGGCGATGAAGATCAACGCGGCGGACAACGTTTGCAGAAATGCGGATTTGAAAAATTGTTGATTCATAAAGACGTGTCTTGTCAGTCGTCCGTCGTCGGGTGTTCTTTGTTCATAATTGCTCGATTCAATCTTTAGCTACTCCCCCGGCGCGGCACGAACGACCGGCGAGTGACAATAGACTACTGACAAAACTTTGCTATCGCCCGCGCGAGAATTTCGACGCAGGCTTCGAGTTCGGCGACGGGCACGAATTCACCTGTGCGGTGCGCCGTCTGAATCTGTCCGGGGCCGAAGACGACCGCCTGCGCGCCCATCTCGGCGAGCTGCGGGGCTTCCGTGCCGAAGGCGACTGTGCCCGCCGCATGCCCGCTCAAAGCCGCCAACTCACGTACGAGCGGCGAATCCGCGCTCGTTTCCATGCCTTCGTCAAGCCGCAGAATTTCGATGTGGCAATCGAAATCAGGCTCGGCGGCGCGCAAACTTTCCACCTCGGCTTGGATGAGTTCAACGGCGCGCATGGCTGCCTGACCGGGCACGGGTCGCCATTCGAGCGTGAAGCGGCATTCGCCCGCGATGATGTTTTTGGCCGTGCCGCCGCCGATAACGCCGACGTTGAGCGTCGTGTGCGGCGGGTCGAAGGCGGCGTGCGGCTCGGCCTGTAGCAACTCGGCCACGCGCTCGATGCGCGCGATGAGCCGCGCCGCGCGAAAGATGGCCGACGCGCCGAGCGCCGGGTAAGCGCTGTGCCCCTCGCGCCCGCCGATACGCACTTCCGCCAGACAATAACCTTTTCCCGCGCGCATCGGTCGCAGCGAAGTCGGCTCGCCCACGATGGCGTAGCGCGCGGCAAGCGCACGCGACTCCGCGAGCCGTTTCGCGCCGAGGCAGCCGACCTCCTCGTCCGCCGTGAAGACGAGCGCGAGCGGCCGTCGTAGAGTTCCGAGATCGATCTGCCCCAACGCCGTGAGCGCGGCGGCGATAAATCCTTTCGTGTCGCACGCGCCGCGCCCGTAAAGCTTTCCGTCACGCTGCGTAAGCGTGAGCGCCTCTGCCCAGGCGGAGTCGTAAGGCACTGTGTCCGTGTGCCCGACGAGTGCGAGTTCGACACGCATCTCATCCGCAGACACGGCGGGCGGGACACAGACGAGGTTAAACTTCTCAACGCCGCGCTCATCCGTATAAGGAAACATGCGCGCGCACAAGCCGAGGCTTTCGGCGCGCTCGACGAGGTAGGAAATGATCTCCACGTTGGAGCGCGCGGAGACGGAATCGAAGCGGACGAGTTCGGCGAGTGTCTGTGCAACCTTCATGGCGAATTAATTCTGACCACCGCCGTTACGATCCCTCGTCACGATCTCAACGTGTCCGGTGACGATTTTCGTCAAGTGAGACATATCGCTCTGTGTCTGAATCTGTGCCTCGCCAAGTTGTCTTACCACGCCAGCCAACCCGCGCACTTCTGTCGTCAAGCTACGGACTTCTTCCTGAAGTTTCTCCTGATTCTCTTCGAGCCTTTCCAGATGTTCGCCGAAAACTTCCTGACGTTGCATCATGAATTCCAAAACCTTTTGTATTTCTTCGTTCGTCATACCGTCACTCCTGATTTTGTGAGGTTGATGCGCAGACGTTCAACGCCACAGCCTGCGCTGTAAATTTGCGAAGCGTTCGATGATCTCATCCTGCGTCGGGTGATGTCCATCTTCGACGATGCGGCGACCGCCGACGACGACATCGCGCATGGCGGTGCGGGCGAGCGAGAAGACGACGGCGGGCAGCAGGTCGTCCGTGCCCGCTCCGGCGATGGAGGGATCGTCCAGGGCGATGGTGAAGAAATCTGCGGGGAGTCCGGCTGCGAGCGTGCCGCCGTGCGCGCCGACGGCGGCCGCGCCGTTCACGGTCGCGCAGTCGAAGAGGCGCGCGGCGAGCGCGGCGAGGCCGTTCGTTTCGCCGTTCGGTTCGCGTGAAGTCGGGGCGCGCATCGCGTTCGTCTCAGCGTTCGTCCCGGCATTAGTTTGCGCATCAATTTGCGCGCTCGCTTCGGGCGCGAGCACGGCGCGTTCGAGTTTTTGCAGCCGCAGGTGGTATTCGAGTTCGCGCGCGTCTTCGAGGAGATCGATCTGCGTGTGGCTGTCCGTGCCGAGCGAGATGCGGACGCCCGCGCCGAGCAGCAGGTCGGCGGGAAGGATGCCGTCGCCCAGGTTGCGTTCGGTGGTCGGGCAGGCGCAGACGTGCGCGCGCGCGACGGCGAGCGAGCGCACGTCTTCCGGCGTGATGTGGACAGCGTGGACGGCTGTGAAACGTTCGTCGAGCAAACCTTCGTCGGCGAGCAGTGCGATGGGCGCGCGCCCGTGTTCCTCGGTGCAGGCAATGATTTCGGCGGGTTGCTCGGCGACGTGCATGTGTACGGGCATCGCGTGCGCGGCGGCGAAGGCGCACACCTCTCGCAAGTAGTCGAGCGGCACGGCGCGCACGCTGTGAGGCGCGACGCCGACCCAAGCGCCCGGCGCGCTTTGCGCATTCGCGGCTGCGAGGTCTTTTCGCGCCTCAGGGTTTGGCGGCACGACGCGGGCGAGATCGCTTTTGAGAGATTCGGTCTGCTTGAGAAACGCTTCGGGGTCGGGTTCGATGAAGCGCGCCTGCCGCGCGTCGGGCGACTTGTTCCAGCCCGCGCGCGCGTAGGCGACGCGCAGGAGCGCGATGCGGATGCCTACGTCTGCCGCGGCGCGAACGACCTGTTTCGCCAACTCGTTCTCGTCCGCGTAGCGCGCGCCATCCGGGGCGCGGTGCAGGTAGTGAAACTCGCCGACGGCCGTGATGCCGCTCGCGGCCATTTCGAGGAAGGCCATGCGCGAGGCGTCGTAAATGTCTTCGGGCGTGAGGCGCGTGGCGGCCGCATACATCATCTCGCGCCACGTCCAGAAGGAATCGTGTGCGGCCGAGCGGCGTTCGGTGCGCCCGCGTATGACGCGCTGGAAGGCGTGCGAGTGTGCGTTGAAGAGGCCGGGCAGAAGGGCGCGCCCCTTCAGGCGCACGACGCGCGCCGCGAGCCTTTCGTGGTCGCGCGTGACCTGCACGATGCGACCCGCATGGTCTGCAACGAGAGCGAGGCCGCTTTCAAATCGCCCGCCCGTGTAGATGAAATCGGGCAGCCACGCCGTCAATGTCGGTTGATCGTCTGGCAAGGATGTTCTTATCGTCGTGCCCTCCGGCCGGGCGCGTGTCGTCTTGAAAAAGCAGGCCGCAGTCAACAGAAACGTGACAAGCCCGCGCTCGCGGCGCACATCAAACTCTCTACAAACGGGGACGCACACCGCGCCGTGAGCATACAACACGACGGCGAATGATAAGAAATTGCCGCCGGTCAGTTGCCAGTCGTCAGTCGTCAGTTGTTTGTGATTCGCGTGCGCGTCTCAGGGAGCGCGCACGCATCGTGCTCGCGATGATGCCGATTGGCGCATACGACCCCTACATCTACGCGCACGCCAACCCCGAACAATCATGGCGGATGGCGCGCGAAATGGGCGCGACCTACATCCTCCCGATGCATCATTCGACCTTTCGTTTGAGCCGCGAGCCGGTCGGCGAACCCGTCGCACGTCTGCTCGCCGTCGCCGGTCGCGAACGCTGGCGCGTGGCGTTGACCGAGATCGGGCAGACATGGAGTCTACCGGAAGATTAAAGCAGGGCGGGCGCACTGCGCGGACGCCGGACTTTATGCGTCGAGATGCGAACGGGGAATGAAGCGTTTTTAACGCGCCGCCGATCCGTCGCGTCGCTTGAGCACGACCACGCGCGCGCTCTCTCTCTCGTGCGCGCGGGCGAAAATGGCGGCGCGCTTCAGCGTTCGCTGTGCCTGAAAGTTTTGGGCAACATGGGTGAGGAGCGTTGATGATCGCTCAGCATGCGCGCGTAGCATTTGAGACACATGCCGCGAGAGTTTTTGGTGTCGAGGCGGCGGACGACCACGCCGCACCAAGTACAAATTTCCTGATACATCGTCCCCGCCAATCGTTCGTTCTTCTCCATCACACACCTGCCTGATCGAACTTAATTTTTAAACGTCGCTTTACGGGGGATGCTGAAACTTTAAACGTCGCGCGAGCCCCGCGTCTGTACGTGTCCGTACCAGTGCCTCGCGGCCGAGCGTGCGCGCCCGGCATGCGCCCTCTGTGCGACAGCGGACAGACTCCGGCTCCAGCGCGCCGCTAAACTCCTCGGCTTCGCCTTAAAGAATTCGAGATCGTCCGCGCGCACGCGCGGGAGCGCGAGGTTCGGAGTGCCTGCTCGCTCGCGCGCACGCGCGGACGTTTTTGTCTCTGCCCGCCGGTTGATTGATCGCCGGGGCGGAAAAACATCAACGGAGCGCGAAAGGGAGAGGAAAGCTAATGGCAGAAGAAGAGCAAGAGGACGGACAACAGACCATGCCTACGCAGCAGCAGGACGAACGGCCGGGCATCGAGGCGGAGATGACGCCCCGCCCCGTCGCAGACGACGCGACGCATCTCGGCAGCCGCAAACTCGAAGGCCGGGTCGCCATCATTACGGGCGGCGACAGCGGCATCGGCCGCGCCGTCGCCATCGCCTACGCACGCGAGGGCGCGGACGTGTGCGTCATGTATCTCAACGAACACGAAGACGCACGCGAGACGGCGCGACTCGTCGAACGGGAAGGGCGACGCTGCCTGTTGATTGACGGCGACGTGGGCGACGAGAATTTCTGCCGCGAGGCCGTGGAGCGTGTGGCAACTGAGTTGGGGCGTCTGGACGTGCTCGTCAACAACGCGGCCGAGCAGCACCCGCAGGAGAGCATCGAACAGATCAGCGCAGAGCAATTGGAGCGCACCTTCCGCACGAACATCTTCGCGATGTTCTATCTGGTGAAGGCCGCGCTCAAGCACCTCAAGGCGGGCGGCTCGATCATCAACACGACCTCGGTGACGGCCTACAAGGGCAGCCCCGAACTGCTCGACTACTCTGCGACGAAAGGTGCAATCGTCGCCTTCACGCGCGCGCTCTCGCAGTCGCTCGTGGAGCGTGGCATCAGAGTTAACGGCGTCGCACCGGGGCCGATCTGGACGCCGCTCATCCCTTCGACTTTCCCGCCGGAGAAGGTTGAGAGTTTTGGTGCAGACGTGCCGATGAAGCGGCCGGGACAACCCGAAGAGGTCGCGCCCGCCTTCGTCTTCCTCGCCTCCGACGACGCCTCTTACATGGCCGGGCAGATTCTGCACCCGAACGGCGGCGAGGTGGTGAACGGGTAGGAAGAAGGGATGAGGGATGAGGGATGAGGGATGAATGAAGAATTGATTCATTGATTCATCGGTTCATTGATTCAATGAAGCAATGAAACATTGGATCAATGAATCAATGATTCAATGAATCAATGCTTAAATTATTCATCCCTCATCCCTCATCCCTCATCCTTTTCTTCAAACGTGCGGCGGAAGAGCGCGATCATGTCGGCGAAGGCGGCGTCGGTCGCCTGCGGGTCGTAGCGTGCGCCTTCGTCGCGCATGAAGGCATGCTCGGCCGGGTAGAGTTGGAAAGAGTAATTGACATTCGCTTCGTTGAGCGCACGCTCGATTTTCGCGCGGCCTTCGGCGGGAACGTGCGGGTCGAGCGTGCCGAAGACCATCAGCAATTCGCCGCGAATTTCCGGGGCGCGTTCGAGCGAGCGTGCGTCTGCGTCGCGGCCTAACTTGCCGTTGTGGATTCCCGTGCCGTAGAAGCAGGCGGTGGCGCGCACACGCGGTTGAAGCGCGGCGCGAAAGGCGAGATGGCCGCCGAGGCAGAAACCGCCCGCGCCGAGTTTGCCATGCGCGACGCGGGGGTGCGCGGCCAGATAGTCGAGCGCAGCGCGGCAATCGGCGTCGAAGTCTGCGACGGCGGTTCGCGCCGCGCCTTCGAGTCCGCGCGTGCGTCCCGCATCGTCGAAGGGGATGACCGTGCCGACGGGTTCGTGGCGGTGATAAATTTCGGGCGCGGCGACGACGAAGCCGTAACCGGCGAGTCGCGCGGAGGCGCGCAGCATCGGCCCCGTCAGTTGGAAAATGTCCGAGTAGAAAACCACGCCCGGATACGTCCCCTCCGGCTTCGGCGCGGCGACGAACATACGCATCGGGCTGCCGCCGACATCAATCTCAACATACCCGGTCGTGATGATCATAAACTCACCTCAAAGGTTTAGACCGCGGCCTAACGCGGGCATCACCCGCGCCCCATTTCAACGAGCATGAGAGGCCGCGTGAAAGGGCGTCGGGTGCATGCCGTTGTTATGCTGAGCGGCGAAGAAATTAAGCACCCTTCTTTTCCTCTGCATCTATTGTGTTCTCTGTCGCCTTGAATGTCTTAACTCTGATTAATGGTAGATATATTTTTATGACTGATTCGATTGAAACCCAAACCACTGCTAAGGCTCCGAGGATCATAGGCAGACGTTGCTCTTGGAACAAGCCTAGCTGTTCTTTAGGTGTTTTTATAACGATATATCCAAAGTGAATACTTACAATCGCGCCCACACAGGAAAGCACAATCACAGCCATATGACTAAAATTTGGAGCCACTTGCCTCTTCAAACAAATGATTAAGAATACTACTCCCGCCAAGATGCCAATACACACGCCGAGAATCGTTGGCTCAAACAGAGGAGTATTCATTTCTTCACCTCTCCCTCCGCCTGAGTGCCAAGCAATGCTCCAAGAAGACCACCTATAACTGTACCCACGCCCGGAGCTATTAGAGACCCGATCATTGCTCCGCCAATGGTCGAAGCTAATATGGCTTGGGAGCTAAATTGTCTATGATGGTAGCAGTATTTTGAACCCTCCATTGCCATGTTCTTACACTGCTCTCCTTTTTGAGTTATACCCTCGCATCTAGGCATTTGTGTTTCCTCTACTTACTAATTCAAAGCAGCATAACATTCCTTTGCGCCTTGCTTACTGGCTTTGCGCCTCCGGCTAGAAATGCAGTTGCCGCAGTAGGCGCGGGGTTCAGGCAGTTAAGGAGCAAAGGATCGGTTCATAGCTCGTTATTGTGTCGTCAACTCTTAATCGCGCAACTCGGCCGTGTCTTTAAACTGCGGTGGGCGGCGGTGCCTAGTCGCCTGCTCGAAGGCGTAGGCGAGGCGGATGAGCACGGGTTCGCTGTAGGCGCGGCCGAAGAAGGAGATGCCGACGGGGAGGCCGTAGACGTAGCCGGCCGGGACGCTGATGTTCGGATAGCCTGCGACTGCGGCGGGCGTGGAACTGCCGCCCGTGTAGTGGTCGCCGTTGACGAGATCGGTCGTCCACGGCGGCCCGCCGGTGGGCGCGATGATCGCGTCGAGACGGTGTCTGGTCATCGCGGCGTCGATGCCTTCGGCGCGCGAGAGGCGGTGATTTTTGGCGAGCGCGGCGAGATAGGCTTTATCCGTGAGCGCCCCTTTCGCCTGCGCCTTGAGGAAAATCTCCTGCCCGAAGTAGGGCATCTCGCGCTCGCGGTTGCGCTCGTTGAATTCGATCAGTTCCTTGAGCGAGCGCGGCACACCCGCGCCGCGCTCGGCCAGATACTTGTTGAGGTCGGCCTTGAACTCAAAGAGCAACACTTCAAACTCCGAGTCGTCGTACTTGCCGTGCGACGGCAGATCGGCCGGGTCAACAAGGGTCGCGCCCGCTGACTTCAATGCGTCAATCGCATCGCTCATCAACTTGTCAACACGGTCGCTGAAGCCGAAGAACTTGCGCGCCACGCCGATGCGCGCGCCGCGCAAGCCCGCCGGGTCTAGAAAGCGCGTGTAGTCGGCGTGCGCTTTGCCCCGACTCGATTGCGTCACGCGGTCGCGCGGGTCAACGCCCGTGAGTGCGCCGAGCAGCAGCACCGCGTCGGCCACGGTGCGCGCCATCGGGCCGGCCGTGTCCTGGCTGTGCGCGATGGGGATGATGCCGGAGCGGCTGACGAGGCCGAGCGTGGGCTTGATGCCGACGAGCGAACTCGCCGACGAGGGGCAGACGATTGAGCCGTCCGTCTCCGTGCCGACGGCGGCGGCGGCAAAGTTGGCGGCGATGGCGACGCCCGAACCGGAACTCGAACCGCACGGATTACGATCAATGGCGTAGGGGTTGCGCGTCTGCCCGCCGCGCCCGCTCCACCCGCTCGTCGAATGGGTCGAACGAAAGTTCGCCCACTCGCTCAGGTTCGTCTTGCCTAAGAGAACTGCGCCCGCTTCGCGCAGACGCGCGACGATGAAAGCATCGCGCGGCGCGGGCGTGCCGACGAGAGCGAGCGAACCGGCCGTGGTTTGCATGCGGTCTGCGGTGTCGATGTTGTCTTTGATGAGGATGGGGACGCCATGCAGCGGCGAGCGCACGCGCCCGGCTTTGCGTTCGCGGTCGAGCGCGGCGGCGAGAGAGCGCGCGTCCGGGTTGAGTTCGATGACGGAGTTGAGGGCGGCGCCTTTGCGGTCGAACCGCTCGATCCGCTCGATGTACTTCTCCGCGAGTTCGCGCGCAGACCACTTGCCCGCGCGCATCCCTTCCTGCAACTCTGCGATGGTCGCCTCTTCGAGTTCGTCCGCCTTCGATGCGGGCGGGGGAGACGCGAACGCCTTAAAGCCTTCCGGCCTTCCCGCGAGCGCAGCGGCGGCGACGCCGACCGCCAGACCTGCTCCGATAAACTTTCTCCGCTCGATGTTCAAACTGCGATCTTCTTCTTTACGATGGCTCAAGGCTCTCTCCTCCCGGCGGTGGCCGGCTCTCTCTCTGTGTCCCTGTAAAAATTAATCGGCCGAAGTGTTTTGAAGGCGACCGTCTGCCAAAGACGGCGGTAGTACGTCACGAGAATATATCCGCAGACGCGGACGCACCGCAACCGGCTTTCGCGCGACCCGTGCCGCCGCGCAAGTGATGCGCGCGGGACGCGCGGCAACCTGCCTATTCGGGCTTAGCAACTCAGCGGCGGCGAGGGGCTGAATCGGGGCGCGCTTTTGCATGTCGTGATTTCGCGGCGATCAGGGCGGCCACGCTCGCGTCGTTCGCGCCCGTCGAGTTGTTGAATTTGTACGAAAGGGTTGGTGTGCTAGGCTAAAATTCAGATTGCGAAAGAGACACGGGCGGCGTCCGCCGCGTCGTGCGCGAAAACCTATCGAGGAGTTGTGATGATGAAAACAGCGCAGACGATCTCCCTGCTATTACTGTTGGCCGTGTGTGTGCAGACGACGGGCGCGCAGACGACTGCGCCTCGGGAGTCGCCCGACACGGTCTCGACGCGCGAGATGGATCGGATCAACTGGATGGAGTTTCGCCAGACGGTTCCCGCGCGCGTCCAGACTGTGCTCCTGCCGACGGGGACGCTCGAACCGCACGGCGTCGTCAACAACGGCGCGGACAACACCGCGCCCCTCGCCATCGCGCGCCGCATCGCGCGCCGCACCAACGCCATGATCGCGCCCGTCCTGCCCTACGGGATGACCGGAAGCATGGAAGCTTATCCCGGCGCGTTTCAGATCACGGAGGCGGCCTATCGCCCCTTTGTCAAACAAATCATGGAGGGCTTGGCGAAGAACGGCTTCCGCAATATCGTCATCATCAACGGCCATGGCGGCGGGCAGACGGCCGTGCTCACATCGGTCGCGGCGGAAGTTTCGGCCGAACGCAAAGTGCGCACGCTCGTCGTCAACTGGTGGTCGTTCGCCTCGGACGTGACGAAGCAGGTGTTCGGCGAAGACGGCGGCCACGCCGGTTGGAACGAGACGGCCTTCGTGCAGGCGATTGACCCGACGCTCGTACATCCCGAACGCTACAAGGACGACCTCGCCACGCCGTATCCGGCGGCGGGCACGTGGGCGGCCACGCCCTTTCCCTCTTCCATCGGCCTCTACCAGCCGGGGCAGGGCTACCCGAAGTTCGACCAGAAGAAGGCCGACGAGTATTTCGTGAAGGTGACGGACAAGATCGCCCTGCTCGTCAACGACGTGGTGCGCAAGTGGGACATGGCGGGACTGTGAACGTAGGGATGAGGGCGGAGGGATGAGGGATGAAATTAAGTGTTTTGTCTTTGTTGCATGTGCTCGGCGATATAGCTATTAAAGTTTGAAGCGAATACCTGACTGCTTACTGCTTACTGCTCACTGCTGACTGTTTTTCTATGAGACTCATCATTACCGAGAAACCTTCGATGGGGCGCGATGTGGCGGCGGCGCTCGGCGCGACGCGGCGCGGCGAAGGCTATCTCGAAGGCAAAGACGACATCATCACCTGGTGCATCGGCCACCTCGTCGAACTTGACGACCCGGAAGGCTACGACCCGAAGTTGAAATCGTGGCGGATGGAGACGCTGCCGATCATTCCCGAAGAGTTCAAGTATCACGCCTCGGAGCGCACGCTGGATCAATTCAAAGTCATCAAGTCGCTGCTCGGCCGCGACGACGTGACGACGGTGGTCAACGCGGCCGACGCGGGGCGCGAGGGCGAGTTGATCTTCGATCTCGTCTACACGCTCGCGCGCTGCCGTAAGCCCGTCGAGCGGCTCTGGATTTCATCGCTGACGCGCGACGAGATCATCGCGGGTTTCAACCGGCTCAAGCCCGCTTCCGAATACCGAGGGCTTCGCGATTCTGCGCGCTCGCGCCAACAGGCCGACTGGCTCGTCGGTTTGAACGCGACGCGCGCGCAGACCATTAAGGCGCGCGGCGCGGGGCACGACGGCGTCTATTCTCTGGGGCGCGTGCAGACGCCGACGCTCGCGCTCATCGTCGGCCGCGACGAGGAGATCGCGAATTTCGTCCCGACGAATTACTACGAGGTAGTCGCCGATTTCGAGTCGGCGGCGGGCGCGTATCGCGGCACCTGGTTCAACAAACAGGGGAGCCGTTTCGATCACCGTGACGCGGCCGAGGCCGTCGTCTTCAAAGTTAAAGACAAGCCGGGCACGGTCGAAAAAGTTGAAAAGAAGGCGTCGAAGGAACGCGCGCCGCTCCTCTACGACCTGACGGCCTTGCAGCGTGCCGCCAACGCTCGCTACAGTTTCTCCGCCGCGCGCACGCTCGAACTCGCACAGACGCTCTACGAGAAAAAGTTCATCACCTACCCGCGCACCTCTTCGCGCCACCTCTCCACGAGCGTCAATCAGGAACTCAAGGGGCACGTCGAGGCGGCGGGCGTCGGCCCTTACGTGAAATTCATCGAGACGATTCTGGCGAAGGGAACGCCGAAACTATCAAGTCGCCACGTTGACGACAAGAAGGTGACGGATCACCACGCCGTCATCCCGACGAAGCAACGCATCGAGCCGAACGCGCTCGCGCCCGACGAGAAGCGCATCTACGACCTCGTCGCACGCCGTTTCCTCGCGGCCTTCTACCCGGACGCGGAACTGGAGCGCACGACGATCACGACGGCCGTCGAGGGCGAGCGATTCATCACGCGCGGGACGGTGGTGCTCAAGGCGGGCTGGCGCGAAGTTGACCCGCCCGGAAGAGAAGACCGTAAGAAGGCGGACGGCGAGGACGAGGCGGAAGACGCGGAGTTGCCGCCCGTCCGCGCGCAGGAAGCGGTGGAGACAAAGAACGTCGAAGCCGTGGCGAAGCAGACGAAAGCGCCGCCGCGCTATTCGGAGTCGAGTTTGCTCGGCGCGATGGAGACGGCGGGGAAGAAGGTGGAGGACGAGGAGTTGCGCCTCGCCATGAAGGATTCGGGACTCGGCACGCCGGCCACGCGCGCCGCCATCATCGAGACGCTCTTGAAACGCGAGTACATCACGCGCGACAAGAAATCCCTGACTGCGACGCCGAAGGGCATCGCCGTCATCAAGCTGCTGCCTTCGCAGCTTCTCAAGTCGGCCGAACTGACGGGCAGTTGGGAGCAGAAGCTGGCGCGTATGGCGCGCGGCGAGTATGCGCGCGATGCGTTCATGAGCGAAGTGAAAGTGATGGTGACGGAACTCGTCGGGCAGATCGCGTCGGCGGAGATGGAGCGCGCGGCGGCGGGCGAGGGGGGCGCGCCGCGTGCGTCGATGCCGCGCCCCGAAGACGCGCTCGATTGCCCGAAGTGCAAACTCGAAGAGCGCGCGGGTTTCCTCGTCGAACGAGTGAGCGCTGCGGGGAAATTTCTCGTCTGCTCAGAGGGGCGCGAGGCGTGCGGTTTCATCAGCGACGCGCCGAAGAACGCGAAGCAGCGCAAGTTGATGTTGACGACGAAATGCGCGGCGTGCGGCGCGGCGATGCGCCTGCGCGCCCCGCGCGAGAAGGGCAAGCGCGCGTCTCTGTCCTGCGTGCGCTACCCGGAGTGTCGCGGCGTGCGCTGGTTCGAAGAGGGGGGCGCGCTTGAAGAGGCAAAGCCCGCGCCTGAGAGCGGCGAGCCGTGCAAGGAGTGCGGCGCGCCAACCGTGAAGCGCGGCCCGTTCAAAAACGACAGCTACTTCTGGGGCTGCACGCGCTGGAAAAGCGACAAGAGCGGGTGCAACGCCGCGCCCGTGTGGATCAACGAGACGCGCGCGGGCGAGGGTGCGGCGACGGCGGCCGTCAAGGTCGAGAACGGCCCGCCATGCCCGGAGTGTGAGACGCCGACCGTGAAGCGCGGGCCGTCGAGCGCGGGCAGTTATTTCTGGTCGTGCCCGAAATGGCGCAGCAACGGCACGGGCTGCAACTCGAAACCGATCTGGATCAACGAAGCGCGCGCTTGATGAGAAGGGGGGAAGAAGACAGAAAACAGAAGTCAGGGGTCAGAAGTCAGGAGTCAGAAGTCAGGAGTCAGAAGAAATTTACGCCCCGCTTTTATTCTGACTTCTGACTTCTGACTTCTGTTTTCTGCATTCTGTATCCTGCATTCTGTATCCTGACTCCTTTATTCTGACTCCCGACTCCAGTATTCTCCGCACTTCAGATGACGGACGTACTGAAATTTCTGAAACTGCACCCGGCGGCGAAGTTACCGTCGAGGGGGAGCGGCGCGGCCGCCGGCCTCGATCTCTGCGCAATCGAAGCGGTGACGCTTGAGGCGGGCGCGCGTGCGGCGGTGCGGACGGGGTTGTCGGTCGCCATCCCGCGCGGCTTTTACGGGCGCGTCGCGCCGCGCTCCGGGCTGGCCGTCAGGCACGGCCTGGACGTGCTGGCCGGCGTCATAGACAGCGACTACCGGGGCGAGATCATCTGCGCGCTCGTCAATCACGGGCGCGAGCCGTTGACGCTCGAAGCGGGGCAGCGCGTCGCGCAGTTGATCGTCGAAGCGATCATCACGCCCGACGCCGCGTGGGCTGACGCGCTCGACGAGACGGCGCGCGGGGCGGGCGGCTTCGGCAGCACCGGCGCGGATTAAAATATGAAATGGGCGGCGCTTTAGGTCTTTTGTGTCTTTGAACCGAAAGCGGAAGCTTCCGTCAGACTTTGCTCTCACAGCGAAGTTGTGGAAAGAGTCATCTTTAAGTTATGCCCCCACAATTCAACGAATACATGAAGGCTCTCGTGATCGACGACGAGGCGCTGATCCGCGATAACGTGGCCGAGGTTTTGCGCGTGGACGGCTGGACTGTGAGCGAGGCCGAATCGGCCGAGCACGCCTACGACCTGTTGAGCCGCGAGGCGTGGGCGCTCGTCTTCTGCGACGTGAAGCTGAGCAGCGACGGCAGCCACGACGGTTTCGCAGTGCTCCGGCGTTTCACAGAGGAACAGCCGCAGGCGCAGATCGTCCTGATGACCGGGCACGGCTCGGCCGTCGGCGCGCTCGACGCCGTTTCCTCCGGCGCTTACGACTACCTGATGAAGCCGTTCGACAACGACGAGGTGCGCGCCATCTCGCAGGCGGTCAGGAGCGGCATTGAGAAGCGCGCGCGCCAGCAGACGACGGGCGACCTCGTGCCGCCGGTCTACACGTCCGACATCGATCTGGTGGGGCAGAGCGCGGCCTTCGTCGAGATGATGAAACTCGTCGGGCGCGTGGCCGGGACGAATTTGCCGGTGCTCGTCACGGGCGAGTCGGGGACGGGCAAGGAGGTGGTGGCGCGCGCGATTCACCGCCGCAGCCAGCGCGCGGACAACGCTTTCGTCGCCGTCAACTGCGGTGCGATCCCGGCCGAGTTGATCGAGTCTGAGTTGTTCGGCCACGTGCGCGGGTCGTTCACGGGCGCGACGATGGACAGGCGCGGGCTGTGGCAGGAGGCGCACCTCGGCACGATCTTCCTGGACGAAATCACGGAGACGACGCCCGCCTTTCAGGTGAAGCTGCTGCGCGCCTTGCAGGAAGGCGAGATACGCCGCGTCGGATCGAACCACACGCTGCAAGTTGACGTGCGCGTCATCGCCGCCACCAACCGCGATCTGGAAAGCGAGATGCGCGAAGGCGGTTTCCGGCAGGACTTGCTCTATCGCCTGAACGCCGTGACGCTGCACCTACCGCCGTTGCGCGAGCGCAGCGAAGACATCATGCCGCTGGCGCGTCGCTTCGCCGAGCGGTCGAAGCGCGCGGGGCAGCGCGCCGTCAGTTTCTCGCCCGAAGCCGTCCAGATTCTGGAAAATTACAACTGGCCGGGGAACATACGCGAACTGGAGAACGCCATCGTCCGCGCGACCGCGCTCTGCGACGAGATCGTCCACCCCGAAGACTTGCCGGAACGCATCAGTAATTCGGTGGGCAGCGCGACGGCGAGGCCGCCGCGGGGCGGTGAAGCGGCGGCCTCGGCGCGGGAAGAGGCTTGCGCGGGCGAAGGCGGGGGCGAGTTGCTCTCGCTCTCGGAACTCGAATGCCGCCACATCCAGCGCGTGCTCGAACGCACGCACGGCAACAAGCAGGCCGCCGCGCGCATCCTCGGCATCGACCGCAGCACGCTCCAGCGAATGATCAAGCGGCACAATCTGGAAGAGGTTAAAGCGGACGCAGCAGACTGCGGCGCGTGACCCGGCGACGTGCGCGCGTCTCTTCACACGCCTCTTCACGCGCGGCGGCAGAGTTTAACTTCTTCGTGCGCGAGCGGCAGAGTTTAAATTTCTTCGTGCGGGTGAGCCGCCGAGGGTCACAACATAAAACCGGGAAGCCCCGCGGGGGCGAGAGAGTCTTACTTCCGAAACTCTCTCGCCCCCGCGGGGCTTCTGCTTTTTATCCATGCGATTGATCGCGGCGCGCGGAGCCGCGCGCCGGCTATACATTCATGCTGCCTGATTGGAGTGGAGTTTGTCGGCGGCGGCGGTCGTGTCGCCCTAACGCAGCGAGCGTACGTATTCGACCACGCGCACCCACTCGTCGTCGGCCATCTCGGAGATGCGGACGCCGATCAGGTAGCCGCGCTCAGGGTCTTCGGGCGGTAGTTGTTCGTAGCGGACGGGCGTGGCGCGAATCTCCACGTGGCCTGACGGGAGGTAGAGTATGATGCGCAGCCGGCTGCCGATGACGTGCGCGAACTGGTCGCCGATGCGCAGGGTGGGAACGATGAAGGCGAGTCCCGTCTCGCTGATGTTGCGCGTGTGGCCGACCAGCCTCAGGGTGCCGGTGGGCGCTGTGGCGTCGATGTCGTCGTCGTCGTGTGCGACGGAAATCTGGAACAGCAGGCGCGCGTCGAGTTGGGCGGGATAACGGGTGGCGCTGCGCCGCTCGTTGCCGCCCGACCCGTCAGGCGGCGACGGTGGTTTCGACGCGCTCAAAGCCCCCCTCCTGCTTTCGGGAAACTTCCCTCGCGATGCTCGTGATCTGCTCCACCGTGAAAGGCTTCGCCACCACCCAATCGACCCCCGCCGCCTTCTGCGCATTCGAGCCGACGGCCTCGCCCCAGCCCGTGATGATCGCCAGCGGCATCTTCTCGTCGCGCTCGCGGATGGCGCGCGCCAGTTCCCAGCCGCTCATGCCCGGCAGCCCGACATCCATGAGGACGGCGGCGAACCGCGTCTCGTCGTAGAGCACGAGCGCCTCGCGGCCGCTCGCGGCGGTCGTCACCTCGTGGCCTTCCCGCTCCAGGATGTCGCGCAGCAACTCGCGCACAGACGCTTCGTCGTCCACCACCAGAAACTTCGTGCCGCGCACGCCGGCCGGAAGCAACGCCGCCGCGGCGGGCTGGCTGACGCTCGGCTGCGGCTTCGCGGCGTTCTTGCCCGAGGGCAGCGTGATGCGGAAACTCGTGCCGCGCCCCGTCTCCGATTCGACTTCGACCGTGCCCTCGTGGCGGCGGATGATGCCGTAGGAGACGGCGAGGCCAAGCCCCATGCCGGCCTTGCCCTTCGTCGTGAAGAACGGGTCGAAGATGCGCGAGCGCACGTCGTCGCTCATGCCCGTCCCCGTGTCTGTGACCGAAATCTCGACTGCGCCGCCCGCCTCGCGCGTGGCGAGCGTGAGCGTGCCGCCGTCGGGCATCGCGTCCACGGCGTTGAAGACCATGTTGACCAGCACCTCGCGCAACTCCGACTCGTCGCCGAGCACCAGCACGTTCGAGCTGATCCTGAGTTCGAGGCTGATGTGGACGTTGGCGGCCTCGGCGTGATCCTTCCAGCGCGGGCGCGTGATCTCGCTCACGTCCAGAAGCAGTTGATCGACGGCGACGGGCGAGAAGGCGTGGTCGCGCCGCTGGCGGGCAAAGTCCTGTATGCGCTTGATGGTCTTCGCGCCGTCCTTCGCCGTCTTGATGATGATGTTCAGTCCGCTCTCGATCTTGGCCGGGTCGTTGGTGCTCAGGAGCAACTGCGCGCGGCCGAGGATGCCTGCGAGCGTGTTGTTGAAATCGTGCGCGACGCCCGAAGCGAGTTCGCCGAGCGCGGAGAGCTTCTCGATCTGCGAATACTGCTCGCGGATGCGCTCCTGCTCGGCGATGTAGTGCGAGAGTTCTTCGACGTGGCGCTCGGCCTGCTCGGCCTGCGCCTTGGCCGCCTCGGCGCGCGAAGCAGCTTCCGCTTCGGCCTTAGCCGATGCCGCCGTCACTTCGAGATTCTTGAGATAAGTGCGATAGGTCAGGTAGATGCTCAGAATGATCGGTGTCGTCGCGATAACGGCGTAGGGGCCGAACATGCCGACGAGTTTCGCCGTGATGACGGCGACGGATGCGCCCGCGAAATAGGTGATCGAAGGCCACAGGCAGTCGCGGCTCCAAACCTGCCAGATTGATTGCTGGTGTTTGAGCGCCTGAGCCGTCGAGGCGAGCACCGAGTTGCCGACGTGCTGGACGAAGCCCATGATGCAGACGGCGATCAGGAAATTGACCGAGAAGTCGCCGTGCGCGAAGTTGCGCACGTCGCCGAAGCAGAGGCGCAGGATACGGTAAGTGATAAAGGTCGCGACGCCGAGCTGCGCGGCGTTGTAGGCGAGCGTGATCGGCTTGCGGCTGATCAGGCGCGACGAGCAGAACCCGTCAATCGCGGCGAGGAGAATGGCCGCCTCGCCGCCGTAGAGCAGCATGGCGAGGAAGATGAACGTCTCGGAGACGGTGATGCGGCCGTTGACGCCCGGCAGCGGCATGGCGATGTGCGAGGTGATGCCGGTGGCGACGGTCAGCAGGAGGAACAGCAGGTCGAAACGGGCGAACGGCAGATTGTAAGCCGAGTGGGCACACGCCGCCGCGCCGAGGACGATGATCGACCACATGAAGGGTTTAGCGAACCGCTGTCTGTTCATCTGATGTGCTCTCTAGAGGGTTGTAGTCAGTTCAGTTCGCCACGACTTCGCGGGGCTGCAAGAAGATCGTGTCGTAACAGGCGCGCAGCTTGTAGCCGGCCTTGAAGAAGAAGACCTGCGCATCCTTGTTCTGCTCATTGACGAGCAGGCAGATCGTCTCGGTGCGCGGCAGGAGGATTCTCCCGAGTTGCGACATGGCGCGCCGCCCGTAGCCCTTGCGGCGCTCTTCCGGGTGGATGTAGACGCCTTCGAGGTAGGTGCAGCCGGGCACGTCCGCCATCACATCGACTTTGAAGATCAGCCGCTCGCCCTCCGTCCAGACCCAGACGCGCCCCATCTCGATGCGTCGCAGGAGCCGTTCGCGGAAACCTTCCGGGTCGACATCCAGCGGATTGACGCCGCTCTCGTCGCAGCACATGCGCGCGTTGACCGCCACCAGCGCTTCGAGGTCGTCGCTCGTCGCCAGCCGCAGCGCCGCCGCTTCGGTCAAGGTTTCGATAGGCCAGTGCAGTTCCATCAGGAGTTCGCGGCAGATGCGGCGGGGTTCCTGTCCGCCGCGCTCGTAATGCTTCCAGAAGTTCTCGATCTTTTCCTGATCGCCGAGGATGATGTGCGCGCGCGTGTCGCGGGCGACCCGCGCAAAGGCCGCATAAGCGCCTTCGGTGCGCGCCTCTATGACCATGGCGTGACCGATGAGCGCGACGCCTTCGAGTTGCCCTTCGGCATTGCGGCAGCCGTAGAGCGTCCCGCGGTTGAATTCGCTCTCCATGCCGTTGTCGAGAATCAGTCCGCGCATGAAAATCGTATCGACGGAGCGCGGGAGAAAGGCGAGAACTTCTTGTCTGTGTGCTTCTGTGAGAGGTCGAACGTCGAGGGCGGTCGCGTAAACGAACGGGGTGGGGGACATCCCGGCGTTGGCGGCCTTTTTCAATCTCGCTGAGTGGGGCATAACGATCTCCTTTGAGTCTTTCATCCTTATTTTACGGCTCAAACGAAGTGCGGGGCGCTCTGAACAAATCGCCTTAGTAGTCAACACAGTCGACACCCGTGTCGACCTCAAAGTTCATGGCGGATGTCAGGTCGCCGTTGGTTCTGGCGGACTGCGCCTGCGTCACGGCGTCCGTGCGCATCGTGCTGCTCCCGAGGAGGACGCTGTCGCCGTAGAGGATGCCGTCACCGTAAAGAATGCCGTCACCGTAGAGTATGCCGTCGCTGTAGAGTGTCTTGACGTTCGTGAAGGCCGTGCCGCTGCCGAGCAGTCCGCCGTCGCTGGTCAGCACGCTGTCACCGTAGAGGATGCCGTCCGAGAGCACTCTGGCGTCGCCGTAGAGGATGCCGTCGCCATAGAGAATGCCATCGCCATAGAGGATGCCGTCGCCGTAGAGAATGCCGGAGCCGTAAATCTTCTGGTACTTGGCGAAGAGGTTCGTGCCGGTCGCGTAGGTGTGTCCCATGATCAACCCCTGCGACCAGGTGAAGGTGTGCCCGGCGATGGTCGTCTGCGGCGTGGGCAGCGTGAGCGACGTGAGGAGCGGCGCGCCGACCGGCGTGAGCGCGCTGAGGTCTGTGCGGACAACTGTCG
Source organism: Pyrinomonadaceae bacterium (assembly GCA_036389555.1). GTDB lineage: Bacteria > Acidobacteriota > Blastocatellia > Pyrinomonadales > Pyrinomonadaceae > JAIVJZ01. Next base: position 23,150 of record DASVPS010000204.1, read on the forward strand.
CCAGCCTGATCGCGCCCTCGACGTTGAGTTGCCCCGCGCCCTGCTCGAACATGTTGAAGCCGGAGAGCGGCTGCGCCGTATACATCAAGATCGCTTTGACGAGGTTCGGCGTCAGTTTCGGGTTGGCCTGCAACAGCATAGTGACCGCGCCGGCGGCGACCGGCGTCGCCATCGAAGAGCCGTTCAGGTACATCATCCGCCGCCCGTCAACCGGGCTGACGCCCGCGTCGAGTTGCGGATTCTGGCTGACGAGATAATTGTTGACCGCCTCGGCGTAGACCAGCTTGTTGCCGGGCGCGACCACGTCGGGCTTGATCAGATTGTCGTAGTGTTTCGCGCCGAGCAAGTCCTTCCAGAAGCTGCGCGTCGGGCCGCGCGAGCTGAAGCTGGCAACCCCGTCGTCCGCGCGCTCGTCCGTGCCGTAGGTGTTCGACGCGCCGACGGTGAGCGCCGAAGGCTCGTTGCCCGGCGAGTGAATCGAGCCGTAAAGTTTCTGGCCGGAACTGTTCTTCCCGTTGTTGCCGGCCGCCGCGACGACGACGACTCCGAGGTCAACCAGACGCCTGACGGCGCGACACACCGGATCGTTACGGTAAGACTCGATGGCGGGTGCGCCCAGACTCATGTTGACGACGCGGATGTTATAGAGCGTGCGGTTGGCGACCACCCAGTCGAGCGCGGCGAGCACGCCTGAGACCATGCCCTGTCCCTGCGAGTTGAGCACGCGCAGGTTGATGATGTTTGCGTTCGGCGCGATGCCGAGATACTCCGCGTTGGAGACGCGGCCATTGCCCGCGGCGATGGAGGCGACGTGCGTGCCGTGCCCGTAAGGATCGTCCACGCGGCCTTCGCCGGTGAAGTCGCGGCTGACGACGATGCGCAGTTTGCCTCCGCGATCCAGAAACGATTTGTGGCCGGCGTCGATGCCGGAGTCGAGGATGGCGATGCCGATGCCCGTGCCGTCCAAGCCCCCGACCTGTGTGCCCGTCGTGGAGCGCACGGCATCCGCGCCGCTCGTCATCGAGACGTGCCCCGTCGGGATGCTCTCGCGATCCGGCGAGATGAATTTCAGTTCGCGATGCGCGGCCAACGCCTCGACAGAGCGTGCCGGCAGATTAACGACGCGCGCGTTGAGCTTCATGAAGCGGCGCACCGTGCGACCGCCGTAGCGTTGCAGCAGCAGATCGACGGCGGCGTCGGCCTTCCCGTTCAGTTGCAGGATCACCTGAACGTGCTTCTCTTTGCCGCTCGCCTTGCGCGCGGTGCCGAGCAAATCAGGCGACACTTTATCTTCCGCGGCGCGCCCGACGCGCCCCTCGTCACCTGCCGCAACTGGCAGCACCGCGCCGCCCTTCTGCGCGCGCGCTGTAGCGGGGGGCGCGGGCAAAAGGCCGACGAGTAAAGCGAGCAGTAGCAGGGGGGTAGTGAGCCGCTTGGCGGCAGGGCAGTGGTGCGAGTATCTCACCTGGCTCCTCCTTATACAGCGGGCGGCGTCGAATTTGTCGGGAGACGTCTTACGCTGCATATCATCCGGTAATGTGCTTGAACCTTCCAGTATTGAAAAGATACGTTGTCGCGCGACTCCGAACAGGAGTCGGCTTCAGTAAATCGCGAGGTGGGACTGACAAGCTTGGGAGAGGAGGGCGGCAGTGAGTATTTCAAGTTCTCGCACAACCGTCAACCTCGTAAGCGACTTTCACTTCATCCCTTGAGTGTTGTCGCCTCCCGCCCTGAACGACTGCGCCTGGAGGTGCGAATCGCCCATCACGATACCGTCTCCCATGACGATACCGTCTCCCATCACGATGCCGTCGCCGATGACGATGCCATCGCCCATGACGATGCCATCGCCGAGCAGCAGGTACGTGCTCATGAATATCGTCCCGTCGCCGAGCGTCGCGCCGCCGCTCGTCAGAATATGCGCGCCGAGCGCGACGGTATCCGTCATCTTCGACCCATCAATGGACTGTTCATCCGCGCCCACAACCACCCCGTCGCCGAGCAGCGCCCCGGCGGCGTAAACCTTCTGATACTTCGTAATGAGATCGAGACCTGTGGCGTAGGTATGATGAAGCATGATGCCCTGCGACCAGCCGAAGGATTGTCCGGCGATCTCGCTCTGAGGCGCGGGCAGCACGCTCGTGGTTAGCAGAGGATAACCGAGCGGCGTGGCCGACGACAAATCGCGGCGGACGATTTTGGCGAGGTTGACCGCGCCCTCGACGTTGAGCTGCCCCGCGCCCTGCTCGAACATGTTGAAGCCGGAGAGCGGCTGCGCCGTATACATCAAGATCGCTTTGACGAGGTTCGGCGTCAGTTTCGGGTTGGCTTGCAAAAGTAGGGCGGCCGCGCCGGCGGCGATGGGCGTCGCCATCGAAGAGCCGCTCATGTACATCATCTTGCGCGTGGTGTAGCCGCTGACCCCTGCGTCGAGTTCGGGATGCTCCGTCACGATGCGGTTGTTCACCGCCTCGGCGGCGATGATCTTGTTGCCGGGCGCGACCATGTCGGGCTTGGAGAGGTTGTCGTAGTGGCGGACGCCGGCTTCGTCCGTCCAGAAGCTGCGCGTCGGGCCGCGCGAACTGAAGGTCGTCACCGTATCGTCTGCGCGCTCGTCCGTGCCGTAGGTGTTCGACGCGCCGACGGTGAGCGCCGAAGGCTCGTTGCCAGGGCTATGGATGCGCCCGTAGATTTTGGCGCCGGCATCGTCCTTTCCGTCGTTGCCGGAGGCGGCCACGACCACGACGCCCGCGTTGACCAGACGCCTGACGGCCTGACACAACGGGTCATTTTTGTAGGAGTCCACGGCTGTCATGCCGAGGCTCATGTTGACGATGCGGATGTTGTAAGTCGTGCGATAGGTCAAGACCCAGTCGAGCGCGGCGAGCAAACCGGAAGTCGTGCCCGTGCCTTCCGAGCCGAGCACGCGCAGGTTGATGAGGTCTGCGTTCGGGGCGATCCCCGTGTATGCGCCCTCTGCGACCTGCCCGTTGCCGGCGGCGGCGGAAGCGACGTGCGTGCCGTGGCCGTAGACATCGTTGGTGCGGCCTTCGCCCGTGAAGTCGCGGCTCGCGGCGATGCGGCTGAAGCCGAGAGAGTCTCTGAAGGAGACGTGGTTCGGGTCGATGCCGGAGTCGAGGACGGCGATGCCGATGTTCGAGCCGTCGAGGGTGGTCGTGGTGGTCGTCAGGCCGAACAGTCCGGTCGAAGTTTGCGCGCGCACGTTCTCCACCCCGGTCGTCGTCGTGACGTGGCCGGCGGCGGCGACCTGCCGGTCGAGCGAGACGTACTGCACTTCGTCGCGCGCGGCCAGAACTTCCGCGGCGCGCGCGGGCAGGCTGAGCGCGCGCAGATTCAACTTCTGAAATTTTCTGAGCGAGAGGCCGCCCAGTTCCGACAGCAGCGAATCGGGCACGCGGTTGGCCGTGCCCTTGAATTGGACGATGACTCTGGCTTGCGCCTGGTCTGGTGCCGTGCGCAGCAGTTCGCGCAGGTCGGGCGACATCTTCCAGGCGGGCGACGAAGAAAAAGAGCGTGCGCGGGCTGTCGTTGCAGGCGACAGCCCGGCGCACGGCGCAAGCAGGAGCGCGAAGATAGCGAGCCACGCGGAAACCGTGCGGAAATGCTTAACGATTGTCACCGGGCTCCTCCTCTGTCGAGCGCGTCCTGTTCAAGTGAATTCGGGTTGTGGGTCTCCGAAGCGAAGTTCTTGTCGTAGCTATATCGCCTATGGCAATAACCGTACCTCTCGCCGCGCGCTGCTTCGGCGTTGGAAAAAACGTACATGCGGCGGCGGCGTTAACTTAAAGGGATTTCTAAGGTGACAGGCCGCGCGCCGGTTCGCGGAAGGCGTATGTTGCTGATGGACAAGAGGAAGAGAGAGCGCGGCGTGAACCGGCGGGCGGAAACTTGCCGATGCGTCATAGTCCGGCGAGCAAAAATGCTTGAATCAATTCATTACATGCGTGCCGAATCGGAAGCCTAAAGTTAGACGCAAAACGCGGCGACGGCGCGGATCATGCCGCAGTGATTTGCAGCGTCACGCCAAACGCTGTTTTGTCGTCGTCGCTTCGCTTGTTTGCGTGCGCGCGGGCGGCGGCGAGTCGTCGCATGTTGGCGTGAATTTAATAAAGAAGTTTGCGTTCAATGCTTGCGACCTCTGAGTTACGTCATAGCATTAACTCTACCGGCCTGAGCGGGTATTCTGAAATCTCTCTGTGCCGCAGAAGCCCGCACCGGGTTCATGCGCCGGCAAATACTTGGCACGACTCTTGCGAACAGCAGTTATGCGACCCTCCCCGCTTGAATAGATTTAGTTCAACTCGATCACTTTTTGCCAGAAGAATGTTTTTGGCCGGAAGCGCATCGCCGCTCGCATGCGGCGTGACTGCCGGAGGGCGGTAGTTTCTCTACTGAAGGGCGGCCAATATGTCTCAACAACCAAACACCAGAGGGCGTCTGCTCATCGCCGACGACGAACCGGAAATCAGGAACATCTTGCAGGAGTTTTTGTGCGACGACTACGAGTGCCGCGCAGTCGGTTCGGCCGAGGAGGCGCTGGCGCTGCTCAGGGTTTCCCGGTATGACCTCGTCATCACAGACATCAACATGGAGGGGATGAGCGGCCTTGAGATGATCCCGCACGTGCGCCAGCTTGCGCCGGAGACCGTGATCATTATGATCAGCGGCGCGCAAACCATTGAGTACGCCATCGAGGCGCTGCGCGCAGGGGCGTTCGACTACGTGACGAAGCCTTTCGATTTGCGCCACGTCGAAGTGGCCGTCGAGCGAGCGCGCCAGCATCAGGAATTGCTGCGCAGCAAACGCCATTACGAAACCTTCCTCGAAGAGTCGATCAAATTGCGCACGAAGGAACTGGCGCAAGCCCTCACCTCGCTCGAAGATGCCTACCGCACGACTTTGAAAGCCCTCGCCGCCGCACTTGAGACGCGCGACACCGACACGCACGGCCACTCGGAGCGCGTCGTCAGTTTCAGTTTGCGTTTGGGGCGCGAGTTGAATCTGGACGAAGAGGGATTGCGTTCGCTGGAGTTCGGCGCGCTCCTGCACGACATCGGCAAGATCGGCATCCCCGACATGATCCTGCGCAAGCCCGCCGCGCTCACCGACGAGGAATGGTCTACGATGCGACAGCATCCGGTGCTCGGCCAGCAGATTTTGCGCGGCATCGAATTCCTGGAAGGAGCGGCGCGCGTCGTCGGGCAACACCACGAGAAATGGGACGGGACGGGCTATCCGCTCGGCCTGCGCGGCACGGAGATCGATCTCAACGCGCGCATCTTCGCCGTCGCAGACGCCTTCGACGCGATGGTCAGTACGCGCGTCTACCGCGCCGGGAAACCTTACGCCGCGGCGGCCGCGGAGTTGGAACGACACGCAGGGCGGCAGTTCGACCCGACGGTCGTCGCGGCCTTCATGCGCATCCCGCCGTCTGACTGGGAGGAACTGCGCGTGCGCTCGCTCCAGCGTCACAGGCCGGAGCGCGTCGCCAATGTCGCAACGCTGGAAAAATTCGCCGCCGCCGCCACGACCTCTTCGACGGGCGGCAAACTCATCGCCATGCCCGCTAACAGCGCGACGCGCATCGGCCGTCGCCGCAGCGAAGCGCGCGCTCTGCGACGCAGCCACAGGCACGCATAAACACCAGAGACAGGCTGGCAGCGACAAACTTCGAGCCACCTTCACAGATGGGCCGCGAGCGACACTAACGCCAGTGTC